>CAYOBH010000121.1:0-8233 GCA_964402125.1 uncultured Verrucomicrobiota bacterium
CGAACTGGGGGATTCCGGACAGCCGAAGCTGGCCAAAAAGAGATCGCATAAACTGAAGGCCAATGTGGCGCAACTGGATCTCTTTTGATTTCCTCTCACCGGAAACTTGCATCTGGATCGAGATTCGTCCTACCCTTAGACCGTTGCTGAATCAACTGGGGAGAAGATATGAGTAAGAAGCTGTCGGGTTCGATCATTCTGATTGTGTTGGGACTTTTGTTCATTGCCGCTATCGGCATGCGCACCATCAGTACACCCCAAATATGGACCCATCTGGCGCTTGGGAAAACCGGAGCGCCGATTGCGTTCACGGAAGCAGACCCGCTGGTCAACCCCACGTGGCTTTATGACAAGCTGGCTTATGTCGTATGGAATGTTGGTCAAGCACCGCTGCTGATCCTGCTGAACACGCTCGGACTGCTCGGTGCCTTTGTCCTGCTCCTCCAGACTTCAAAAAAGTGGGGCGGGGAATTGAGCCAAAGTTTTGCGTTGCTCGTATCGGGCCACCTTATTTTCCAAATGCTGGATGTGGGTCCGGAAGTGCCGATGATGTTCTTTCTCGCCGCGTTCCTCTATGTACTCTCTACTCAGTCGAAGCCGGCTGTTCTTTTTGGTGTACTGATTCCGCTGCAGTTGATCTGGACCAATATGCACGGCTCATTCCTGTATGGTCCGCTCTTGGCGCTGCTGGCCGCTGTTGAAGCGGTTCAGCGCAGCAAGAAAAAGCGCAGTGCAGCAACCCCGGCGACATACGGGATTCTTGCCGGTTCCTTGTTTGTGGCTACACTCCTGAACCCTTCGCTGTTTAATCTTCATCTGCAAGTTGTTAAAGAAATCAGCTCGCCCGATCCGGCATATGTTTCATCGCTGCTGAGTGACTTTTTCCAATCGCCTCCGCTTAAACCCCTGATTCTGTTTGTTGTGGTTCTTGGTGCCGCCGGTATACTGACGCAGAAAAAACGGCTGCCGATCATGCTGACAACCGCCGCTGTTTTCGGTGCCGTCATGGGATTGACTTCACCCAAGATGGCGCTTTTGTTTGCGGTGCTCTCTTTCCCGTTCATGGTTTTAAGCTTCACTGCTGTCAGTGAATATATCAGAAGTACGCTCAAACAGGTCATGGGTGAAAAAGAGTCCCTCCTCTGGCCGATTACCGGCGGGCTGTGGGTCATTCTGCTGTTTATTTCTATCATGCCGATTATCACGAATCACGCTTATGCAAAAACCGGGAGTGCTTCCAATTTTGGTTTGGGAATTGAAGAGCAGCTTTATCCTGCCGGCCTCGCAGAGCTGATCAATGATCCGGCTTTCCCCGCTGCGGAAAAGACGCTTAATCTGCCGGCAGACGGCGGCTATCTGGCCTTTAACTATGGTCGAAAAGTCCTCATTGATTATCGTCCTGGACGCTATTCCAGTGAGCTGATCGATGGCATCTCCGAGGTTATTCTCGGCGAATCAACCACTTGTGAAGGGTTGGATGGCGATGCCGATGCGATCATTCTCAATACGCTTTTCTCAAGCTCTTCTCCCGGAATTGATCTGCTGCTCGGGAAGTCCGTTCAGCCGCGCTGGCTGCTTGCTTATTTTGATGGAACCACGGCCGTTCTCCTGCGCAACGAGGAAAAGTACCGTGCCCTCGCCGATCATGCCGCTTTAAAGAAAGCCGGATTGGATAAGCTGGATAAAGCGTACGCTGACTATGCGCAGGCCATCGAAAAAGGCGGACTGGCTGTGCCGGGAAATCCCGCAGAGCTGATCGGCGGTGCCAAAGTATTTCTGGCACGCGGCCAAGCAGAAACGGCTAAATCTTTCTTCGCTCTTCTGCTGAAAGGAAACGATGATCTTTCCGCCGCGTGGATTGGACTCGGCCAAAGCCAGCTTCTGTTGGCGGGAATAGAGGGCAAAGGATTTGATTTGGCGGTTGATTATCTGCGGAGCGCAACGAAAACCGCTCCCCGTTCCGCTCAGGCGTGGAGCGCGTACGCTAATGGTTGCGCCATCAGTGCCGCCGTCGAAACGGACGCCGTTGCTAAAACCGAGCTCGAAGACGAAGCCAAACGGGCTGCCGAAAAAGCAGAGAGCCTCCGAAAGTAAAGCAGGAAGAAGGGCTCTGAAATGGAGTAAATCGGTTCGGAGTTTGATGTAAATAATTTTCTGCTTAACGGAAAATATTCTCGGTGAGGGTTGAGAATAGTTTAAGCCGAGATTGACTATAAACCGATGAAAGCTCCCTCAGATGCGCTTGCAATGTGCACGGGTTGGTTTATGGTTGCGCCCCTCAAATTTCAAAACCAACAGGAGTTAACGTGAACGAACTTTTTAATATTCAGGATAAGGTGATTGCTGTAACGGGTGCCGCCGGGGTTTTGGCTGGTGGAACCGCAAACTATTTGCAGAAACAGGGCGCTTGTGTGATCTATCTTGATCTCTTTCAGGATAAGGTGGACGCGGTGGTGAAAGAGGCACGGAAAATTTCGGACAAGTGCTGCGGCTTTGCCTGTAATGTACTGGATCAGGATGCGCTGGACGAAGTGTATGATAAAGTGCTTGGGACCTACGGACGCATCGATGTGCTGATTAACGGGGCCGGCGGAAATATGCCGGGCGCAACCATCGGTCCGGAACAGGATGTATTTGACCTTAAGATTGAGGATTATTCGAAGGTGCTGGACCTTAATCTTAAGGGCACGGTGATGCCGACGTTGACGTTTGCAAAGGCGTTCAAGGCACAGAAGTCCGGCTGTGTGGTAAACTTTTCCTCCATGTCGTCCAAGCAGGCCATTACGCGCGTGTTGGGTTATTCCAATGCCAAAGCGGCCATTGATAACTTTACTCGCTGGATGGCCGCCGAAATGGCCAAAAAGTATGGGGACAAGATTCGTGTAAATGCGATTGCTCCCGGCTTCTTCATTGGGAATCAGAACCGTGCACTGCTGACGAACGAAGATGGTTCCTACACGGCGCGCGGTAAGCTGGTCATTGCAAAGACACCGTTCGGTCGTTTCGGCGAGCAGCACGAGGTATACGGTACGATCCATTTCCTTATTTCCGAGGCCGCTCAGTTTGTGAGCGGAGCGGTCATTCCGGTGGACGGAGGCTTCGAAGCCTTCAGCGGGGTTTAGTCCGATTTGAGATTGCCGATTGCCGATTTGAGATTGGCGATTGAAAATAGAAGCCGGGTTCGTTATGCGATCCGGCTTTTTCTTTTTTTACCGATTGGAATAGGGCATAAACCACGGCATGAAAATTTGTGTTCTGTTGCCCGGAAAAATTAAGCCGAGTGCGCTGGCCTTAGCGCAGGAGGAGTATATTCGACGCCTGAGAAACTTTGGTGTGGAGGTGTTGGAGTATAAAGACGAAAAGGTTTCCTCTCGTACGCCGGAACAGACGAAAGAGGCGGAGGCCGTTCGGATTGAAAAGCTGCTGAAAGAGGGCGATTGGCTGGCGGCATGCGATGAACGAGGCAAAGCACTGGGAACGATGCCGCTGGCCGATTTGCTGCGGGCTGCTCGCAGCGGCGATGCTCCGTTGGCTGGGAAACGCCGGATGGTGATTGTTGTGGGCGGCGCGTTGGGGTTGGCGGAGCGCATTCGTCAGCGAGCCGATGCGGTTTGGGCGCTCTCCTCGTTGGTGATGGCCGGCGGCGTGGCGCGTATCGTTTTGCTGGAAGGATTATATCGCGCGTTTACGGTGGTGGAGGGACATCCGTATCACAATGAGTAAACGGTGATCTTCCTTGCGCGGTAGCGATGTGCTCTTTATTGCGAAGCGTTGGGCATAGCCTGCTGCGAAAAATTGTAGGGCTGGAATGGTCGCAGACCTTCCAGCCGTGGCGGGAAGGCTTTCAGCCGTTCCCGCCCTACAAAGAAGATGCCCGTCTGCTTGCAGCGGGGAGGTTTATTGATATTGGAGGTATCATCCTCTGAAGATCATGAGTAACGAAGTGCTGTTAAACAGGGCGTGTATCGCTACGCTCACCCAAAGGGTGCCCGTTCGCCAGTAGGCCAGACAGAGAACGCCGGAGAGCAAAAAGATGGCTAATGCCGAGGCCACATTTTGGTGAACAAAAGCGAAAACGGCCGATACAATCAGGACGCTTGCCGCAAGACCGACTTTGCGGGTGAGATAGGGGAAGAGGACTCCACGGAAAAGGAGTTCTTCGCAAAGTGGAATCAGCGTGATGGAGGTTACGGTGAGCCCCGTTTTTATCCAGAGTTCACTATGAACAATCTGGTCAACAATATCCTGATTGTTGAGCGAGATATGAAAATATTTTTCGAGCAGCTGTTGGTAAAAGAAGGACGCCTTCGCAATGATGGGGAGCGTGACGATACAGATGATCAGAGCCAGCGCCGCCCGCTTTATGTTTTTTCGGTCCATGCCGAAGTCTTCGCCCCAGGTTTTTCCGCGCTCCCTTGAAATGTGTCTGACAATAATAATTTGAACCACAGCGGCCAAAATAGCAGATGCAAGCAGGGCACCTTGTTTCCCGTTGAGTCCAAGAGCTAAAAAAGCGATGGGCAGAAAGTACATGGAAATGAAAAAGCCCGCCGCAAAAACGACAACCTGCTCACTCTTCCATGTGCGTTCCATAATGGTGTTCGTGAGTTGCTGGCTGGTGGACATACTCCTGCGGTGATAGGCAAAAAGAATCAGCACAGAATAGATGAACGCAAAAAGTTCAACCGCCGTGAGGAGGGTGTCTCGATTTAGGCTCTGCGCAATGTTTTCCATTTACAGGATATTATGTAGTCGGAGACCGAAATCAATTGAGAAAATCTTATTTAAGTGGCATAGATGACCCCATGATTACGCAGGAAAAACAGGAACGATTGATGGAACGGATGCAATCGCTGGACATTTTGGAGAAAGACCTTGAAGAAAACTTTATCCGCGGTTCTGGAAAGGGAGGACAGAAAATCAATAAAACGTCCTCCTGTGTACAGTTGCTTCATCGACCCACGGGAATCGAAATCCGTTGTCAGCGGACGCGCTCACAAGCCGACAACCGCTATTGGGCTCGGCGTGAGCTATGTGAGCGGATCGAAGAAAAGGTGATGGGCGAACAAAGTGAAAAGCAGCAGGCGATTGAAAAAATACGCCGACAAAAGCGCCGCCGCTCCCGTCGTGCGAAGGCACGGATGCTGGATGCCAAAACAAGGCAGGGCGAAAAGAAGCGACTGCGCGGGCCCATGAGCACGGAAGAATAGCGGTTTCGGCTTATTTCTTGGACGACAGCATTTCTTCGAGAATCGCATCAAACTCAGGGTCTCGGATGAGCAGGAGAATCTTGTTTTTCTGGAGGAGATCCCGCTCTTGGAGACTTTTAATACTGAAGCGTATGTTTTCATTCTGTCCAAAAACGGCCAGTTTCTGGGCAAACTCATGCGGGGTTTCCTTGCGGTCAATAATGCCGAGTTGAACCAGTTCGTTGCGGGTTTCTGTGTCTGAAAAGAGGGTTTGGAATGCGGGGTTATCCCCAATTTCATTGGGATCGCCGGATTGTATCGCCTGCTTCAGATCGGCATCCTTCATCGCATCCTGAATGGATGGCGATTCCAGTGCCGCCTTAAGATGATTCAGTCCGGAAGAGGGATAGCTGATGGCCCGAGCAATGGCGGCGGCCTGCGATTCCTTTCCACTGGTTGAGATGGTGAAATTGATCGTCTCATAAAGGGCTCGCCGTGCAAATGCTCCGAAGCGGGACTCTTCAGCGCCGGGGAAGGTTTTTCCTGTTGCGCCCGTTGCGATCAGTTCGGCCAGCCAGAAAATGAGGATAAGAGGCAATATCGCGCCCGCCGCGTTGACGGCTCCCCCTAGTGTACTGCTGAACCATGCGGCGTGCATTTTGCCTTTTTCCTTTTTGACCCGACGTTTTTCCTGAAGGTACCACATGTAAATGGAGATGCCGCAGTTCATTAAAACAAAGGTTAATCCCGCCGTTACCGGAATTATCACAATGCGCGGACGGTGGAGCGCTTCACCCAGCCAGTAGCCCAGATAACGCCCGGCAAAAAATGCGGTAATAATGGAGATGAATATGCGGGCAATGCCGATTCCTGCCACGATCGGTCCCTTTTTCCAGCCTTTGAAGAACTGGAAGATCAAAACGATAAGCACCAGAATGTCGATTACATATCCCATGTCGAAAGCTCCTGTCCGGTTTCTGTTCAAAAGATAGGTTGTTATGCGGGTGCGCTTAAAGCATAAAATGTGTGTTCGTTATACCGCGCGGCCTCAGCGAGGAGCGCTGTTTGAATCAAACGATAAAGTTGTGGGTTGTAAAATGGAATATCTCTACGCCGCCGAATTGAAAAAGCAGTTTACCTGCTATGGACACTTTTATGAATGTCTTCTGATGAATGGCGAGCACGCCAAATGCCGGAGCGTGCTGGAAATTGTGGATGCCGCCATTCCTCAGCATATCCCTTCGGATATTTCGCAAATGGAACCCGATGTCGTGGTCATTATGATGAACCCAGGCTCGTCGCATCCGAAGGATATTTTCCATGTGGACGAGAATATAGAATATCCCTCTTCTTGCCGATCAATCCGCAAGAAGTTGGTCCTGACCCAGCCCGACAATACGCAGTATCAGGTCATGCGCGTGGCGGTCCGTCAGGGCTGGCATCATATCCGGGTCCTTAATTTGTCCGATCTGCGGGATCCAAAATCCGGCAGTTTTCTGCAAAAGGTGGAGGAACTCTCCGGAATCATGGGCGGTCACGTCCACAGTATTTTCTGTGCCGAGCGCTCGGCGGAGCTGGCACACGCACTCAAACGACGGCTCAATACGCCGATTCTGCTGGGGTGGGGGCAGGATCCGGGATTGGTTCCGCTGGCCGAACAATGCATGAAACAGATCAGAGAGGAGGCCGTCCGTACAGTGGCCTCCGATGTTCATCCGCTGCTCAATGCCCACCCGAGTCCTATGCTCCAATCCAAAAAACTGCAATGGCTGGAAGCAATGAACCGCGAAGTCGAACAGACCTTTGAGCTCAAATCCAAGAAAAAAGGCGATTCAGCCCGCGAATAGATAAAGACGGGTTAATATGTTCTCACGCAAAGCCGCAGAGCTCGCAAAGAAGGTCTCCTTAAATTTGCGTCCATTCGCGTTAATCTGCGGTTCCAACTCCCATGCATTTTCAGAAAATCATTCTGCCCCAAAATCATTCTGCCTAAACCCCATGCACCCTCAGCTTTTTTTTTACCACCCGCTGCGCTGGAGGAGACCGAGTTTGCAGAGTTTTTTTAACCGCGAAGGAACACAAGGATCGCAAAGATAAAGAATTATCAGGCAAAATGATTTAGGGCAGAATAATTATACCCATTCGCTGCTTTTCCTTCATTCGTTGCAAATAATAGATAATTTCATGCATCCGAGCTTTTCGTGTATTTGGTGTGTTTAGTGGTTCATAAAATCTCTCACGCAAAGCCGTAGAGCTCGCAACGAAGTTCTCCTGAAAAATTTGCGTCCATCCGCGTTAATCTGCGGTTCCAACTCCCATGCACCCTCAGAAAATCATCTTGTCCAAAATTATTTTGTCTAAAACCTATGCACTCAACCCTTTTGTCTATTTGATATTTTTCGTGGTTAATATGATCTCACGCAAAGCCGCAGAGCACGCTAAGAAATGAAAATGCATTCGGTAAAGTAGAACATGCTTTCAGCCTGCCGTATCGCGGACATCTTGCCTGCCCATCTCAATTTGAATCGTCGCGTGAAGAAGATCCAATTCATCATCGCTGCATCGGAAGGGGAAACGGTGAGAATTGTGAGTGGAGGGGATGCAATTTGCGCATGACAATCGTCCGACATTATGAAAGTGTGTGTCGCCGTTTGGTTTCACTATGGTTTTTTTTGCACAATTGGGGGAATAATGAAAAAAACAGCGTTGTTGATAATTGCATTAGTCGGTGTCGGATTGGTTCTTGTTCCGGGAGGAGCCGGTGCTGTTGACTTATTTAATACAAATATTGTCGGGGCAGCGAATACGACGACTGCTGACGCATGGGTGATCAGTGATGCCACTGCAACAGATTATGTAATTCAAAACAGCACGATTTCTGCCTCGAACGGGAATGATCGGGCGTGGATCGCGTCTCCTACTGGCGGCGGGCCTTTTTATTCCTTAGGAAGGGGTGGACTGATAAGTTCTTCGGCCACGGCGCATAGTGTGACCGTTACTAATTCCACGATTAAAGGGAGTGACGGTGGAGTTATAACTGTCTC
>CAYOBH010000122.1:0-8217 GCA_964402125.1 uncultured Verrucomicrobiota bacterium
CCCAATAAACACAGTGTAATTGAGACAAAATAAAGGACGTTCGTTTTACAGAACGCTGTATCTTGGAAGGGTGGGCGCATGAAAGCGGTTTTATTTGATATCGGGAATGTGTTGGTTGATTTTCAGTTTGACCGGCTTTATGAGGTCCATGCAAAGCATTCGGGGCGTCCTGTGGTTCCTTTTTCTGACCATGATCTGGAGCGGCGCAATGCGGTGGAAATGGGGAAGATCAGCGATGCGCAGTGGGTGGAATATCTGAACGGAGCCAGAGGGTTAAATTGGAGCGTAGACGATCTGGTCAACGTTTGGCGCGGACTCTTCAGCGTAAATGAAATCGGTTATGCGCTGTTCCGTCGGGCCGTGGAATCGAACGTTCGGGTCTATACGCTGAGCAATATTGCTCAACACCATATCGATGCCATCGAGGCAAATTGGCCCGGCTTTTTTTCCGGCGCGGATGGGCTCTTCTTCTCGTATCAGGTGGGCGTTCGAAAACCGCACCCAAACATATACCGCCATGCGCTGGCGCAGATGGACTGTCACCCGGAGGAGTGTTTGTTTATCGACGACCTGCCGGAAAATGTAAACGCCGCCCGTGCGCTGGGGTTTCAGGCGATTCAGTTTGTTCCCGAAAATTATGACCTCGTGATGAATGCATTTTCCAGATTCAGCGTATTTCAAAACGAACGATAGCCGACTTCCTAAACTGAAAAATGTAGGGCAATTCCTACCTTGTCGTAGGCGCGACGAGGATGGCGCGTGTAGAAAAGTCATCCTTGTTGTAGCGTTGGCTCTACGAGCCAATCTGGAGGTTGGCTCTACGAGCCAATTCATCCTCATCGTAAATGCATCGTCCCCGTCGCGAGCAAAAGGTGGGGTTTTTGACGAACAAGTACATAAGGTTTTGACTCTTCGTTCTTTTTGCGTTTCTATGTCTCCAAAACGGCGCTCGACGGACCGTCAGTTTGGGCGAGGGAGTGCAAAAGGGAGTGGATTATGGGAGCTGAAAATGCCTGCCGAGGTGCCCGCTAAGAATCGATGAAATGAAGGAACGGGAAGAATAAGGGGAGCATTTGCATGAAATTACGAGATTACGAGATGGACAACTTTTGATGTATTGATAAAGAGGAAAGTGATATTTGATGAAAAATTATTTATATATAGTAATGTGCGCATGTTTTCTTGTGGCGGGCTTATCAGATGACGTTTTTGCAGCTTCTGATTTGGAAAGCAGAATAGATTTAAATGTAATCTTCCGCATCGATCAGGATTATGTTGCGACACCATTCTACCTTAATATGGCGGTTAAGTGGTACGATGAAAACAAGTCGCCAAATCAATTAAGTGATACGGACTCTCACGAAGCGGCATTTAAAAAGTTTATGGCTGCGGTTGAACGTAAGGATGTGGAGTATTTAGTAAACAATATTTCTGGAGAAATAAGCGATGAGGAAAGGGAATCACTGGCAACTGCGGCCATTGAGCAGATTACTCTGTTGTCGGGTTTGAGCGTTTGCTGTCAACTTTTTGATGGGAATGACCGGATTTTTATGTGCAAGTCCAATGCTGACGCTCTTATGCAAGGAAGGTTCGAGTATTATTTTGGAGTTGGGTTCCGTGAAGAAGAAAATCATCTCGTCTGGAATGGGTTTAATGATTCAGATCTGTATGGAATAGCGAAAGATTCTTTTAATTACTCAACGGTGGAGCGCGATAGATCTGAAATTACAAATACAGTGCATTCATTGCTACCTACAATTTTGGGCGAAACGCAAGGTTTGCAGCCGCCGGGATACAAGTTTGATGGTTACGTCTGCGATTATATATTGTTTGTGGATACTCCGAAGACAAATACACCTGAGATAGTCAAATGTTATGATATAATACAAAACTCATTAGTTAATGATGATCCATATGTTTCTGCAAAGAATTATACCGACTACAGTCGACAGAAATATGTCCGATGGTTTGAGAGCATGTCTGGGGAGAGCTATGCAGAATATAAATCTCAGCAACTACGAGAAGTTAAGAAAATCATTTTTGTGTTAACTGCTGATCCGGTTTACATTGTCTTCTATACTGACCAGTTGCACGGAATAGGAAACGTAATGTACGACACTCTTTATAAAGAAAAAACTGGAGAAATTAAGCTGGCAAATCTAGATGTGTTTGGATTTGTAGATCATCTATTAGTGGATAGTAGTGATTTTATGAGGCAAGGAATATTGAAATTAGTACAGAAGGAGCAGAAGAAGTAAAAGGATGAGTCAAAGTAAAGTTCTTCCGGATAATAATATCTACTTATTGCTTTGTGTAGGGTGGCGGACGGGCTCGTAGTAGCTAAGAAGCGTCTAATCCATGTGGAGCGAAGGGGCACCGACTGTATGCGTGTCAAAATGGACGTGCTGTGCCCGTTTGGCGCAAAGCCAACCCGTCTTTCGCTGTTCAAGGGTAAAAGTGGCTTATTTGTTCGATTTTCACTCAAAGGTCTTCACTACAGCCCATTTTGGGGTACGCACCCCCGAAAACATTGGGGAATTTGCACGCCACCCCCTCAAAAAAAGCCGTTTTCAGGGTCGAATAGCGAAAGACGGGTTAGTTCCTTACACCTCAACTTCTATCCATTTTTCGTTTCAAAAACGGCCATGCTTAATACTCTGCGGACAAGGATGTTATTGACCGCAAAGACGCTAAGAAAAAAAAGCTAAATTCTTCTCTTCGCGTCTTTGCTTCTTTGCGGTCATTTTCTGCTGAGGAGCCGCGTTAGGATGTTCTCGTTTTCATGTGGTTCGTCTCTTTCGTGGTTAAATTTAGAGCGAAAAGCCGAGGAACATGATGACGGGGATGGTGGCGGCGGCGAGGAGGGTGCTGAGCGCGACGATACGGCCGGCGAGCGGGCCGTCGTTGTCCATGGCGTCAGCCATGATGTAGGAGGTGCCGGCGGCGGGGGCGGCGAGATAAAAGAGGGCGATCATGGTTTCTGTGTGACTGCAATTGAGGAAGGGCGTGAGCATGAAGCCCAGCATGGGGGCCGCGATGAGTTTGATGAGAGAAGCGATCAGCGAGGGCGAGGCGGCACCGCGCAGGCGCTCAAGCTGGAGCGATGCGCCGATGCTCATGAGTACGAGCGGGAGCGCGATGTCGCCCAATAGATCGAGCGAGCGGAAGAGCGCGGTGGGGATGGCGACCTGACAGAGATTGAGCGCAATGCCGATTCCGCAGGCGATGATCAGCGGGTTTTTGAGCATCTTGACCAATAAGGAAACGAAGGAGGGACGCTTCGCGTTGCCGCTGCGGCCATAGTGCGCGAGCACGATGACACCGAGGATGTTGAACAGTATCACCAGCGGGGCGAGTACGACGGTAGCCAAGGTTTCGGCTCTGGGGTCAATGGCGCCGAGGGAATAGAGAATGACGGGCAAAGAAACGAAGGCACCGTTGCCCCGGAATGAACCTTGAATGAAGGCTCCGGTCTGCGGCGCGGAAAGCTTTAGAATGCGGGCGATTCCCCATGCGAGCGCGAGCGATAAAACGGTGCCGCCGGTCAGCAGAAAGACAATGCGTCCGATGCTCTCCAGCTCCAGCGTTGATTCGCTGATGCGGCTGATGAGCAGGGCGGGCAGGGCGATCCAGAAGACCAGTCGATTGACGTTGTTAAAGAAGCCGTCCTCAAAGAATCCGTTTTTCTGCAGGAGGTGCCCGAGGAGCACCAGCAGAACGATGGGAACGATGCTGTTGATGACAATCATGATTTGGATGGCGGGCGGAGGAGCGTGCGAAGGAGCTTGTCCAGTTCTGCGTGGATAATCGGCATATTCGCTGCGCCGGCGCGCATTTGGTTGATGTTTTGGATGAAGGGGGCGTCAACGAGCTCGGCGGCGCAGTTTGAAATGAGCGCCTCCATGCTCTGCGGGGTGGTTTCCATATGAAACTGGAGCGCGATGACGTGGTCGCGGTAGATGAATCCCTGATTGGCGCAGGCGGCGCTGGAGGCCAGTCGTTCAGCGCCGTCGGGAATGTCGAACGTGTCACCGTGCCAGTGGAACGCGGTGAGGGTTTCCGGGAACCATTCGGGCGCTTCCGCCGCGCGCTGGAGGGGAAACCAGCCGATCTCTTTCTGCGGCCCGGGATACACCTTTGCGCCGAGCACATCGGCCATCAGCTGTGCACCGAGGCAGATACCCAGTACGGGTTTTTCTTCATCGATTACATGTTTGATGAAGGCCTTCTCTTCCACCAGCCAAGGATGCTCGTCGTGATCATAAATTCCCATGGGGCCGCCCATAATCACGAGCGCATCAAAGTGCTCCAGCGAAGGGAGCGCGTCGCCGGCGAAGAGGCGGGTGCAGCTGATTTCAATGTTGTGGCTTTTCGCCCACGCCTCAATCTGTCCGAGGCCTTCAAATGCGACGTGTTGGAGGTAGTGCAGTTTCATATCGGTCCTTTGTTCTCAGCGCAGAATCATGGAAGCTCCTTCTTCTTGAGGAGAATGGTGGTCATATTCGGATGCGCCAGCTTTCGGCCCGCTTCAATGATGCTCGGAAATTCTTCGGCGGGAATCAGTGCGGGTTTGAGGTCGGCGGTCTGCACGATACGAATGGCGTTGGCCAGTTCGCCGTATTGCACGGACACATCGATCGTGCCGGCTCCGCCGGGGGCCTTCCAGGTGAAGTTGGAAGGCATAATGGCGGGCTCATAGCCGCCGGGCAGAAGGATGATATATTCCGCCAGCAGATCCGTGTAGCCGTTCCACGCCAACGGAAGGGTGCGTTCGTTGGAGCGGTAGTTCAGGAGTGAGCCGAGCGGATTTTCCGGAATGATGAAGTGGAGATAGCCGTTCTGTTGAACGCCGTAACGCAGTGCATGAACGGAGAAACTCATGCTGCCGGGATACTTGGTGTAGTCCGTCACTAAGTCCGATGCCGCCTGGGCCGATTGTGAAATGCTGGAAACCAGTTCGAGATAATGACGGCGACGGTTCTCCGGCGTCATTTCGGCATAGGTGCTATGGAAGCTTTCAAACTGTGTTCCCTGAACAAAGATCACTTCGGTCAGTCCGATCTCGCCGCTGGGCGCAATGCTCATTTCATATTTTATGTGCGAGCGGTCATCCTTGCCCGGCTCCACGCGAATGGTTTCGATATCGCCGTCGCTGAGGTCCAGCATGGCGCGTCGGTCAAAGGCGGTTGCGCCGAGTTCGGCGTATTGCGATGAGCCGTCCAGATAAACCGTTTTTCCATCGAGATCTATTTTAATGAGCACGGTGCTGAAGGCTGTGCGTTGCGGGATGTCGAGCAGCGGACGCGCGGCCTCGGAGATGAGCGGAATGTTTCCGGAGAGTACAAAGGCCGGGCGCAGACGGGCTTCTTTAAGCAGGGTGTAGAGCACGATCATTCGGTCCGTGTTGTTGCCGTAGCGGTCCGCCAGCGTCTGGTCGGCGGGTGTAATGGAGCTCAGCGGAAGAGATGTCAGGTCGGGGCCGGCTTCTCGCAGGTTTTCGGCCACCCAGTCGCGCAGGGCAATCGCCTTTTCGCGTCGTCCGGTGATGCCTTCCAGTATGGTGTTGGTCAGTTTCCTCGTTTGATCCTGTTTTTCGGCGGCCTCCAGTAAGCGACTGTGAATGAGCGTGCTGTAGGTTTTCCAGTCGCCCGTGGAGATAAAGACGGTTGGGTTGAATGTCCACCAGGAGGGGAGTCCTTCTTCTTCCTTCACCGGGGCTTGATCCGTTGCGGTCCATGTGTAGGTGGTGGTGGTTATACTTTCGGTCTGGCTCTCTGTAATTCCGGTGTTGAGGATTTTGAGGTCGATCGACTTCGGCGCGGTAAGGGTCAGCGTTTTATGGTCGATCGGCTCGTGGCCGTTGAAGGTTTCCAGCGTGGAGAAGAAGGGTTTTCCATCCACCTCGGAAGAGATCTCTATGTCGAGGATGCTGCCGACTTCAACGCCCGGAAGACTGGCCACCAAAATGCGCTCGGCAGGATAGCGCGGTGCCGCTGCAACCCAGCTTTCGTCCATTATGTTAATCTCGTCCTCGTTGATTTCTTTGACGGTTCCGTCGAGGAGCGTGACCGTGGCGCGGGTCAGTTCAACCTTCTGCCACTGCGTATTGTAAGGAATCTTGATTTCTGCATATTCCTTGGTTCCGGCGTAGGTGAGAATCTTAATTTTTGAACGATTGGTCTGAATCCATTTTTCGGGCGTTTCGATCACGATTTCGGTTTCCTGATTCAGGATGCGCACATCGGCATGCGCTTCCGGATCGATCTGCGACTCATCGACGATCAGGCTTTTGCGCAGGTTATATTCGATCTCCTTCAGGTTTTTCTTCAGGTCCAGATAGTGTTCCGGGCTGAATTCGACCGTGTTGATCAGGAAGGTGTTGGTGCCGATCAGCGTATCGCCGCTCTGCGCCAGCTGGGCGTCCCAAGTGATCTGCGGCGTGTCGATGGTTTTATAGTCGGGGATGCTGATGGTTCCAAAGTCCGGCGGAAGGTGCAGCTCGCGCGTTTCCAGAACGCCGGCGGTGATGCTGGTGTAGAGCGGATACTTGCGCCGTTCGAGGCCGGTGTCGCCCAACAGAAAATTGGCGTAGCCCAGCGTTCCGCCGAGGCGCGGGAGCTTAAACATTTTATTGGCGTCGCCTTCCACCATCAGATTGTCGGCGGTGTAGCTCATTTTAATCACCAGCGGCTGCGTGGTGTCGCGCAGTTCGCGCGGCAGAATTTCAAACGATTTCAATTCCGCAGTCGGCAGATTTTTTTTGAGATGGCCTTCGAAGAATCGTTTCTGCTCGTCCGCTTTCAGTTCCGAAAAGTGGCCGCGGTAAATCGTGTCGTTCACCCCTTCAAAGGTCAGTGTGCTCTCAGCGGTCAGCGTGCCGGATGGGTCCAGCTCGCCGGTGGTGGCGATGCGCAGCAGATTGGAGACCGCCGGAATGATCGGCGAGGTCAGCAGCGTTTCGCCTTCCGGGCGGGCGACCAGATAGCTCATATCCTGAAGATACGACGGAAAAATATCCTTCGTATTTTCATCCGTGGAATCCATCAGGATATATTCGCCGTCGTCGCCCAGCGCCGCGGTTACCGCATGGTTAAAGAAGGCCTGGGGAACCTCCTCATCTTTTTTCGGGCCCGCCATAATTATGACCGGGAACGCCTCGATATCCACCAGCCGGAGCATCGCGGCCAGCAGCGCGGCTTTATCGCGGCAGACGCCGTAGCGGTTTTCGAAGGTGATATCGACATCGTGCGGTTCATAGCCCGGAGCTTCTTCCTCCGGCGTAATGCCCATGTAACGGATATCCTGCGAGACAAAGTTAAAAATGGCCTTAATCTTTTCCTTGGTGCTGGAGCAATTCGCGGTCAGCTCTTCGGCCATCGCTTGCATTTCGGGCGTTGTTTTATCCAGTCGCGGTTTGCACAGGTTCCAGTACCACGTGGAGAGATCGTTCCAGCTGTCGATGGTGCTCACAAGGAGGCGCTGCACCACGGTATAGCTTTCGGGCATATTGGGTTCTTCAAACATGCGCGGCACATTCGAGATCGTCCACGTGTAGATAATCTGCTCTCCGCGTTCTGTTTTTTTGTAGTCAACCGTTCCGGGCACTTCAGCCTTCAGCGCAATCCGCTTCAGCGGTCGCTCGGACGGAGCGATGATTTGATAGGTCAGGTGTTTGATCGGTGTGGTCGCTTCGAATACCTGATAATCGCTCCACGTGTTGGGGACCACCGTTTTGGTCTGCAGATCGTAAGCCACGTAGCGCAGGATGTCGCCGATTTCGAGCCCCGGAACCGACAGGCTGAGGATTTTGGAGTTGGGGTTATAAATGTTGGAGCTCATCTGGCTCGGGTCCACCATCACCTTGCTGTTGGCTTCCACATCGACCGGGACCACGGTGCCGTCGGGTTTAATAACCTCCACCTTCGTGAAATAGTTGGTGCCGTAAGAAACATTAAAGGAGAGCGCCAGCGTACGGTTTTCGCGCTTGCCCTTTTCCGTCAGAATCTTAATCGCCGTGTCGTCCCACATTTCCGAGGAGCCGTCCGCCTGATAAGTCACCTGAATAAAATCATCGAGCAGGAGATCGTCTGAATCGGGGTATTGCGCGGTCGTAATGAGCGCACTCTGCTGGACGAGGGCGGCGGGGGTTAAAAACTCCTTCGCGCTTAGCGGGGCAATGGTTAAAAGCAGGGCGAGAAAAAACAGTCCGGTCCGAAA
>CAYOBH010000123.1:0-8214 GCA_964402125.1 uncultured Verrucomicrobiota bacterium
TTCTGTCCCAAAATCATTCTGCCTAAAATCCTCTGTCAGTATCGGCGTTTATTAGCGTCAATTTGTGGTTAACTTCTTTTTCTGGGTTGATAGGTGCCAGTGTAGGAATCAATGATTTTTGGATTCCCTTTTCTTTGAGACGCACTTCCGTGAACAACCGAAATAAGCATGAATTCCCACACTGACACTTTTTCTCGTGGTTTTCTCGCCCTACAAGGTAACTAAGCAGAGCAGGGAAAGAAGCACCCGTTAATCAAAATGACGAATTAGGCGGCCTGACCCGTTTTTTCGGCATTCAGAAATCAGTTCCTCCCTCCCTTTTCCGCGCCATTCTAGCCCTCAATGGCACTTCCGCCCTCTTTCTCGACGACCTCAACGGCGGGGCCACGACCTTTGCCCGCAACTACGAAACAGCCGGGGCCTTGCCGCTGTCCTGCAAGCTCTACGCCCTCTGGCAGGCCCGCGCCGACTGCCTTGCGCCCGGCGACGAAACCGGGCTCGTCGACGCCTTCGCCGACCTGCTGGGTCTGCGAGACTGGTACGTCTGGCAACCCGACCCCGGCCCCGCTGCCAGCGCCATTGCCGCTGTTGCCGACCACCAAGGCGTCGACAACCCGGCACTGCTTGCTGAAAAATATCCCGCTGCCGTCATGCACATGCTGTCCGCCCTCCAGCGGTTCGATAATATCCCTGTCGACCAGGTCCGCGACATCGCCTTCGAGATTGGTCGGCTTGGGGAACGCGGGCTCGACTACAGCGATCCCACGCCCAAGTACACCCTCCAGACGCTGCCCGGCGAAACCTTCACCGGCCTACAGCTCATGTGTCTCATGTACGTCGGGTTCCAGCGTTTCGCCCCCGAGCTGGACACCGGGATGGAGCTGCACGATAGCTTTCTAACCGCGCTTGCCCTGTTCCAGGGGGAATAAGCCCGCATCGCGCGCTCACCGCCCAACCCTTTTCCGTAGTAAAATACGAAACCTGCCTGTTTCTGGAAATATTTTCCGAGGGTTCGGCTTGCGGCAAGCCCATTTGGCTCGTATCGTTCCAAACTGCTTCTATACGTGCTGTGTTTCTTTGGCGCGTTGTCGATATTAAAGGGGTGAAATGAGCGCAGAAAATCCTATCTTAAACGGACCATATGATGAGCCCGAATACCACTACGCTACCGATTTGAATGGTGCCCTTGATTATGCGAGGCCCATCAAGGGACGCAGGATTTTTGCTCCCGACACCCGCACCATTCCGATTAGACAGGGCAAGCAAGCCGAACTGTTGGAAATCAACGATTTCTGCGGTGAGTTTGGAACTCATTTGATCAACCTGCTCCGCCAAGAAGTCGGCAAATGGCGCGCGGAAAAATATCCAAACACGACCCGCATCACCCGCGAGTTGCTTCTCTTCTGGTTCGAGAATCCCGATCGCATTGATGAACGAAAGCTCTTCTTTGCGCAGCGCGAGTCGATTGAAACCGCTGTTTGGCTGAATGAGGTTGCCGACAGGAGCAACGCCGGGCAGCACATCCTCGACCAGTTGGCCAAAGGCAGGCAGGAAACCGATGGCTTGCCCCGCACCGCATTCAAGATGGCGACCGGCACTGGCAAGACGGTGGTCATGGCCGCCCTGATTCTCTATCACTTTTTCAACCGGAAGGAATACCGGCAGGATACCCGCTTTGCCGATAATTTCCTGATCATTGCTCCCGGCATCACCATCAAGAACCGCTTGGGTGTCCTGTTGGTCGATACCAAGAACATGCACTCGATGGACGTAGCGGACTATTACCACCAGCGAGGGCTGGTTCCGCATCATTGGTCAAAGCTGCTTCCTTCCCTCAATTCTAGGATTGTCATCACCAACTACCACACCTTTGAGCCCCGAACACTGCAGGGCAACAAGCGAAGTCCATTCGATGGCAAGCTGGATGCCGAAGGCAACAAGCAGGAAGCCCGAGAAGATTTCAACCAGGTCTTGAAGCGCGTCATGGGTCGCTTCAAGCAGGGATCGCGGCTGCTCATCATCAACGACGAGGCGCATCACTGCTATTTTCCCTTGGAAAAGGGCCAAACAACCGAGGGCGAAAACACCAAGGAGGAAAACGCCCGTGCGGCCGTCTGGTTTACTGGTATCCGCCAAGCCGCCGAATACTACAAGATTCGCCATGTCTACGACCTCAGCGCGACTCCGTATTATTTAACGGGATCGGGCTATACGGCCTACAGCCTGTTCGGTTGGGTGGTTTCCGACTTTGGCTTGATCGAGGCCATCGAATCCGGCCTGGTCAAGATTCCCTTCCTTCCAGAAAGCGACAATACGCAGCAGCTGGATGCTCCGGTGCTTAGGGATCTGTATTCCCATATCAAGGACGGATTGCCGAAAAAGGGCCAGAAAACGCAAAAGAAAGAGGCGAAGGATAAAGGCGAAAAGCTGATGGAAGCACCGCCCAAGCTTCCCGAGGTGTTGACGGCCGCCCTTACCCAGTTCTACAAGCATTACGAAGAGGACTTTAATCGCACCCGCGACCTGTTCGGAAATCCGCCCGTGTTCATTGCGGTCTGCAACAATACATCGGTATCCAAGGAGGTTTACAAATGGATTGCCGGTTATGAACGGACTCGCGACGAGCAAGGCAACGCCGTTTCCGTATCGGGCAACTTGGAACTGTTTTCCAATTACGACCCCGTAACCGGCCAGCCATTGCGAAAATCCCCGACATTGCTGATCGACAGCGATGCCCTCGAAAACTCCGACCAGGTTGGCGACGACTTCAAGAATGTCTTTGCATCCGAGGTGGAACTTTTCAAACGCGAATACGCCCGCATCCATGGGGCCGGTTCTGCAGAACGCATTACAGATGCGGAAATCCTGCGCGAAGTCGTCAACACGGTGGGCAAGCCCAATATGCTCGGCTCCCATATCCGGTGCGTGGTTTCCGTTTCGATGCTGACCGAAGGTTGGGACGCCAACACCGTCACGCACATCGTCGGTATTCGCGCCTTTGGGTCGCAGTTGCTGTGCGAGCAGGTGGCTGGCCGCGCCTTGCGCCGCAAGAACTATGTGCTGCAGGGCTACGACAAGGACGGCAATCCGACTGACGACAAGCGCAAAATAAAGGTGCGGAAATTGCCGCCCGAATACGCCCAAATCATCGGCGTCCCCTTTAAGCTGTTCAAAGGCGGCAAGTCCGTGCCGCCTCCGCCGGTCGACCTGGCCGCCGTCAAGGCGCTGCCCGAACGGCAGCAGGACTACGAGATCCAATTCCCGAATGTGGAAGGCTACCGGGTCGAATCGAAGGAAGGCGAAATCAAGGCCGACTTCTCGAACATCGAAAACTTTGAAATCGGCCCCAATATCCCGACCAAGACCGTCATGGGGACCGCCGTTTCGGAAATGGAGCAGGAACTCAACCTCGATAGTCTGGAGGATCTTCGACACCAGGAAGTCATATACCGGATCACCAGGGCGCTGATTTCCCGGTGCTATCACGACGATGACCGCAACCCGCAGTTCCAGAAGTTCAACAAGCTAAAGTCGATTGTCGAAGTGTGGTACAATACAAAGGTTCAAACATATGGCGACTGCTTCAAGCAGCTGCTCGTGTGCTACGATCCCGACAAATACCTCGGCTACATCCAGCGGGCCATCATGGACCAGCAGGCTTCAACCGATTTGATCATGCCGATCCTCAACTACTATAATCCCATCGGCAGCACCAAATATGTGCATGGCAGCACCAGCAAGGAGGTCTACGAAACGACGCACAGCCATGTGAACTATGTCGTGGCCGACACGCAAAGCTGGGAGCAGATCGCCGCCAAGACCCTCGAAGAGCTGGTCGAAGAGGATTTGGTCCTGAGCTACGTCAAGAACGCCTTCCTCGGTTTTTCGATTCCCTATGTCAAGGAAGGAGAGGACAAGCTCTACTTCCCCGACTTCATCGCCCGCTGCAAAACCTCCGATGGCCGCACCGTCAATCTCATCATCGAAGTAACCGGCATGAACAAGGACAAGGGCGACAAGAAATGGTATGTTGAAAACCGCTGGCTTCCCGCCGTGAACAACATACGTGAAAAACACGAGATGGACGAATGGACCTTCATCGAAGTCGCCAATGACATCCGGGACATCAAGAACCAGTTGAGAACAAAAATTACGGGGTTATGAGTCAAAAGGGAAAAATACGTATCTTCGTCAGCTCGGTTCAAAAGGAGCTTGAACTGGAGCGGGTAGCTGTCGCTGGCTGGGTCTCTGCCGATCCGCAACTGGCCGATGTGTGCGAAGTTGTGCTCTTTGAAAAGGAACCGCTTTCCGGCAAACGAATCCGCAAACCCTATCTGGAATGTCTCGCAACCTGCCAGATTTATCTGCTGATTCTGGATTGCGAATATGGCAATCCGCCGGAGTTTTCCGCCACGCATGAAGAATACCGGTTCGCCCGCGAAACGGGTCTGCCTCTTTTGGTTTTCCTGAAAGGTAAAACCGACAATAAGCGGGAAGCAAAAACCAACGCATTCCTGAAGGAAATCAAAGACGACAACAATACCTATAAACGCTTTCATGACCGGCTGGATTTGGAGCCTGAATTCAGAAAAGCCCTCAAACGGGTTCTGGAACAGTCGTTCAATCTTCCGATCGAATCTGCGTCGGCGGACACAGGCGTATCGATTGAATCCGCCTCGGTATTTGAACAGAAGGCTCTGGATATTTCAGCCGACCAACTTGATGAAACGGCATCGGAGAAATGGCTTCGTGCAATCAAGGCGGTTCCGGAGGGCCAATCTCTTTCGGATATCGAACGGTGGAATGCTTTGCGACAAAAGGGCTTGGTTCGATTGGATGGCGAGATCTTTCATACACAGGCATCCGGCTTCATTTTTCTGGGAAAAGACCCGTCATCCCGATTCCCGCAATGCCGAATTTTTGCCGACGCATTTCGGGGAACTGTTTCAGACAGTACCCCGGCAGATCAAATCACGCTTTCCGGGCCTGCTCCGGTTTTGGTCGAACAGGTCTTGGATTTTGTTCAGAAAAACACACGTCATCCCATGCGGGTTGTCGGCCTGACCCGGATCGCACTGGATGAATATCCCCGCGAGGCCGTCCGTGAATGTATTGTGAACGCCATTGCCCATCGCAACTACGAAGACTCTGCCCGTCAGATTCTGATAAACCTGTTTGCCGACCGGCTGGAAATTCTGAGTCCAGGTATGCCGATGAAACCGCTGACCGTGGCAAAAATACGGAAAGGAAACTGCCCGCCGTGTTCCCGCAATCCGGTTCTCGGCCAGTATTTAAACCACCTGCGCCTCATGGATCAGCGAGGAAGCGGGATCGGGCGCATGAGAGCGGCCATGCTCAATCATGGACTGAGTGCGCCAGAGTATGACATAAACGAGGGCTATTTCCGCGTCGTGTTGAAGGGGCCGGGCGATAATTTAGACCGTTTGCGGGTTCCGGCGGGAATCGAAACAGGCATTTCCCCTGCAACGGAGGCGCAATTAACAAACAGACAACGGAATATCCTGACTCGCATGGCTGCTGGAGAAAGGATTTCAAGTGCCTTATGTATGCGGCTTTACGAAATTACTCGTCAGGCCGTGAACGCAGATTTTAACAAATTGTTGGATTTAGAGCTTATTGAGCGAGTGGGTGCAGGTCGCGCTACGTATTATGTGTTGAAGCCCGAAATAAATCGTCAAGGAATCGTCAAGTGAAGCATAAAGAATCGTCAACCGGAGTGTCGTGGCTTAAGTATCGATCGATAATCTATCGACGGTTCCCTGAAATCTATCGAAAGAACGGAAACAGGCCCGCTGCGAAATCGACCGATAATCGTCCGATTTTTTCCGGGAATCGTCCGATTTGTGCGGTCTGCAAGCATCAAGAACTTATCAATTCGCGGTTACTCGCGGTTAACATTTGAAGGAGTATTTATGACCATCCAATCCATCAAACACCAGCAGGACAAACGGGCGCATATCCCATCGCGGGAGGAGGCCGGTTTCGAGGAGGCTAATCCCAAGGTGCGGCAGGGCGACGGCAAGGCCGAATATCCCAGGAATCCCGTCGTCCATCGCGGGCAGGACCCCGAACTCTTCTGGATGCATAAATATGGCGAGGACGATTCCGAAGGCCGCCTCTCCATCGACATCCGCTCGCTCTACCGCCACGAGCACATCGCCCCCGAAGCCCTCATCAAAAACTTCTACCGCCTCAAGGAGCAGCAGCCCGCCAACGACCAGCTCGACCTCTTCTCGGCCAACGAACTCTTCGGCAACGCCCTCGAAATGGACGAGATCGAAAAGATTTCCGAATACTACCCCACCACCAGGACGGCTGGTCCAACCGCCTAATCCAGGGCGACAGCCTGCTCGTCATGAACTCCTTGCTCGAACGCGAAGGCATGGCCGGGCAGGTCCAGTGCATCTACATCGATCCGCCCTACGGCATCAAATATGGCGGCAACTGGCAGATGAAGCTGAATGACCAAAACGTGCAGGATGGGAAGGACGAACACCTGTGCGGCGAGCCGGAGCAAATCAAGGCCTATCGCGACACCTGGGAACTCGGAATCCACTCCTACCTTTCCTATCTCCGTGACCGCATGTTGACCGCCAAGGAACTGCTGACCGAATCCGGCTCGTGCTTCGTTCAGATTTCCGATGAAAACGTCCATCTGGTGCGCTGTTTGATGGACGAAGTTTTCGGGAGCGAGAATTTTGTCAGTCAGATTTCATTTCGGAAAACAAACAACCTAACCGCAGAGTTGTTGCCGCAAGATAGTGATTTCCTTATTTGGTATGCCAAAAATAAACCTTGCATTAAGTACCGTCAGCTATTTGTGCCCAAGACATACGATAATGTTTCTGAAGACTCATACGGGTGTATAGAGTTTGATGATAAAACATGGCGGCGACTGAAATCGGAAGAAAAGAAGTCACCATCTTCGTTGGCTGAGGAAGGAAAGCTGTTTGGTCTCGGAGATTTAACATCGTCACATGTTTCCTATGCTGAACCGTTCGAGTTTGAGGGGGAAACCTTTACCCCAAAATCAAGATATTGGTCTACCAATGAGAAAGGACTGAACAATCTAGCTGCAGCAGGCCGTCTGGCGGTTGTTGGTCAAACCTTGCGATATCGTCGTTATTTCGATGACTTTCCGGTATTTTTTCTTGGCTCAAATTGGACAGATACAGGCAGCGGATCTCAAACAGGTGGTCGTGATTATGTTGTTCAAACCACAACAAAAATAATCCAGCGTTGCATTCTAATGACCACCGATCCAGGCGATCTCGTGCTTGATCCAACCTGTGGTGCCGGAACGACCGCATACGTTGCTGAGCAGTGGGGCCGCCGCTGGATAACCATCGATACCAGCCGGATTGCGCTGAACATTGCCAAGACTCGCTTGATGACGGCGACCTTTCCCTACTACAAGCTTTACGACCAGAGAGAAGATATCCGCCAGGGTTTCGTCTATAAAACGGCACCGCACATCACGATGCGCTCCATTGCAAATAATGAACCACCAATCTCCGAAAACCTCTACGACCAGCCGGAAGAGGATAAAAAGAAGCTGCGCGTCTGCGGGCCGTTCACGGTCGAAACGCTCCAAAACTTTGAACCGGTTTCTCCGGATGCACTCGACGAAGTCGCCATTGATTCCGAAGACCTGCAAAAATTCGAAGAGCGCATTTTCGAGCACCTGAAATCCGCCGGGGTCAAGAACGGGATCAAGGACGAGCACGCCGTCTTTGTCCGCGTCGACCGCCTCAGCCATTCCTGGCTCCACGCCGAAGGCTTCTACAATACGGCGACCGGCGAAAAGAAAGCCTATTTTCATATCGGCCCCAAGTTTGGCACCGTATCGCGCCAGGCCGTCAACGAAGCCATGAAGGAATGCCGCACCCGCGGCGACGCCGACTGGCTGATTGTCCTCGGCTTCTCGTTCGAGTCCACCGTCATCAACCAGAACGTCACCATGAGCGCCGGCAGCTTTGAAGTCACCAAGGCCCGCATGCACGACGACCTCATGCAGGACGGCCTGCTCAAGAAGGACAAGAAAGCCGCCTCCTTCGTCACCATCGGCGAACCCGACATTGCCGTGCACGATTTGAAGGAACAATCCGACGACGGCCACAAGCAGGTAGAACTCGAAATCCTCGGCCTCGACATCTACGACTTCACCACCAGCGCAAAAGATTTTGAATCATT
>CAYOBH010000124.1:0-8200 GCA_964402125.1 uncultured Verrucomicrobiota bacterium
AGGGGGCGGAATCCAATGCGCCCGCCGACCACAAACAAATGAACCCCGACACCGAACTCATCCACCGACTCCGTAAACATCGCTTTAGTGCCGCTCCGCGATGACATCTTTCCGCTGATCGCAGATAACGGTGCAAATGCCGCCACCTCCTTCTGGTTCCAACTATATCGCGAAGACTGAACGAGCGACAAATCCCACCCTTCGCGCTCGCACTCCCAAATCCCCAAGCGGCGAGCGCCGAGGGCGAAGCGATAGAGATCTTCATAACTGTAGGCCTTGGCCTGCAGCAGCTCCGTCGCCATGATATGCGCCCCCATATCGGTTCCCAGCGACACCGTGGCATCCGCCACAAAAATATCCGTCAAATCCTCACCGATGCAGTACACCGCATTCCGCGCACTCTGGCACCCGCTCCCCAAAACAATAAACCCGGCCAGCACCAACTGCGGCCACGCCGTTAAAACAGCCTTCAGCTTCATATCTCACCTCTCCCAAAATTTTTCCCGCTTCACGCGGCATTCCTGTCCGCAAGAACTATTTCCGCTCAACCATCCACACAAACGACTTCGGCAGTAATACGCCGTACTCATTCATTTCCGTTTCGACGATGTAGTAACCGTTCACATTGCGTTCAGCAAATGTGACCGAGTCCTCTTCTCGTTCCACCAAAAACAGACGTGATCCCCCATAACTCTCCAAAATCAAATGCTGCACAATCTCCTCAGCAGAGATTCTCGAGGCCATTGTTGTGCTTCGCGACACGCTCATAATCATCTGCGGAATATGGAAACCGGAGGCCAAAAAGGCAAAAGACACATCCTCTTCCTCTCCGGAGGAATATCCCTGAATGATCAGATGAAGAAGATTTTCCTCGCGAAACTTTTCCTCATACCCGTCGAGCGCCCCTTCAGGAAGAGGAGGCAGCTCGGCAATGTATTTTTCCGCCTCTGCCCTGCAAACACCCGCATGGTCGGAAAAAACTTCGACAGCCGTTTTGGCGGATATTTTATAAGTAACCGACCTAAGCTCACCCTCGGGAACGTTGCTCTCCATCAGCGGAGCGATCTGCGGAATCATTTTTTCCACATAGATGCCTTGCAACCGCTCATATTCAGAGGGGCCATCCTTTCCTGCCAATCCCGAACAACACCCCGAAAGCATTAACCCCAATCCAACAACCCCAACCAGCATCCCCTTCTTCATATGTGTCTCCCTTGTTGTTTTACTACTCACGGAGTTCCCATGGAATTCATCATCGACTCCATCTGCTTACTCATCGACTCCATCTGTTTTTCCATTGCACCCATCTGATCCTGCATCACCCCGGACTCCATCATCGTTTCCATCTGCTTCTGCATCTCATCCATTTGCTTCTGCATGGCAGCGGCCTGCTCGGGGCTAGGCGCGTCTTCGCTCGAATAATGAATCGTCCAACCGTTATCAGAAGTGGACCTTGGCGTCGCGCGCAACGGACCGCCCGTCAGCGGCGAACTGCCGCGCGCAATCTTATCGATCACCTCTTTTTTGGTGCTGTAGAAGGTAATTTTTTCCGCGACGCGTCCGGCCTCAGCGGTCAGGCCTTGAAGAATAAACTGATCGGCGCAGCGGACCGCCACCGCATCACGCGTCGAAACAAACGAAATTTTATCCAGCGCCTTCAGTACGGTCTCAATCACGCCCAATCGTGCAGCATCCTCTGCAATGCCTGCTAAAATTTCATCGCGATCTGAGGGCAGCGTAATCTGCTCCGCAATCGTCATCCGAGCCTCCAGCTGCTGCGCATACTCCAACAACAGGTCGGTGCTTGGCCTACGGCCCCCTCGGCTTCCTCCGCCCGCATTACCGCCCACCACTCCGCCGGTTGAGCCAACCGCCGTGCGCCCCCGCGCAATGCGCTCAATTGCCTCGTTTTTCGTGTTATAAAAGGTAATTTTCCCCGCCACTTTTCCCGCATATTCCGACAGATCCAGCAGAATAAACTGATCGACACACAGCACCGCCGCGTCGTCGCGATCAGAAACAAACGTCATTTTATCGAGCGCCTTCAACGCCGGCTCAAGCACGCCCAGACGCGCAGCATCCAGCGCAACTCCGGCAAAAACCTCGTCGCGTTCCGAGGGCAGCGCAATCTGCTCGGCAATCGTCAAGCGGGCCTCCAGTTGGCGCGCATACCCCGCCTGACGCTCCGCGCTCAGTCTGCGACCGATATTCGGCTGCCCGCCGATGCTCCCCGACACTCCACCGCTCCCAGTCACCGCTGAACGCCCCTGCGCAATCCGCGCAAGCACCTCATTGCGTCTATTGAGCAACGTGATCTGCTCGGCCATTTGAACCGCCTCCTCATTCATCCCCTGTAGAATGAACAGATCCGCGCACAGCTCTGCTGCTTCAGATTTAGACGACAGCACCCGCATCTTTCCGACTGCCGTCAGCGCCAGCCCAACATCGCCCATACGGGCGGCATCAGCGGCAACGCCCATCAGCGCAGCGTCACGCTCCTGCATAATCATAATACCCTCAGCAATATTCAACCGTGACTCCAACTGCGCCTTCATCTCCACCGTTGGAGCAGGAACCGCTCGACTCTCCTGAACATTGTCTTCCCGCACAACGGTCTGCTGCCGAGCAATCCGCCCGAGTGCATGATCTCGAGTTAATGTATTGGAAATACTCTCCGCCAACTCCGTCGCTTCCTTCACCAAGCCCAGCTCAACCAGCAAATTCACGCACGTATTCGCCGTATTATTTCGAGAATCCGAGTTGCTAATTCCTTTAACGGCAAGCCACATCTGATCAAGATAACCCAGTTTTGCAGCATCCAACGCAATTCCAGAAAACGCACTGTCTCGCGATGCTGTATTGGAAATTTTTTCCGCCGCCGTCAATCGACTCTCAAACTGCTCCTTCACACTTGGAGTCGGCACCAACGGCTTCACCGAAGCCGTCTCCTTCATGGGAAGCTCCACTGTACTGCCGGGCCGCCGGAAGGTCATCATGGCCCGACCGCCTTTGCGATAAATCAGCAAACCCTCCGGAGAAATATCCGCCGTACGAATGCCCTCGCTGGTGGTCAGCAGCAGTTCATCAAAATTCAGTTTCCACTGCATCCGTGTCCGCACATCGCCGCCCTCCAGCAGCGCCTGCCCGTTCTGCTCCACGAGGAAATGCAGTGCAGCGGATGCGTCGTCCGTCAACTCAACCCATTCGCCCAAAAACGGAGCCGCCGTCACCTCCGACACCTCTGCAACGCCACTCTCCTTGGAATCAACGATCGGAACACTCACATGATCCACAAAGAGCGACGGCGGAGAGCTTGCCAACCAAAAGTTTCGCGATTCAGAAATAAATTCCGGATCAGGCAACGCATCACTCGAAGAACTATCCGGCACCGACACCGCCGATTCTTCCGAGCTCATTTCCGGCCGCGAGTCTGGAGGAAGCTCTTTAAATTCCACCCATTCCTCGACAGCCTCCTCCGACCGCTCGACAGCCTCTTCAATCACCTCGACCAAATTCGATGGAGGCACATTCGCGTTCTCAGAAACGTCATTCTCCACCACGGCCACAACATCGTCTGTCATCGTCTTTGCTTTAGCGCCTGTCGCAGAGGCCAGCGGAAGCGCAATGCCAACCGTCAGCAGCAACGCCAGACAAACCGCGCCCAACCCAAATGCACCGCGACGACGCCCGCCGTCGAGAATGGCCAACAGCCGCCCTTCCAGCGCATTCTTTCGCGCCATCGTAATCGCCGCGCTCAGCAGAGGAACCCGCCCCGACTGCATCCGCGCTACTTCCAGCAGCTGATCTGCATAATCCGCCGCCGGTGCGCCGTTGGTCAGCACATAATCATCGCACGCATGCTCCCGCTCCAAACGCAGCCGCCGCGCGGCAATCCAGAAGAGCGGATTAAACCAGTGGATCGCCAGCGCAATGGTACAGACGCCATGCAGCAGGCAGTCATTGCGTTTCACATGCGCCAACTCGTGCACTAAAACCGCCGACCGCTTCTGCTCCGGCCACGCCCGGCCATCGACCGGCAGAACAATCGTCGGACGGAACAGCCCAAACGCCATTGGTGCCCATCGACTGCTGCATTCCAACAGCGATACCTTGCGCGATATCGTCAAACGTCCGCGCACCCGTTCGCGGGTTTCCGACCATACGCCTTGAACCTCCGACGCGCGGCGTACAATCCGCCAGACCGAGAGCCAGCCGACCACCAGCGACAACAACATAATTGCTGCGCCACACAACCAGACAAACAGACTAATCTGAAGCCAAGAAAACGACCGTCCCTCTTCGCTTGCTACCTTTGACAATTCGGGTTCAACCGTCGGGAAAATCGTTTCGACGTGCTCAACCAAGCTAATAGTCGGCGTTACCGTGTGTTCCGAAAAAGCAACCACTGCCGCAGGTTCCGACGCCTGCGGAGCAGGCTCGATGTCCAGCGTCGTGGGCGGAAGTATCTTGGTCTCCCAATGCGGCAGCAAAAAATGAGCCGCCGGAATCAAAAGCCCGCCGCTTACCGCCAGCATCAAAACAAAATAGCGCTGCGCCGATGAAAAACGACGCATCAGTAAAATCACCAAAAAGGCGACCATCAGCAGAAGGCTGCACTTGAGTTCCAGTTCCAGCAGAACGTTCCACTTCATCCCAACCCCCTATTGGCGCTTCGCCTTTTCAATCAACGCACTTAAACGGTCATACTCCTCCGGATTCAACTTTCCGCTGCTGATATCCAGCAGCGATGCAATTGCCTGTTCGGCGGAGTTATCAAAAAAGGTATTCAGCAGCCTGCGCATCGCTCCGCGGCTGGCCGACCTACGACTTTGCACGGGCGTGTAGAGATATTTCCGCCCGCTCGTGCGGTGCGTAACATGCCCCTTTTCCTCCAGCAGGCGCAACATGGTGCGCACCGCAGAATAGCCGGGAGCATCCTCCATAAGCTCCTGAACATCCAGCGCAGAGAGCTCCTTGTTTTCAAAGAGCAGGTCCATAATCTGCCGCTCGCGGCGACTCAGCTTATCGGGTTCATAGCTTTCCATGCGGTCTCCTTTTTTTTCTGGATGTTAAAATATTAGCACATGGGCCCGTCGTCAACCTGTAATGCTATTTTTTTAACACACACATCAATCTCTAGGAAAATCGTGCGTGTTTAACTCAAATCCGCCGTTCGAATGGATTGCACACGCATAACGAATCGGTTACGTTTCCCCGTCTGTTTCAAAGAAATATGTCAAATCAAGGGGATGTATATGAAAAAGCTGCCGTTCCGTTTTGTTCTGTTTTCTGCCTGCTCGCTGTTCGCCTGCGCCGATGCGCTCGCCGACAACCCGCTCATGCTCGATACCTTTGCCGCCGACCCGACCGCGCGATTTTTCGAGGGGAAGATCTATCTCTATCCCTCCCACGACATCATTCCACCCAACGGCGGGCGCGGATTCTGCATGGAGGACTACCACGTCTATTCATCCGAAAACCTGATGGACTGGACCGACCACGGGGTCATCGTTACGCAGGAAAAGGTGGAATGGGTCAATCCCAACTATGGTATGTGGGCCCCCGATTGCGTCTTCAAGGACGGGAAATATTACTTTTATTTTCCGGCCAACAGCCGCGGCGCCAACAAGCGCGTCGGCGTGGCCGTGGCGGATAAGCCGTACGGCCCCTTCACGCCCGAGCCCAACTATATTCCCGACATTCCGCCTTCGATCGATCCTTCCGTGCTCATCGATCCCAAGGACGGTGCGGCCTATATCTTCTATTCCATGAACGCCATCTTTGTTGCCAAGCTGAAGGACAACATGCTCGAATTGGAGACGGCACCCGTGAAGATCGACAACCTTCCGACCGAAGGCTTGGTGGAGGGTCCCTTCGCCTTTGAGCGCAACGGCATATACTACCTCACCTTTCCCCACGATGTCGGCGGCGGCGAAGCGCTGGAATATGCCACTGCGGACAACCCGATGGGCCCCTATACCATGAAGGGAACCATCATGGGTAAACACAAGGATTGCTGGACCAACCACCACTCGCTCGTGCTGTACAAGGGTCAATGGTACTTGTTCTACCACTACAAGGATCTCTCCCCGCGCGACGATACGCGCCGCTCCGCCCGCGCCGAATTCCTGACCTTCAACGAAGACGGCACCATCCAGCCGATCGTTCCCACACTCCGCGGCGTCGGCATCTGCGATGCCAAGCGTAAAATCCAGATCGACCGCTACAGCGCCGTCAGCGAAAGCGGAACCGAGGTCTCTTACCTTAACAGCGAAAAGACCGGCGAAGGCTGGAAGATTGCCCTGTCTACAAAAGGCGCATTTGTCCAATATGACCGCGTCGACTTTGGCGAAGAGGCGCTCAAGACTGTTAAAATCCGCGCCAACGCTTCCGAGGGAGGAGCGATCGAACTTCGCCTCGACAAGGCCGATGGACCGCTGCTGGCCAAGCTTGAAATCCCGAAAGGCGCCGATTGGAAAGAAACCTCCGCCAAACTCGAAACGGCCCCCACCAAACAGCACAACCTCGTCGCGGTTTCAACCGGAGAAAATCCGGTCGAGATCGACTGGGTCAGCTTCGAGTAGCTTGGACGTGGATGAATGGAGGCAGGAGGAAAAAACCTTATCGTTGGGAGTAGATGATATGAAATCAGTATTAGCGTTTTTTCTGGAAACAGGCATGACGACAAATCGAAGCTATCCACACGATATGCAAATACGAATGGTTGTGAATCCTGACAAAAAAGTTTCCCCCAACCCGTCATCCGAGGTTGTCGATCAACGCTAGAATTTCATTTGTCCCATCCGTTCAACCTAGCGAGGTGTCGGTCCTGAATGGCCGTTAGTTAAGGGTTTCCCCATGTAAAGTAGAACATGCTTCCAGCTTGTTTGTATTCGCATAGCCGCTCCGGAGAGGAGGGGCTGGAAGCGTGTTCTACTTTACCGATCAACCATGGAAATTTTTGGGGCGGCACGGTGACGGTGATGATTAACACGCCTATCTTCTCGCCGCCAACATCCATCTCGAACCTTACTATCCGTCATGACGCCCTGTGGTCGAAATGCGGGGCCAAGCCCAACATTTATTTAAAGAGACAATAAGGCGATGATTTGAGTTGGCAGACTGAATCGTTCGTGGTACAAGCTCCGGCAATAAAAACCATTTCTTAGGATCAATTTATCGACTTTTCATAAAAGCCTTCAGGAACAAATTTTCTTTATCTATATACGCAAGCACAATACGCAAGAGCGTCGAATCGTTCTCTTTCGCTCACAAACAAGAGATGTTGTATGGTTAAATAGTTGATTCAATAGCGTAGAAGAAGGCATCCCGAAAAACCTATGCATCACTCGAAGAAACGGAACACCTACAATAGAAAACAGCCATGGAAAAAATGCTCAATCCCGTACGCAGAGGCCTTGCACTTCTGCTGCTCACCCTCACGCCACTGACCGCCCATACACAGACGGAGACGAACAGCTATACACTGAATGAAAGCATTCAGATTGGACTGAAACAGTCGATCACCGTACTCAATGCCGCCCGCGGACGAGAAATTGCCGAAACAACGCGGAGACGCGCACTTTCGTCCGCCTACCCAACCATCACCGGATCGGCGACCTACGACCTCTACGACGACGAAAACTTTTCGGAATCGGGCAGCAAGACGCTCGGGGCCGAGGCCTCTTGGCAAATCTTTTCGGGCGGAAGGACCCTCTCGGCGATCCGGGCCTCCAAGACCTACCGCCAACTGACCGCTGTCCAGGAACGGCGCATCCGCGAAACCCAGACGCGCGACATCATCCTCGCCTACTACCAGGTCAAACTGGCCGAAACCCGCGCCGGCGTCCTTGAGCAGTCGGTGCAGCAACTGGCCGACTTCGAGCAGGAAACGCGGGCCAAATACGACGCCGGCAGCGTTTCCGAGTTCGACTGGCTCAGCGCGAAGGTATCGCTGGCCAACGAAAAGCCGCGACTCATCGTGGCCCGCAATGATCTGGCCATCGCCCGCGAACACTTCAAGAACCTCGTCTTCCTCGATTCCGATGCGTTTGAGCTGACCGATTCGATGGAATTCGTCCCGATGGAACTCGAACTTGAGGAGGCCATCCAGACCGGCTTGGTGAAACGCCCCGAACTTCAGGAAAAGGCGGGTTCCATCAGCCTGCGGAAGGAAGATGTCAACCAGCAGAAGAGCGAC
>CAYOBH010000125.1:0-8196 GCA_964402125.1 uncultured Verrucomicrobiota bacterium
CCAACGCATTTTCCGGAAAAAACCCCCGATCTCCGCCCCGGATCAGGAGGTCTGAAGTTACGTCTTGGCTCCCGGATACATCAAACGGTGCAGGCCAGTTTACGAAGATAACACTGCTCATAAACCCAGAAAAAGAAGTTAACCACAAATTGATGCTAATAAACGCTAATTTTCAATGGTTTACAAAAGATATGTGAAGCACCTGAATGGTGAAAAGACAGCCCTTCGAAAAGCAAGCATGGGAATCGATATTTTCGTGTTTTCACTTATTTGCGTCCATTAACGTTCATTTGGGGTTTCTCTACTGCATTATTTAGGATCATAGGCGCTCCCAAATAAACCCTCCCAAATCGTTTTCATCCTTTTCGATGATTTTCGTTGTGGAATTCCATTGATAGCCTTTTTTCTCGAAACCTCTTGGATAATAAACATCACGCACTACAGGCAATCCCTCCACCTCCGGACCAGTAATACGGATCCATATCCCCTCCACTTCCACCTCGGAAATCTTTGCAAGATAAGAAGAGGACTTCTTCGCTCCTGTGGAGGAGTCATAGGTCGATACATACCTTCTTTCATAGTACTTTGAAGTAATGACCTCTTCCGTTTCTGTCTCTTTGTAGTGATCTTTAGAGAGCCCACCAATCTCAATGACTCCATTTGTAACGCTTCCTGAATTCAATCGTCGACCACCGGATTCGTTCACTAAATAGATACAGTATTCGATCTTCAGATTTTGAATATCATCGCTACCGCTGTTTTTTAAACGCAGTTGGTAATGAACCTCCTCGCGATCCAGTCGTGAGGCCTCTGCTCGTTCCCAGGTTCCTGTTGATGCGCCGCGCGGTGCTACAAAGGTATAGTCTACATCGCTCTCCATATTTTTTCTTTTTTTGTCTATATCAACGAGCAAACTTTTCTCGTTCAGCACCAGATCTGCAGCAACCCATTCCTGAATATATTCCTGATCCGACTTTGAGAACAGGGACAGCGCTGCCCAATCCTTATTTTTTCCGTCTTTACGCTCAATCTGAATTCGCTCCCCTACTTCATCATATTGAATGATGCGTGCCTGAATGGTCTGACCTTCGGTGTTCGTGAAGGTTCGATAAACTGGTGCCTCCTCAACGGCACCCACGGCAATGGCAACCCAAACAAAAAAATGTACAATACTCTTTTTCATACGCCCTCCATGTTTTGCTTAACCTTCAATTCCCCCATAATACATCTAATTCGATCTTTACAAAGGACTCTTTGCGGGAAGCGGTCGATCCGTCGAGCGCCCTTTTGCGCAGATATAAACGCAAAAAGGGCAAGGAGTCAAAGCCTTATCCCAGAAAAAGAAGTTAACCACAAATTGACGCTAATAAACGCTAATATTCAATGGGTTACAAAAGATATGTGACTCACGAACGGCGAAAAGACAGCCCTTCGAAAACAAGCATAGGTATCGATATTATCGAGCGTTTTCACTTATTTGCGTCCATTAACGTTCATTTGCGGTTTCTCTACTGCATTTTTCAGGTTTATCTGCTTTTTCGAATAGTGGATGCATTATCCCCCCTTCGTTCTCTTCGTTGCCTTCTGTAATAAAAATCGATTGACTTCGCCGATAGGGTTCTCGCTTCATGTGCGGGAGGTTGCGGACTCGCCTCCGGCGGGGTTCGTCCCTCACCCACAGCTTGCCAGACGCCAGCTTGCGCTCCTTGCTGTTTGGGCCTGCCCGTCGAAGCCTCGGCGAAGGCGGGAGGAGCAAACAGGGCCCTTAACGGCAAACGGCACGGAAGCCGAGGATGTCGCGCTCGTAGTCCGGGGGGGGCCTCCTGCGCGCGTCGGCGCAACGCGCGGGGTCCGCGGAGTTGTACCAGCTCCCGCCCCTGATGGACCGGGACGAGCCCGACGGATCCCAGCACCACTCCATCACATTTCCCGCCATGTCGTACAGCCCATAGCCGTTCGCGCCGAAACTGCCCACCGGACTCGTGTAGGGATAGCCGCCCGTCGCGTAAGACGGGTGATCGCCGCGCGTAGCGCTGATGTCGTAGCTGTACAAACTGGAGCTGTAATAGTTCGCTTGACTATGCGTGATCGTATCGCCCCACGGGAAGCGTTTTCCGGAAAGTGCGCCGCGCGCCATTCCAAAATGGGCTACTGCGTAGCACCATCCCGAATCATTCTGTCCCTATAAAAAGCGGCCCCCGAAGGAGCCGCCTTTATCCGTTCTGAACAAGGGCAGAGCTTAGTTGTTATTGATTGCTTCGCAGCTTGAAGAAGAGACTAGATTCTTCACCAAATTCAATCTCAACGGTGAAGCGATAGCCGTTCAACTGCGGAACAGTCCCATTAACAACGCCCCAACCATCCGGGTTCGTCAGATCCGCATTGGTCATAACGCTGAAGTTGTTGCCTGCGGTTACCAACCACGAAATCGCAAGCGGTCCACCAGCAGGTACGGTCACGCTGATGGCAGGACCTTCCAGCGGAGGCTGAGGTTCTTCGTAATTGCCTTGATAAAACCTCTCCGCTTGCTCCTCTGACACGACACCGCTGTAAATGCGCAGATCGTAGATGGTGCCCTGCCACAATGGGTCATGTTCCCACTGCGAACGACCGAGCCAGTTATTGTTATCTACAAACTCTGACAGGTCATCAAAGGTAGCGGGCAACGCGTATTGAGCTTCCTCCTCGTTAACCCGCACACCGTCCCGGTATATGTGGAGTACACGACCGACTGTGTCAAGTACCGTCACCATATGATGCTTCCTGCCATCATTAAGCTTCTTTAGAGCTTCGAACTCCGTGACTCCAGATGCGTTATGTAACCGCACAGAATTTTGTCCGTAACCCACATCCGAGTTAGCAACGAGTACAAAGGTGTTATTCGTATTCGGGCTCACCCAAGCGGATGATATACCAGCGCCATCATAGGATGTGCCAAAGTCATAGATTCGTGTCCATGCTGTAAGCTGTTCGGTTGCAAAGCGAATCTCAATGCTCACCGCATCACTATCAAGCTCACTGATGATTCCGTTCGGAATATCCACATAAGCGCCAGCGCCAGCTTCATCGCCCCTTCCATCATTCCATTCGGAGTTTGTTTTACCGCCCTCCAGCTTAACGCCGCCGTCGCTTCCGGTCTTCACCCACTGATGTTTGAATCCAACGATATGGGCGTTTTTCGAGCCTATCCTATCATATACTATTGTTCCTTCACCTTCCTCGAAGTTCCAATGATGTTGCAACACCGGCGGATCTACACGGCTACCGCCCTTATAAAACTCCCACGAACTCGTTAAACTTTGGTATTGCGGAAGATCCGAAACCACGATGATCGAAACTTCATGCGTTCCTATATCAAGAGGAGCATTGATCTTATTAGTCACCGTAGAGTTAATGCCGACCTTATCATACCCCGTATTAGGAAGCACTTGGCCGTCCAACCGCAAAACAACTTTATTGCTCGTAACAGTGCCTGCACCGTCCTGGATCACCGCTTTCAGAACGGGATTCGTATAAACGACTCCCTCCGGCGTCCATGAAGTTAAAGTCGCAAATTGGATAATACCCTCACCTGCATGTTCTTGTATCTGCATCGCACTAAGGACACAGTCTACACCGAATCCGCTGCGGAGCGAAATTTTACCTTCTTTGGTCGGTGTTACACGCGCGAAGATGACATAGTTTTGGCCTTCAACGCAGGCCGAGAAATCATCTCCTGCTTTAGCTTTATTTGCTGATACCGAAACATTGTCGCGCTCAGGGGCGGTAATCGTCTTTGAACGGATACCATCCAGCGGCATGCCTTCTGTAATGTCAAATCTCGAGGCGTTTTCGTTCCACGTCCACGTCGAGTAGATATAGAGGTCATAGGCAGCCGTAGAATTCAGCCCGGTAATCGACCAATAGGCATCATGATTCGGAGTTTGGCCGCCATTCGATGCACCGGCGTAGCCCTTGAACAGATCGACCCTTATTTCACCGTCGCCGGTATAGTTGTTACCCCAATTATAGTTACCATAGGAAAGGATCGAAATCGGATTCCCGCCACTGGTATCCAAGACGGTATTGATGAAGTTGTTTGTCTTCACCTCCGTCGTTCCGGTAGTTCCCACAAGATTATTCCAGGAATTCGCACCAGAAGGGGGAGCAATAGCAATAGTTCCCTGAGCAACATTGCGTGCTGTACCACTTGATGGGCCTGCAATATTAATATTCCAGGATCGGTCGGTGACGGGGAATGTTACCTTGAAGTTCCACGAGTTGGTATATGCACCAAACCCATCATTGGCGCTTGTAACAATGACTTTCGCCGTATGAACACCTATGCCAAGACCATTGCAAATCCCACTAACCGTATTCGTTTTTCCGCTGGACGTAATATTTACATCGTTAAGTTTTGTATTATCTACAAAGAGCTCCGCACTTCCGAATGTGTCAACTTTATTAATAACCTTAACCGACACATAAACCTGATTCGTGAGCACTGTCGCCGAAGGAGATTGACCTGCGAAGGAGTACGCCTCACCCATCGTGAAGGTAAACGTATTGGTCATACTACGTCCTCCCCAGCCCGGGAGCTCTGCCAGAACATACGTGCCTGAGTATGTATTCGTAGGCTTCAACTGCATATTATCCGGCAATATTCCGGAGAACGTAAAGTCAGGTCTTACGCCTGTATAGTCTGTTTCCAGTGCCCCTACTCCATCGATCTCAATGCTCGAACCGGCTGGGTAAAAACGACCTAACACTTCAGAGACCGGAATGCTCACTGTTACCGGGTTAACTACGCCGGTACCCGTCGGAGTCACAGCACCCACTGAAAAGAGTTTTGTTGATGGGCTCAACTGTACAATAAACGAACGGTCTCCCGCTCCTTCATCCGTAGGCAGCTTCATCGTATTATCTCCGGCACCATTATCCCCGCTGGAATAAGCTTCGCCGCCCGCATAGTCCTTCGGCGTACGGGTACTGCCCGCCAAGCCGTCCATATTAAATTAGGTGCTGGTGGTGTCGGTCGTTACGTCAAAGCCATATTTCTTATTGGCTTGGAGCACAAGCGTTTCAGGAAGACGGAGTTGAATCCAATTTCCTGAAAAATTAGTCATCGTATTCGCAATGTTTAAAGTGTACGAAGCTACCACAAAGCCGTCCGTTCCACTCTTCGCCGGATCCGTAATACGGAGTTTCAGCTTTTTACCCGCTGGGAACGCGAACCACATATCGTTCAATTCATCATCGTCTCTCGTTTCATAATACGCAGATTGTTTAATCCAGACGGAATCCAAATCATAGCTGTAGATCCAACCAACTACTACTGCCGGAACGGTAAACGTCTGGCCTTGTGCAGGACGATCACTTTTGGAAATAAACGTCCATTCGTGACGAAGAGTATTACTGACTTCATTATTCCCGATATTATTGGTCATTCCAGAAGCATAACCGAGGTAAGCTTGATCATATGGACCTATTTCAGGAATATTGTCACCCTCCCAGGTCGATACGCTGTTCGCAATCCCGGCCACCGTAAAGGATGATTTGTTAGTATAAAGGTCATTAAAAACATCTACGACTCTTAACTCGAAATCAACCTTCTGACCTCGTTCCAAGTTGCTCATAGCAAAAGTCGCGGTCGACGTTCCGTTTTCGGACACAACATTAGCTGCCACCGGAGCCCCGTTAATCCAAAGTTTAATCGCTCTTGCTTCATTGATGGCATCGCAAACAGTGGCCTGAACCGTCGGTGTAAGGTCAGCAACAACCGCATTGTTTGCAGGAGACATCGTATACGTAAATTCAGGCCCCATCTTAAACGAATAGAAATATTTGTTGGTATACTGGCTGGTCCAAAGTTCGAGAGCGAAGAAAGCGTTGGAGTAAACACCTAACGTATACTCATTGACCGAAGTGACTTTGTTCGTTGTTCCACCTATAGGATCGAATCCTGTCTCTTCCCACGTTGTGTCAATAACTTCACCGTTTAAATTAAACTCCGCGTTGCTAAAGACTGTTCCAAAAGTGATGACGTTCGCGCTGAACTTCACCGGATTTCTCACTCCAGTGGAAGCATCGCCCGGAATAACGCCTATAACTTTAACTTCCGGCAGGTAATAAGGATTCCCTCCGCTCAATGTGGACGGGAAAGAAACGGCGTGAACAGAACGATTGTTTGCCCCGCTAGGGAATCCTGTCCATGTAATCCTTTCGGTCACGGGACCTTTGGGAGCCCATTTCGTAGCTGCGACAACAGTGCCGGCGCCGGTTGTTATAACCGAATCCATCCACTGCCATCCCGTGGGAGGCTGCAGGTTGTTTGCACCGTTATACGAACCAAAAGAAACCGTAAACATATTGTTGGTCGGCACGATAACCGTGGTATTGACCTGATTCCCAACCTTAGCAGACAAGCTGGGAAGAACGGTTGTGTCAACCCCAGAAAGACCCAATGCGGCGAAGCCAAACTTTTCTGCAATGTCTTTAGTTTTATTATACACAACAAGTTCCTGATCAGGGTTGGTACTCGGATTGTACCAATAATAAGTAACCAAACGATTATTGTTACCGTCGTTAGGAATATACCCATCGGCCACCTTACCACCGAAAGTTGCATTCGATTGAGCAGCCCCGTTAGCGTCTAGATATGCACCAACTACCAGCGCCTTTACATTTGGAGCAAGTGATAGGGTGGTGTTGTACGCATACCCCGTGTTCGTTTGATTTATCCCGCCGGGTATCTCGATTACATTTGTAACTGCACCAGGACTAACCGACGTGGCCTTAACGAACCACTGCGATTCAACCTTAACGGGAAGCTCCGGTTCGGCGAACGCCGCCCCGGCACTCACCAAGACGGCAAGAAAACAGACCCAAGTTCTTAGCCCTCGCCTCTTTATCGATGAACGTTCATGGAAAAACTCACAAATAAACGACCATTTCGTTGTTCTCAATGCTTCATGTACTCGCATCTGTTCCTCCTCGGGTGGATATGACTTACCGTTTATGCCAAGCCCGAGCATCTGCGGAACGCAGAATCGCCAATGGCTGTAACAGGAAACCGTCGATGGTCTCCGGAATTTCAACATGGCCGCCGGAACCGGTGTAGGCAGTGATGGTGATGGCACCGTTGTCAGTGGTGTAGGTGAATGGCACTGCATCGGCCAAGGCCGATGAAGCCCATGTGATAGGCAGGATAAGCATAAGTAGCGCGGCCAAAGATTTCGTTTTCATCTATTCTCCAATATTCAATGCGTCATTCATCCCATATTGTCCGAAGGCAGCTTCATAAAAAACACAGATGAAAAGCATGGGCAAGCATTTAAATCGGAATGAGCGCATCGCGCACTGGACAAGCAGGCTTCTGCTGAAGTATGTGTGAAGGACGAAACGGGAGACAACTTGAGGCATGACCGCCACATTTCCCTCAATAAGCTGAAAAATATATATTAAGTATTACGTATTGCGTATTACGAGTCACGCATGACGTATTACGCATTACGTATTACGAACCAAAACCATGCACGTACCTTTTACACAAAAAATGCTGGAAGACTGGGCCGGCCGCCAAACCTTCAAGGACGGCATGACGCTGTTCGAACGCGGCAAAGTGGATAAAGTAACTTACGAACATCCGTTTGTGATCGGTCAGCTGTCGATCGGTGTGCGCGGAATGCGCAGTAAGTTCGAGGTGCTTAAAGATGGCCTGGTTGAAAACCACTGCCCCTGCCGTGAAAATCGGGAAGAGGGCAAAATCTGTGCACACTTGGTGGCGCTCGGCCTAGAAGCGGTCCGCCTCTATTCCGACCCACACCGCGTGGACAAAATGGAAGAGGAAAAGCGCCGGGCGGAGCGACTCGCAGCGTTCGACGACTCGGCCTACCACACCCGCGATCCCAACGGTACACCGGCTACTTTACGAATTATACTCAAGCAGAGCTGGCGAGAGTCGCTCCCTCAGTGCGAAGTCCCGCTGCGTTGCGCCCTGGAGATCGGCGGACAGATTATTCCGCTGAACGAAGTGGCTAAAAATCATCCGCTGGCGCTGAGCGCGGGCGACGAAAACCTGCTGTATGTGCTGGAAGATATTTGCGAAGGCCCGGCCAGAGGCAAATTCACAGCCTCTCTGGCGGACTTCATCAATATTCTTAAACTGTGCGGCGGAAAACCAATTTATGAAGGCGGTCGCGAAGATTATCTGATGGT
>CAYOBH010000126.1:0-8148 GCA_964402125.1 uncultured Verrucomicrobiota bacterium
TAGGCGGGCGGAAGATAGTCGCGGATCTCTTCTTCATTCACTTCCACTTCGACCAAAAGGAGAAGAGAATCACTCCGCCAAAATTTTGACCGATGCGCTTTTTAAACCGGCCACGGACGCGGTCAGCTCGATGGTCCCCTTCCCTTCCGCGCGGAGAATGGCCAGACAGCGCCCTTGATAGGCGTTGCGTTCGGAAGCTTGAAAAGGCTCGGTGCTGACGACGTTCCCACTATCCACCGCGATGAGCTTTCCGGGCCCTTTCACCGAGAAGGTGACTGTGTCGCCGACCGTAGGAACCAGTATGCCGTTCTCATCGACCATCTGAACCTCCACGTGAACCACATCGTCCCAGCTGAGTCCGGTGGTTTTCTTGTCCGCAATCAGCTTAATCTGTCGTGCTTCTCCGGCGGTGCGGAGCGTATCGACCGCAACCTTCTCGCCCCCATTATAGGCAATGGCCTGAAGTGTTCCGGGTTCGTACAGCACACTCCAGTTGATGGCGGCGTCATCCGCTCGGGTTTTCTTTCTGCCCAGCGATTTTCCGTTCAGCAACAGCTCCACTTCTTCGGCATTGCTGTAGACTTCAACATTCTCCTCATGGGCGCTCATCAAGTCTGGATTCCAATCGGGAAACAGCACCTGACGCCGCTTCCACTCGACCACTTCATAGCCCGGGTCCACCGGAGTTTCCTGCGTCTGCGCAATACGCCGGAACGCCGCAACCATCGGCTCGTCACTCCACCAGCTCTGGCGCTCACGCCCACGCGGCATAATGAATCCGCAACGATCGAGCAGTCCATTGTTAAAAACCGTCAGCGGCCACCGCGGCGATTCGCCCAAATAGTCGATTCCCGGCCACAGAAACATGCCGGACATCTGTGGGTTGTCGCGCATGGTGAGCCAGGAGCTGCGATCGTATCCCATTTCCGTCACAACAATTTTACGCCCCGGCTTATCCGCCCACGCCTTCAGCAGCTCTGTATCGCGATAGTTGGTGCCGATCACATCGAGCATATCGGCCAAGCCGTTATCATAATCGTGCGACTGGTTCGGGCGAAAGAGCCCCTGCGTAACGGGGCGAGAAGGATCGAGTTCGTGGCAGATATCCACCAGTCCGCGAAGAATTTTTTTGGCCTGCTCTTGCCTCGGCGTATCGTGAATTTCATTGCCGACGCTGTAGAGAATCACACTCGGATGATTTCGGTCGCGCAGAATTCCCTCCCGCAGGTCGGTGTGCGCCCATTCGTCAAAGTAGAGATGATAATCGTGCAGGTTAATTCCGTCAGCCCCACGCTTTCCCACGCGCCACACGTCAAAAAACTCATCCATGACCAGCATTCCCATCCGGTCGCACAGATCGAGAAACTCGGGCGCGGGCGGATTGTGCGCGGTGCGAATGGCGTTAACTCCAAGCTCTTTCAGTAGTTTTAAGCGTCGCTCCCATACATCCAGCGGAACCGCCGCACCGACTGCACCGCCATCGTGATGCAGACAAACGCCTTTGAGTTTTACACGTTCGCCATTCAACACCAACCCCTTGTCCGTTGTGAACACCGCAGAGCGGATTCCAAAGGGCGTACGCACCACATCGACCAACGCTTTATCCGCATACACCTCTGAAACGAGCGTATACCTATTCGGAGAATCAAGATTCCACAGCAGCGGGAAATCCAAGTTGACCGACTGCGTGACCGACTGAGAAGACGAACCATCCAGCGTCACCGATGTTTGGACAGTCGCAACAGTTTTCCCGTCAGGGTTTTCAAGGATTGAAACCACGTTTACACGCGCCGATTTTGACACAGTATTATTCAACTCCGTCTGGACCTGAACCGTTGCAGACGTTTCACTCACCTCCGGGGTTGTCACATAAACACCCCACGGCGCAATATGCAGCGGCTCCGCAACCACCATCCGCACATGTCGATAAATGCCGGCACCGGTGTACCAGCGCGAGGCGGGCTGTGCAGAGGTATCGGTGCGAACCACCAGCATATTATCGCCCGGTTTAATGGCATCGCTCACGTCATAACGAAAACTTGTATAGCCGCTCGGGCGATGACCCAGAAGTAGCCCATTCAACCAGACATCGCTATTGGCCATTACGCCGTCAAATTCGATCCAAATTTTCTTCCCGGCCACATCGGCGGGGAGTTCCAGCTTTTTGCGATACCACGCGACCCCAGACGGCAGCCACGCTCCGGGACCGCCCGTTGGAGCATCCTCCAGAAAAGGTCCCGCTATGCTCCAGTCGTGTGGAACGTCCACGGTTTCCCACGCCGAATCGTCGAATAACACGCTCTCTGCGCCGTCGGCGCTTCCCTGAAAAAACCGCCAATCGGCGTCCAGCGAGACAATACTCCGCCCTCCCGGCTTGGCACAGGCCAACGACACCAGACAGGACAATGCCAAAAGCACACGAACAAACAGAGTTTTCATCACAGCAAACCTCCCAAATATTTCGGACGGAACAGAAAAACCTACAGGACCAAAAAACAGGGCAAATTGAGACCCCGCGATTCAACCGGATATTGTGCAACTTAGTACAAAAACGAAAAATCTACAGCACCAAAGGCGCTGTAGATTCCGTACAGAACAAATTCAATTGTTCGTTAGCGCTTAGTTCACCGGCGTGATTTCTTCAGCGATACGGTAATAATCAAAGTCAACATAGCCGCCGGCGGTTTGGGTGGCATAGTTGAACAGGCCGAAGCGATAGCCCATGAAGTGAGTAAGCTCGTAGGACATTTCCAGCGTGCTGCCGATCTTCTTCCACTCTTTCCCGTCAAGGCTGTAGTAAAAATAGGCCTTGTCAGTCTGATTCCGGAAGTCGCAATCAATCTTGAAATACGCATTCTTCCCATCGAACGGAACCGCCTCCACCTCCTCCGGATTGCGCCCCTGCGCACTCACCATGACGATCGATTTCTTACCATCCGCCATTTTAACCGCGACATAGCCATACTTGGATTGGAGCGCGATGAACCCAGCGACATCGCCGTCCTTCATGTTGCTTACGTCAACACAGGTGGACGCCGAGCTGACCGGCCCGAACGTGCGCTGCGTGAGCATATTTTTGGCGCTCACAACATCCTTATCCACTCGACCGGTGGTAATGCGGAAGCGGCCCGGATTGTCGAGGATGGCCCACTTTTCATTGTCGGGATTATGGTTCCACTGCCATTCCAGCGGAAGCTTGGGTTCCCCCGCTTTACGCTCAAACTCGTCGGACGCAACGATGCCGTGAATGCCTTTGGAATTATCAGGCAGGTCGAGCGTTTCCGGAACTTTTCCATCTACGCCAATGACCGGCCAGCCGTCTTCCCATTTCACAGGAACAAGGTAAGGAATCCGACCCACCGCGCCGCGGTCGCCGAAGAGATAGGCATACCATTCTCCATTCGGAGCAGTAACCAGTCCGCCCTGAGCAACGCCCTGATCCTTGAAGGCGACCTTTCCTTCGTACGGACCTTCAATGTTATCCGCCCGATAGAGCAATACCGTACGGAACCACTGACGAGGCGATGCGATCAGGAAGAGATAATACTTCCCGTTCACCTTGTACATATGTGAGCCCTCGGCCGCCAAACCGCCTTGCTGATCGGGGCCAAACACCGCGTTGCCGTTTTCAATAATCACCTTGCTGGTGCCGCCGGGCTTGATTCCGGTTACATCTTCCGTGAGCTCCGTCAGCGTAATGCGGCCACCACCGCTGATCATGTACACGCGGCCATCGTCATCAAAGAAGAGCGAGTTATCATGGAGCGACGGACTGAACTCAACGGCCTTCCACGGCCCCTTTTCAATATCCTTCGTGGAATAAACGTGCGTTTTTCCCGAAGTGGAAGAGAACGTGGAAACATAATACGTGTCGTTATGATAGCGAATGCAACTGGCCCACGATCCTTTACCGTAAGCGTTTTGTCCGTTTTCAAGATTCATCTTGTCGTTCTCGACCAAGCGATCGTAGGCATAGTTCACGATCTCCCAGTTCGAGAGATCCGTCGATTTCATAATCGGCACGCCCGGACTCATGTGCATGGTCGTGCTGCTCATGTAATACGCATCTCCAACACGCACAATGGACGGATCCGGTACGTCCGCCCAGATAATCGGGTTCTTAGCCTTTTCAGCCTGTGCCGCAGCCGCGGCGAACAAGCCGACCGCGGCCATTAAGATAGCTCTCTTTTTCATCATCATCCTTCCCTTCCTCTAATTTTCTGCAATTGATCTCCGACTTCTCTTTAAAACTCAGACATTCCAAGGTGCCTCATCATTTTGTCAGCTGATCACTCACCCGATAAAAATCAAAATCAACATATCCGCCGGCGGTTTTCGTGGCATAATTAAACAGTCCGAAACGGTATCCCATAAAATGTTTGGTGAAGGTGTAGACCATCTGAACTTTATCGCCGATCTGCGTCCACTTCGCGCCATCGAGGCTGTAGTAAAACGAGGCCTGATCGGAATCAAAGTTGCAGTCGACCTTCAGATAAACCTTATCCTGTGCCAACGGCACGCTTTCCACTTCCTTCACGATATCGCTCAGACGATCAATCGAAACAATCTGTTGCTTCCCCTCGCCGACTTCAATGCCGAGCTCCGAACGAACCATCACAATCGACTTTTTTCCGTCTTCCATTTTAACGCCGACGTAGCCGTAACGGTTCTGCAGCGCAATCAGCCCGGCCCGGTCACCGTCTTTCATAGCGCTGACCTCTACGCAGGTTGATGCCGAACTCGCAGGACCGAATGTGCGTTGTGTAAGGGTATTGCGCGCATACTGAACATTCTGATCCACCCGACCGGTCGTAATGCGTAAACGCCCGGGATTCTCTAGGATTTCCCAATGCTCGTTATCCGGATTATGATTCCACTGCCAGATCAGCGGCAGCTTAGGATCGCCCAGTTTTCGTTCAAATTCATCGTCGCCCACTATCCCCTGAAGGCCTAGCTGCGGGTCCTCAATATCGAGCACGTCCGGCACTTTTCCATCCACGCCGAGCACCGGCCATCCGTCTTTCCATGTAACCGGAACCAAGTACGGAATCCGACCAACGCCGCCTCGATCACCAAACAGCGTGGCATACCATTTTCCATCCGGTGTATCGATCAACCCGCCTTGGGCAATATGACGATCCTCCAGCGCAACACGACCTTCATACGGCCCTTCAATGTTATCCGCCCGATGAAGCAATACGCACCGCGACCAGCGGCTCCTCGGCGAACCGATATTGAAGAGATAATATTTCCCGTTGACCTTATAGAGCTGCGACCCTTCGCCGCCCAGCCCTCCGACTTCGTTCTCGCCGAACAGCAGGTTGGTGTTTTCGATGATCACTTTATTCACACCGCCGGGCTTAATTCCCGAAGCATCGGGAAGGAGTTCAACGAGCGTAATCTTTCCGCTGCCGTAGAGCATATAAACGCGGCCGTCATCATCGAAAAAAAGCGAATTATCGTGCAGCACGGGTTCAAATGAGCTCTCCTTCCACGGCCCCTTCTCCACATCTTTTGTGGAGTAAACGTGCGTCTTGCCGGAGGTGGCCGAGAAGGTCGAAACATAAAACGTTCCGTTGTGATAGCGGAGGCTGCTGGCCCAGGTTCCTTTGCCGTAGGCGTCCTCTCCGTTTTCAAGGTTCATTTTATCGTTTTCCACCAGACGATCGTAAGCATAGCCGGCCATCTCCCAGTTGACCAAATCCTTCGACTTCATGATCGGAACGCCCGGACTCATGTGCATGGTCGTGCTGCTCATGTAATAGATATCGCCCACGCGAATGCTCGACACATCCGGAACATCCGCCCAGATAATCGGATTCTGCGCCTTTTCCGCAGTTGCAGCCGCTGCTATTCCGACACACACCGCAAGAGGCATAATTATTCTGTCCAAAATCATTTTGTTAAACCTTCAATTGCATTAGTACTCAAACCTGAACACGGTGAGCGAGTTGGCCGGAGCTTCATAGGAGAAGGAGGTTTCCAGCGTAACCGTTTCGCTCCTTGGTTGAATCGCCGGTATTTTGCCGTCTTCGTTTTCCGCATCGCCGCTCGGACCGGTCAACACCGTACGCACCGTCTTCATCGACACACTCGGAATACCAGCCAGACTGATGTCCACTTTCATGACGGAGTCCTCGCCATTGACGAGCTTAAGAATCAGATTCCCCGACTCCGTTTCGCGCACGGCCGAAGCCGTCAGCTTCTTGCCGTCTTCCACATTCACAGAGGCATTCAGCACCGTATCGCCGGCATTCTGACCAAACAGTTGCTGCACATAATAATTCGGCGAAAGGAATACTTCCGTCGCTGAAAAATAGATCATGTCCGGCGTCCACTGCGTATGGTAGCGGCGCGCCAGCAGCGGAGCATAGGAAGCAAAAAGAACTACGTCGGCATTTCGCTCAAAACTGGTCAAACCGGCGGCCTCTGCAATCGCGGAGCGCAGCGTATTGCGTTTGCCCTGATCGTGCGCGGCATACTCGCCCACATAGACCTTTGCTTTATAGCGGTCATAGGTATCGTAGCGGTCAAGATTGTCCCAGAACCACTGCGGGCTCACGTAATAATGCTCGTCCACCATATCGAGCTTCAGCTCATTCGAAAATTCCCAGCCGTTGTCATAATCCGCGCCGTCGGCAAACGGGCCGACCGTTCCGATCACCGTGATCTCGGGATGTTTTTCCTTCAGCGCGTCATAGATCATTTTAAAGCGCTCCTTGAAGACCGGCGTAATCGCATCCTCGTTGCCGACGCCCAGATACTTCAGGCCAAAGGGTTCCGGATGTCCGGCGGCCGCCCGCACAGCGCCCCACTCCGAATCTGCCGGACCGTTGGCCCATTCAATCAGATCGAGCACATCCTGAATGTAGTCGTCCATTTCATCCAGCGGCAACCCTTCCTGGCCGCGATTCGGCGAGCTGCCCGCGTGCTGGCAGGATACGCCGGCCGCAACCACCGGAAGCGGCAGCGCTCCGATATCTTCGCAGTACTGGAAAAACTCAAAGTAGCCGAAGCCCATCGTCTGATCATATCCCCAGGAGTTCCGCGAAGACTTGCGCTGCTCCACTGGACCGACCGAATCCTTCCAGTCATAATATTTATGGATCCCTTGGCCATGAACCAGACAACCGCCCGGGAAACGCACAAAGCGGGGTTTGATATCCGCAATCGCCTGCGCAATGTCGGCGCGCAATCCGTTCGGGCGATTCTTAAAGGTCTTCTCCGGGAACAGAGAAATCATATCCAGACAGATACCGCCCTGCTCATGCGCCAGTAAAACCAGCCGCGCATCATTGACGGTTTTGCTCGGCGTCAGCTTTGCGCTGTGTTGCGTCCAGTCGCGTCCCTTCACCTCGAGCGACGCCTCGGCCAGCACCTCTCCGTCTTTGGTTTCGAGGCGCAGCGTAACGGGCATCGGTTTGCTGTTATCGCCCCGGCCCCACATGACCCCCATGAACGCCTGATACGCCCAGAACGACGCGTTGTAGTTTTCGCCCGCCTTGAGCGGAATCCCGTCGAACCCGCCGTTGGCAAGCCCCACGCCATCGCCCGGCGTATTCACCGTCAGCAGGGTGTAAAAGGAGTTGTTCTCATGAATAGGCCGCATGTCCGCCACGCTGACCGAACCGCGCCCGCCGCCGCGCTGCTCCACATCCCAAAACGTGAGCGGATGCCAATCGGGCTGCTCGGTCGGGCTGTACTGGAACGAGCGGTTCTGCACCAGCTCGGCATAAATTCCGCCGTCTGCGGCATAGTTCAGGTCCTCAAAGAAAACCCCGACCAGATCGGAACTGATCGGCTCGCCTTCCTCATACGCCATCACCGTCACTTCGGCGGCATGCAGAAGGGGTGCGCAGGCAACCAACGCCGGCAAAACGATCTTCCGAAAACAACGACTGCCCGACAGAGCACCCAAACGATATATTCCTGTTGTACTTCCCATCCTGAACAAACTCCCTGATTAATTAATGCGGCACTCGGAATGTATTCCGAAAATTACTCAACAACCTGCCACTTGAAACATTCGCCGCCCTTGCGAGCTGGGGTCGGGCCGGTGACGTCGGCAACGACCTGATCCGGCTGGTTCGGCGTCGTTCCGAGATAGCGATGGCTGGTGAGCGTCATCAGCATGGTATCGCCGTGCAT
>CAYOBH010000127.1:0-7988 GCA_964402125.1 uncultured Verrucomicrobiota bacterium
ATCTCCGGCTGGCCATCAGCATCCATCCGCTGCTCGGGCAAAAATTCGGCAAAGACGATGAGGAAACCAATGTACTGCGGGTCATTAAAAAACTGGATCAAGAGTATTTGAGGAATCCCCGGCTCCAATCCAAGTTTCACTGGGTCAGGGAACCGACCTACTCCGAAAACAGGCAAGCGGAACGGCTTAACATTGCGCCAAAGCAGCAAAAGGAAATCGATAACGCGGTATCCTTCATTCTGGCCGAAGAGAAGAAATCGGCCTATGACCTATCATTAGTGGACGTTCAGGCCCTGGCGGTCGCCTTTGCAAAGCAGTGTCCGGTCATCAGCGATGACAAAGGGATGCAGGAAATCGGCAAACTTTTTGATATCGAGGTATGGAGCACCTTGCAGTTGCTGCGGCTCATGCTGAACGAGCAGTGGATCGACCTCGATAAATGCATCGAAATCGCTGCTTACTGGAACCACGAAAACGATCTTCCCTGCGGGAAAGCTGAGTTTATCGCCGCTTTCAGGAAATTCTTCAAAACCGATCCCTTTCCAGAATCCACCTGAATTTTTGCACCCGTCCCGAATGCCGCTAGGAGGGGTCGAACCGGGTGCTCAGGTACAACGCCTCGACCTTTTCACGCGCCCAAGGGGTTTTCCGCAGGAACTTGAGGCTCGATGGAATGCTTGGCTCCCAGTTGAAGCAGCGGATATCGATCCGTCGCCCCAGCTCCTCCCAGCCATAGTGATCGACCAAGCGCACGAGCAGTTTTTCCAGCGTGATGCCATGTAAGGGATTGTTGGGTTGCTCGTTCATGAATTACTCCGTCTCCGCAGGGGGTTGGTGGCGCAGCATGCCGACGATGCCCGAGACAATGATCAGGCCGTCCTCAAAGAAGCCTTCTCCCCCATCAAAAGTATGGCCGAACTGCCGCCCGCGGATTAAGCGGGAGGCAGGATAAAATGATCGTGCTTTTTGTGGCGACTCCAAATCGAACCCTCATTTATTTGGGCGAGAGCGGGCGACGAGCTTGATAAAGATCGGTGCACCCTCCAGGCCGAAGGCATCGCGGAGCTGATTCTGCAGGTAGGCCAGCCAGTTGGCGCGGGCATAGTCGGGCTCGTTGACGAAGATCTTGATGTAGATGGGGTTGGTTCCGCTCTGCGTCGCGTAAAAAACCTTGAGCCGCTTGCCGTGCGCAACGGGCGGCGGATATTTCGCGACCGCCTGCTCAATGACGCGGTTGAGCACGCCGGTGGTGATTTCGGTGCGGGTCTGCGCAGCGACATAGTCGATGGCCTCGATACTGCGTTTAATGTTGTAGCCGTCCTTGGCGGAAACAAAGAGGATAGGAGCAAATCCGAGAAAAGGGAGCTCTTCGCGCAGGGCGGGGAGATATTTGGTTTGCGTAACCTCGTCGTCGGCCTCATTCCTCAGATCCCACTTGTTTACCAACAGCAGGCAGCCCTTGCGTGCATCAATAATCTTTGCGGCTACCTTTTTGTCGAGGCTCGTCGGGCCGGTCTGGGCATCGAGAACCATCACGACCACATCGGCGCGTTCGATTGATTTTTCGGTGCGCAGGTTGCTGAACCAGTCGACCGCGCCCTTGCTGCGCGTATCCTTCTGTACGCCGGCGGTATCGATCAGCTGATAATGCCGAGCGCTTTTCCCTCTGCCGATGACAAACGGGATCTCCACGCTGTCGCGCGTTGTCCCCGGAATGTCGGAAACAATCACGCGTTCGCTGCGGAGCAGTCGGTTGATGTAAGACGATTTCCCGGTGTTAGGGCGCCCGACCACGGCCACGCGCAGAGGCGTTTTTTCGGTTGGGTTTTCCTCTTTTGGAAGCTGCGGAAGCAACGCTTCCATGAGTTCGTCGATACCTCGGTTCTGGATAGCGGAAACAGGGAAAACCGGGAAACCGAGGCGGTCAAAGTCGTATATGGTTTCGTCGCGTTCCGGGTTGTCGGACTTGTTGGCGACGAGCAGCACGGAGCGTCCGCTCTGGTGGAGAATACGCGCAACCTCTTCGTCGAGCGGCGTCACACCGGCAGTAATATCGGTTACAAAAAGAATCAACGAGGCGTCGGCAATGGCAATTTCCGCCTGCTGTTCGGTGCTGGCAATAATCTGATCCGGCGAGGTCTGTTTGCCGAAATGGCCGAGACCGCCGGTATCGATCAGCTCAAAACGTTCGCTGTTCCAGTGGGCTTCGCAAGCCACGCGGTCGCGCGTAACGCCCTCTTCCTCGTGTACGATGGAGACGCGCCGGCCCACCAGCCGATTAAACAGCGCGGACTTACCAACATTCGGGCGACCGACGATCGCCACAACCCTTTTGCTTTTAGATTCTTTCATAGCGCGCACGGTGATACACGAAAGGGCCCCTGCTGGCAAAGGGAAAGCGCGACGGATTGATGGAGCCGAAATTTTGCTGTTTGAACCAGTTCTATCCACAGATTGCTCAGATTTACACGGATTCTACAGGTGAATATCTAAGGTCAGAAGAACACAAAGGAAACTACTTGTCTCTTTGCGTGTTTAGCGATCTTCTGTCGAAAAAACCATTGAGTCATTCCTGACGCTCATTATTTCAATATCATTATGTATGCGTTTTTGGAATTAGCCTTGAAATAGGCGGGGCGGAAAGGGATGATCCGGGCTTTTCATTTACAGAGGATTTTGACGATGAAACCGACCCAACCCGATCGACTTGGCCATTTTGGAGAATACGGCGGAATGTTTGTTCCGGAAACGCTGATGGAGCCGCTGAATGAACTGACGCGCGTGTACCACGCCGTCCGCAAGGATCCGGAGTTTAAGGCGGAGCTGCAGTATTATCTGCGCGAATATGTCGGGCGGCCCACACCGCTGTACTTTGCGGAGCGGATGAGCGAGCAACTGGGTACGGCAAAAATTTATCTCAAGCGGGAAGACCTCTGCCACACCGGCGCACATAAAATCAACAACGCCATGGGCCAGATTCTGCTGGCAAAACGGATGGGCAAAAAACGTATCATCGCCGAAACCGGTGCAGGTCAGCACGGCGTGGCGACCGCCACGGTCTGTGCGATGTTCGGCATGGAGTGCGTCGTTTATATGGGCTCGGTCGATATGGCGAGGCAGGCGTTGAACGTCTTCCGCATGGAAAGCTTGGGGGCTAAGGTTGTGCCGGTCACCGTCGGCCAGCAGACGCTTAAAGAAGCGGTGAACGAGGCGATGCGCGATTGGGTGACCAATATCCGTACAACTCATTATATTCTCGGCTCTGCGCTGGGGTCACATCCGTATCCCATGATGGTACGCGATTTTCAGAGCGTGATCGGCCGCGAAGCGCGCAAGCAGATTCTCCAGGCCGAAGGGCGGCTCCCTACGGCGCTGGTCGCCTGCGTCGGCGGCGGGAGCAACTCTATCGGGCTGTTTCATCCGTTCATCAAAGACGAAGGCGTACGCATGATCGGCGTCGAAGCCGGCGGCTTCGGCATTGAGAGCGGTCAGCACGCTGCGCGATTTGCTCAGGATAAAATCGGCATTCTTCAAGGCACGAAAACCTATGTGCTACAAGACGACGACGGACAGATCGCACTGACGCATTCTATCAGCGCTGGACTCGACTATGCCGCCGTCGGCCCCGAACACAGCCTGCTGCGCGACCTCGGCCGTGCGGAATATTCTCACGTTACCGACGTCGAAGCCGTTGACGGATTCGATAAACTGTCGCAGTGGGAAGGCATTCTGCCTGCACTTGAGAGCTCGCACGCTATTGCCTGGACCATCAAAAACGCAGGCTCCTTTAAAAAGGACGACCTGCTGATCGTCAACGTCTCCGGACGCGGCGACAAAGACGTGCAGCAGATCGCCGAGTGGAAGAAGCAGCGCAAGTAAGATTTATCGGTCCGCTTCTCACATTCCGGCAACCAAAAGAGATCCCTTTGTTTGTAGTTCAGCCTTTAGCACCCCCACCGGGCTTTGCGCCGGATTATTCATTGGCGAGGGTCGAAAGGCATCTCCCCCAAACAAGATTCCGAAGAGAGGATTGGCAAGAGGATTGGGGTCAGGTCTGCACTTTGAACTTTTCATCCAATTCATCCTTTTTTGGACAACCTCATCCACAATATCAACTCGTAAAGGCCTCGCCAACTGCCGCTCCTCTCGTTAAAGATCAATTAAACGTTCAATGTGCAGACCTGACCCCGCTTCCTTTTTTGGACAACCTCATCCATAATATCAACTCGTAAAGGCCTCGCCAACTGCCGCTCCTCTCATTAAAGATCAATTAAACGTTCAATGTGCAGACCTGACCCCGCTTCCCCGGAGTGGACGGCGTCCGGATTGGTTTCGATCCAGCCGGGGCTGATGCAGTTTACGCGGATCGCCGGCCCGAGGCTGATCGCCATCGCATGGGTCAAGGAAACGATGCCGCCTTTCGAGGCCGAGTAGGCCTCTGTATGGGCTTCCGATTGGTGCGCGCGCGTCGAGGCGATATTGACGATGGTGCCGCCGGTTATCCGCAGGTGCGCCGCCGCGTGCTTGGCGCAAAGGAACATGCCGGTCAGGTTGGTTCCAATCACGCGGTTCCATTCGTCCAGCGCAAGCTGCTCCATCGGGCGGTTGATGCCGATGCCGGCATTGTTGACCAGCGCGTCCAGCCGGCCAAAGGCTTGCACGGTTTTATCGACGGCTTCCGCGACCTCGGTTTCTGAGGCGACATCGCAGCGGACAAAGAGCTGGTTCGGCGGGAGCGCTTTGGGTTCTTCGATATCGAACACGGCGACATTCCAGTCCGCTTCGAGCAACTGGTCGACGATCGCCTTTCCAATACCCCGGGTTCCGCCGGTGACGATCGCCGCGCGGCGGCGTTCATCGGATGGTCTGTAAAAGGTGCTATTCATAAAGCGTCACGCCCTCTGGAGAAACATTCAGGTTATAAATCGGATAGGCCAGCTCAGGCAACTCCGCACGGCCGATTCCGACAGCACAATCCCCCATTCCCGAACCTGAAATTTTTGCGCCGCACACGCCGTCCGCCTGCTGAAGCGCCGTAACAATTTCTGCCAGCTCCGGCGTATTTACGCCCATGGCATCCATCAGCTCCTGATTCCGATTCAAAACCGCGCCTAAGCCGTCGAAATCGTGCGCACGCAGAGCTTCAACGGCGCGCAGCGCGCTCCGGCCAATCTCCTCATAGATCTGCTCATATTTCTGAGGATCAGCCGTGCGCAGCGCCTCCACCCGCTGAATCACTTTCGGCGTGGGTGTTTTGTATCCGCAATAAACCGCCGTCAGCGGAAGCGCCAGCGCCACGGGATCGAAAGAAGGCTGGGTTGTGTAGCCCACCACGCCGCCGAAAACCGCCGCCGCCAAATCCGCTCCGGAGCCGCGTCCCTGCACCGCATGGACGGTTTTCAGCGCCGCTGAAAAAAGAGCTTCCCGATCAAACGGGCAACCACAGAAACGAGCAAGCGCAGCGTGCGTTGCTACGGTTACCGCCGCCGAAGAACCGAATCCGATATCGCTCGAAAACTCAGATTCGATTTCTAAATCGAAACCGCCCGGCGGCGCTGTATTTTGTCGGATCGCCTGAAGCACAAAGCGGAACGAGGCATGATCGGCCAACACACCCAGCGATGATTCGTATTGCCCCAGCGCGGAATGGATCGTCAGAAGGTGATCCGCGCGCGGAGTCAATCGAACCGTAATGGAGCGATCAATGGCGCAAACCAGCGCCGGATGGCCGTGGAGCACCGCGTGCTCACCAAGCAGCATTAAACTGCCGGGCGCGGTTGCGGTGATGGACGTTGGCGGTTTCATCGGCGACATGCAGCGCTACTTTCGTTGAAGCAAAGCGGCGAAGGCTCCGTCGGTTTCAGATTCAGGCGGGAAACACTTACTGGTTTTAACCAAACGGAACTCGGAATGGTTGCTCATCCAGCGGGCGACCAAATCTTCGTTTTCTTCGGTTTCAAGACTGCACGTGCTGTAGACTATCCGACCGCGCGGCTTCAGCAATTCCGCGCAGGCGGAAAGGATCTCAAACTGCAACTGCGTAATGGTTTCAATCCGCTCCGGGTCAATCCGCCAGCGCGCATCGGCCCGACGGCGGAGCACGCCGGTATTCAGGCAGGGGACATCGACCAAAACGGCATTGAATTGACGGTCGCCCAGCGCCGCCTTTGGATCGCGCGCATCGCCCTGAACAATTTCGAGCCCGTCCAGCTTCATTCGTTTCTGATTTTCCCGCAGTACCGCGATTCGGTCTTCGTGCAGGTCCATCGCAACCAGTTCACCGCGACCCTTCATTCGCCCGGCCATCATCGCGGTTTTACCGCCCGGTGCGGCGCACGCATCAAGCACGACCTCGCCGGGGCGCGGAGCCAGCAGATCAACAGAGATGGAAGTCGCCGGATCCTGAACGGTAAACCAGCCCTCTTCATAGCCCGGCACCTTTTTCACGGCAACGCCGCGCGGCAGCACCAAAAAGATTTCGCGGTCCGAAAACGGGTGCAGCAGCGGCTCAATATCCGCCGCACGCAGTCGATCGATAAACTCGGCGGCATCCACGGCCGACTGCTCAATACGCAGTGTCGTGGAAGGCGGCAGATTATTCCACTCCGCCAGCTTCATCGCGTCGGCCTCGCCGTATTGCTTGCTCCAACGATCCAGCAATAACTTTGGGTGCGACAAACGAACATGCGGCGGTTGTTTTTCCAGATCGCTCAACACAGCCTCGCGCTCGCGCTGAGCGCGCCGCAACACCGCGTTCACCATCTTTGCTGCGCCGGGTCCGCCGGGTGGGATTTTGGCGGCTTCAACGGTTTCATTCAGCGCGGCATAGGGCTCCACGTCCATAAAGAGCAGCTGATAGAGGCCCACATATAAAACCGCCAGCACATATTCAACCGGAGCGTTTCTGATCCACTTTTGTCCCAGCCATTCAAAGATCGCGCGGTTGCGTACAACGCCGTTCACCACCTCCAGAATGAAGGCATGATTTTCCTGCACCTTGGCTAATTGTCGATCCGGGAAACGGCCATCCGCCAGCCACTCAGAAATAATTCCGGCGGCCACTTGCCGACTGTTCTTCTTTTTTGCCATAAAAATCTGCCTCTGTTCCTCTGTATTTCAATCGACAATCATCAATCGACAATCATCCAATCGCAAATCGGCAACCTACTGCGAAGCCGCCTAATAGGGCCGTCCGGGAAATTGTTCCAACGTAAGGTCAACAGAGAACGGAGTACCGCCCGCCCGCTGGAGCACCAACCGGACCTCGTTGCCGACCACATGATTAAAGATTTCGCGAAGCGCATCGTCTGCTTTCTTGATTGATTTATCATTTACCGAAAGTACCTCATCGCCCGCCCGCAGTCCGACGCGAGCCGCCGGGGTATCGACATAGACATTTTCAATTTCCACCCGCCCCTCGTTCTCGCGGAAAAACGCCCCGATCCACGGCCATTCATGCTGCCCCGTCTTGATCAGCGAGTTTGCCACCGCCATCGCCAGATTCGAGGGCACGGCAAAAGCAATCCCAGTTCCTTCGCCGAGAATTGCCGCGTTGATGCCGACCAGCCGACCGTCCACATCCACCAGCGGTCCTCCGCTGTTGCCCTTATTCAGCGCCATATCGGTCTGGAGAAAATCCTCATAGGGCAAAATCTGCATGTGCCGCCCTTTTTGACTGACGTGGCCCATCGAAACCGAACTCTGGAGGCTGTAAGGAGAACCGATGGCCATCACCATATGCCCCACACGCAGCCGGTCAGAATCGCCGGGCTCGACGGCGGGATAGGTCCGATTGCCGCCGTCAATTCTCAATACGGCGAGGTCGGTGGCTTGGTCATGGCCCACGTAGCGAGCGGGAAGTTTTGTTTCATCGTTAAGCACCACTTCAATCCGTTGCGCCATTGCGCCCTCAATCACATGCCAACTGGTGAGGACATAGCCGCGTTCATCAATGATTACACCGGAACCCTCGCCCATCAGGTTTTCCC
>CAYOBH010000128.1:0-7873 GCA_964402125.1 uncultured Verrucomicrobiota bacterium
GCGATGCCTTCGGTCACCGGATTCTCTTTAATGAGGCCTTCTTTCATCAGGCGTTTGATGGCCAGTCTGAGCGCAACATACGAGCCGGTGATGGAGGCGGTGCGGGTCCCGCCGTCAGCCTGAATGACATCGCAGTCGAGATAGATTTGGCGGCGGCCCAGCTTCTGAAGATCAACGACGGCGCGCAGCGAGCGGCCGATGAGGCGCTGAATCTCCATGGTCCGCCCGCCGATTTTTCCCTGCGAGGCTTCGCGTTTGGTGCGGTCCTGCGTGGCAGCCGGGAGCATGCTGTATTCCGCCGTCACCCAGCCGCCGGGGACATTCTGGAGGCGCATCCAGCCGGGTACGCTTTCTTCCACACTGGCGGTGCAGATGACGCGGGTATTGCCCATCTCCACCAAAACAGAGCCTTTGGCTGAGGGGATAAAATCTTTCGTGAACCGAACCGCACGCAGTTCGTCCGATTTCCGTCCATCGATCCGCTTGTCGGTATTGTTCACCACTGCATCAAGATCGATTCCGCCGCTTAAATTGATTTCTTTTTTCATAGTTCGTTTATGGTGACCAAGAACCCGGAGCATTGCAACGGGGAAAATGAGAAAGGTCTCACAGTGCAACGCCGAAGAGAATACTGAAAAAGTGACACAGGCTGCCGGCCAGCACAAACAGGTGCCAGACGGCGTGGGACCAAGGCAGCGACTTCCATGCATAGAAGACAGCTCCCAACGTGTAGCAGAGTCCGCCCACACCGAAAAAAACGAATCCGGTTACGCCGAGACTGGAGTAGAGTCCCTTAACGGCAATGACACAAAACCAGCCCATAAACAGGTAACTCGCCAGCGAAACCATCTTAAAACGCCCGGTAAAGAAAATCTTGAACGCAATCCCCGTCAGTGCACAGCCCCAGATGACTCCAAACATCGTCCACCCTAACGGTCCACGTAATGACGCGAGCGCATACGGTGTATAGGTCCCGGCAATCAGTAGATAGATCGCAGAGTGATCGATCACCTTCAGCACACGTTTTGTGCGCGGATTCTGAGCGGCATGATACAGCGTGGAGCAGAGATAGAGCAGGATAAAGGTTGCGCCGTATACGGAGCAACTGACCACTTCCCACACGCCTTTGTTTAGCGCCGAAAAAACCACTAGCAGACAAAGTACCGCCACGCCGAACAACACACCAAAACCGTGCGTTATCCAATTTGCTAATTCTTCGCCGGCTGAGTAGCCGCCTTCGTTTTCTTTCTTCATCCTGTTACCTTAGCCTCGGTCCTAATTTTTCAGACTGTGAATCGGCGCAGGAATTCGCCCGCCGAATTGAATGAAGCGATTCGACTTCCCGGTATTACGCACCGGCATCACCACGCTTTCGCCGAAGAGTCCTCCGAACGAAACAAACTCGCCTGCTTTTTTTCCGGGCACCGGAATAAGGCGCGCAGCGGTTGTTTTGGAATTAATCACGCCAATCATTAGTTCGTCGGCCATAATGGCCGCCAGGGTTTCAGCCGATGTGTCGCCCGGCACCGGAATCATATCCAGTCCGACGGAACAGACGCAGGTCATGGCCTCCAGCTTTTCGAGCACCAAGCAACCGGTCTGCACTGCGGCAGCCAGCTCTGAATCCTCCATCACGGGAATAAACGCTCCGCTCAGTCCGCCGACACTGGATGAAGCGAAGGAGCCGCCCTTCTTCACCGCATCGTTGAGCATGGCCACAATGGCGGTAGAGCCGGGCGCGCCAATTTCGTCCACGCCGAGAATCTTTAGAATCTCGCCTACGCTGTCGCCCACCGAAGGCGTCGGTGCGAGCGACAGATCCACCACGCCGAACGGTAATTCCAGCGCTTCCGCCACCTGACGACCGATCAGTTCGCCGCAACGCGTTACGCGGAAGGTGGCCTGCTTAATCTCTTCGGCCAGATCGCCCAATCCCAGATTTTCCGCGCCGAACGCATTAATTTTGCGCTCCAACGCACGGGCAATTACGCCGGGGCCGCTGACGCCTACATTAATCACCGCCTCGGCCTCGCCCAGTCCGTGGATGGCGCCCGCCATAAAAGGATTGTCTCCCGGTTGATTTGAGAAAACGACAAACTTGGCTGCACCAAACCCGTTGGAAGCGATCGTCGCTGCCGCGAGATCCTTTACGGTGCGACCGAGCAGCGCGACGGCATCCATATTCAGTCCGTGGCGCGTGGAGCCGGCGTTGATCGAGGAGCAAACTTTGCTGGTCGTCGCCAGCGCCTCGGGAACCGAAGCAATAAGCTGGGCATCGCCCACGCTGATTCCCTTTTCCACATTGGCAGAAAATCCGCCGATAATATCAATGCCCACTTCTGCTGCCGCACGATCGAGCGCCTGCGCCAAAAGCACAAAACCATCGCTCGAAAACCCGGCTCCGACATGCGCAATCGGCGTTGTTGAAATGCGCTTATTCACCACGGGAATGCCGTATTTTGTGCCGATGCGGTTGCAGGTTTCGACGAAGGAGTCGGCATAGCGACGAATCTTATCCACCATATTCTGCGCCGTCTGCTCCACACTGCCCGTCCGGCAATCCAGCAGGCTGATGCCCATGGTCACCGCGCGCACATCCAGATGTTCCTTCTGAATCATTTCAACGGTCTTTAAAATCTGATCCGATCGAATCATGGTTCACCTTCTCCTAAATCTCGTTGGTCGCCTTAAAAATGTCGTTATGCTGCAGTACCAAATTCAGCCCGTTTTGTTGGCCAAACTCCGCCAGCTCCTTTTCAAACGGGGCCATATCGGTCACTTCCGAAAAGTCGAGCTGCAGCATCATGGTGTAAAAATCACCCTCCACGTGAGAGGCCAAATCCAGAATATTAATCCCTCGGTCGCAGCAGAACCGCGAAACCAGCGCTACTAAGCCGACTCGATCGCGTCCGACGGCAGAGAGAATGTACGTCTGATCGTCCACGTTGGAGTGCTCAAAACCGCCTTCGTACAGCTTGACCGAAATCTCCGCAGAAGTTGCCTGCGCCAACGCCGCGCATACCTTGTCCGGCGTTACATTCGCTGGAAAACTCGCCACAAGAATCATCGTAAAATATCCGCAGAGCACCGATTCACGCAAATCCGCCAGATTTCCGCCCAGCGCGCTGATTCCTTCTGTTACCTCCGCCACAATGCCCGGGCGGTCGCAATCCATCACTGAAATGACCATGCTTATTTCTTCGTCCATCATATCCTCGTCTTTTGATACTGAATGTGTGGTGAGAGTATTCCAGCAACCGGCCGGCAATGAAACACTAAAGCGCAAATTTAGGCCTTCTGTCCCTTTAAGGAAAAACACAACTTTAGAACCACAAAAAGAAACAGTGCCGTGAGCATACCGAAAAAATCGACAAACCAATCCTTTATTCCAGGCGTGCGGTCCATCGTTAAAAATTGGAGCGACTCCGTGATGGCCGCAAACAGGAGAATATCCAACGCCACTTTAAAATAGTAACTTCGGTGCTGCCGTTCCAACGCGGCGGAGCAGTAGACCAAAAAGCAGAGCGACGAAAACAGCAGGAAATGCCCTGTGCCGTTCATTCCTCCCAGTGACTCACTAATCTCATCAACCTTTTCCTTTGCCTTCTGCTCTGGCGACGGCGGCATCTTTTCCTGCGCTACGGTAAGCGTCGCAGGGTTGGTTTCAGAAGGATTAATCGGCGGAGGGGTCGGCTGCGATCTGGTTGCTTCGACTGCAGCAACGACTTTAACCGCATCCTCTTCAATATGCTCCGACGTCTCTTCAATCCATTTTTGCGGCATTAATACACCGACCACAATGGAAACGGCGTTGAGTAGGATGAGCAACTTCAATCGGCGACGGTGCAGTCGACAACGGACAAAGTATAGTGCCCCCATCAGAATCCACATTGCCGAAAAAAGGTTGCGCATCCAGATATAGGACGCTCTCAGCTCAACCGGTTCCACAAATAGCCGATCAAACTCGGCCGTTCCCTCTTTCCCTATCTGCTCCAACTGGAGCTCGATAAACTGAGTATCCTTCTGCACCGCTAAAACAGCGAACCCACTTGTCCAGCGCTGCGTTTCAATGAGAGAAAGAACCCCGTGCTCGCAGGGAATCCACTTATTATCTGCATCGAACTGAACTAAAATCAAACGAGCACAGTTCCATGGATTTTCCCCTTCGACCACACCGTCGGTTTTCATTCGACCGCGCACTCGAATCAATTTGGGCTTATCCTTCTCCAGAGCAGCTCTAAAGCGCACACGGGCAATCTTTCCGCCGGGCTCCATCTTCAGGATAAAATGGCCTTTGCTCTCTGAGCAATCCCCCTGAACCGCAGTGGCATTCTCCAGAGTGATCGGAACAAAAAAGGGATTCCCAACGACTTTGTAGCGATCATACAGCCCCCAAAAAAGCAGAGAAGCCGCTAGAAGCAAAACTGCTGGCAGTCTCAATTTGACCTTTTTCTTCCAATCGCTCATGCCGAGGAACGTATCATTCAGCGCACAAATCTGAAACTATTTCTTTTAAATCATTTGCCTTATCATGGAACCTGTACTGAATAAACCAGATTTGTTTCGGCTCCCTAATTTGCACGCCCATAAAACAATAATAAACCCTCAATTCCGTTAGTCGGTGATAATTTTACACCCCCTGGAGGAAAACATGAATAATAGAAATTCTATGATTATTGCGATTCTGGCTCTGTTAATTGGAATCGGTGGTATCTCGTTTGGCGTGAAAAAGAACGCGGATAGCAAAGACTGGGAAAACAAATATACCAGTCTGGAAAAGAAACTGAATGACAACACAGGGTTTGAGGAAGTGATTAACATCCCCACCCCCAGTAATTCGACGGATTATGACACGATGATTGCCGGATATATCCAGCAAATTGATGAATTGAAACAGCAGCTCGCTCAGGGCGGTGGCCAAGCGCTTGCCACCCGAGGCGCTCGCCGCGGCGGTGCTGGTATGGATATGGCGGCGGGCCAAGGCGGTCCTGGTGGCGGATTCCAAATGCCTCAGAATAATATGTTAGATCAGTACGATACCGATAAGAATGGCGAGCTTAGCGAAACCGAAAGAGCGGCTATGATGGAAGGTATGGGGGGCCGCAGAGGTGGTGGCGCTGGCGGATTCGGCGGTGCTGCTGGTGGTGCCGGTGGCGGATTCCCGGGTATGGGCGGCGGTGCTGGCGGGTTCGGCGGTGCTGCCGGTGGTGCCGGTGGTGGATTTCAAGGCATGGGCGGTGCCGCTGGTGGTGCTGGTGGCGGATTTGGCGGTGCCGGCGGGTTCGGCGGGTTCGGCGGTGCCGGCGGGTTCGGCGGTGCTGGCGGTGCCGGCGGTGCCGGTGGAGGAGAATAATAGTCCATCGGGAAGGTTGGCCCCATTCAAGACCACTATGGGCGGGCTTTTCAGCCCGCTTTTTTGTTTCCTTCTTCCCGACGCCAAAATGAGCAGATTTATTCTGAAAAAACACTAGACTTGACGACGGGGTTCTCCTATAAATCCCCCTCTTTTGCGCGGTCCCTCGATCCCGCATAGGATTAAATTTACAAAACGAACGGTGCTATTATGCCTAAAACGAAAACAAAAAAATGTGCTGCTAAACGGTTTAGCAAAACCGGTACCGGCAAGCTGAAACGCAACCACATGGGTGGTAGTCACATCTTGACAAACAAGAATCGTAAACGTAAACGGACCCTGCGCAGTCAGGATATCGTCGATCATGCCGATATGAAGCGCATCACCCCGTTCATTTAATCGCTGGAGAATTGAATTATGCCAAGAGCAACGAATGGACCGGCGTCACGCCGCAGAAGAAACAACCGCCTAAAGCTTGCTAAAGGCTTCCGCGGTGCCCGCAGTAAACTCTTCCGTCAGGCTACAGAAGCCGTAGATCGGGCACAGGCTATGGCTTATGTGCACAGAAAAGTGAAGAAGCGCAGCTTCCGCCGCCTCTGGATTGTCCGCGTCAATGCGGCATGCCGTATGAATGGTATCAGCTATAGTCGCTTTATCGACGGGTGCGCGAAGGCTGGAATCAACCTCAACCGTAAGATGCTTTCCGAGATCGCTATTCACGATCCGGCTGGCTTCACCAAGGTTGTTGAAGCCGCAAAAGCAAAAGTTTGCTAAGCGCCGCGCATTTAGCGTTTCATAAAGGCCGTTCCTTTTGGGGCGGTCTTTTTTTATTCAGAAAAAAAAGCCAAACCCTGCGTAGCACGCTGGGCTTGGCTTTTAGAGCATTTCCCGAATGATATGTCGTATCACGTTTTTGTAGGGCTGGAATGGGCAACGCCCTTCCAGCCATGGCGGGAAGGTTTCCAACCATTCCCGCCCTACAATTTTGCGGCGTCATTTCAAGCGTTAAATTCTCTAAATAACCGCGTATCAAACTTATCCCTTAATCGCCGCCTGTGCAGCGGCCAAGCGGGCAATTGGTACGCGGAACGGTGAGCAGCTCACATAATTAAGGCCGGTTTTTGCGCAGAACTTTACGCTCTCTGGATCGCCGCCGTGTTCACCGCAGATTCCGCATTTCAGGTCCGGACGGGTTTCGCGTCCGCGCTGTACGCCCAGCTTAATCAGCTGGCCGACGCCGGTTTGGTCGATATGCTGGAACGGGTCGGACGGCAGGATCTTTTCCTTCAGATAGTCTGGAAGGAAATTGCCGATATCGTCGCGGCTGTACCCAAAGGTCATCTGCGTCAGGTCGTTGGTTCCGAAACTGAAAAATTCTGCTGTTTCAGCAATTTCATCGGCGGTCAGCGCCGCGCGCGGAATCTCGATCATGGTGCCGACCATATATTTAATACTGGTGCCCATTTTAGCAATCACCTCTTCTGCGGTCTTACGGATAATCTTTTCGAGGAAATCAAGCTCCGCCTTCGTTCCGATCAGCGGAATCATGATTTCAGGCATCACCGTAACTTTTTTCTGGGCCTTGCTCACCTTGCACGCCGCGCTGATGATGGCCTGCGTCTGCATCACGCAGAGCTCGGGATAGGTCACCGACAGACGGCAGCCGCGGTGCCCCAGCATCGGATTAAACTCATGCAGCTCCTTGACGCGCTCGCTCACCTTCTTGAGCGAAACCCCAAGGCGCTTTGCCATCTCCTTTTGATCTTTCGCCATATGCGGGACAAATTCGTGCAGCGGGGGGTCAAGCAGACGAATCGTCACCGGCAGGCCGTCCATTGCTATAAAGATGCCTTCAAAGTCCTTCTGTTGATGCTTCAGCAGCTTGGCCAACGCCTTTTTACGGGCGGTTTCATCTTCCGCCAGAATAAATTCACGGATCGACCAGATGCGATCGCCTTCAAAGAACATATGCTCTGTACGGCACAGTCCGATTCCTTCCGCACCGAATGACCTTGCTGCCAGCGCATCTTTCGGTGTGTCCGCATTGGTGCGCACATTCATTTTTCGATACATGTCGGACCAATGGGAGACTTCGGAATACATCTTATAGATCGGATCTTCCATCGCATCGGCTTTGCCGTCGACCACCGCCGAGACCACCGGGCTTACCTGCGTGGGAATCCGTCCCTCATAAACCATACCAGTAGAGCCGTTCAGGCTGATCCAATCGCCCTGCTTCAGCACCTTTTGGCCGATCGTGAGGGTCTTTTTCATGTAATCAATCTTCAGTTCCCCCGCACCGCAAATGCAGCACTTGCCCCAACCGCGAGCGACCACTGCCGCGTGAGACGTCATTCCGCCGGTCGAGGTCAGCACGCCCTGCGCAGCCCACATACCGCCGACGTCTTCGGGGCTGGTTTCGTGGCGCACCAGAATCACCTTAGCCTTCGGATCTTTCTTTAGCATCGCTTCGGCTTCGTGGGCTGAAAAAACAATTTCGCCGACGGCAGCACCGGGACC
>CAYOBH010000129.1:0-7774 GCA_964402125.1 uncultured Verrucomicrobiota bacterium
CCATAATACGGTTCTTTGAAAATTAAGTCGGTCGGATGCAGAATACCTTTTTCAATCAGAACAAAGGAAAGGAGTACATATGCAAACGACCGATACAACGAGACTATACGCCGGAGCCGACCCCATTTCGGCGTATTTCACCTGTTTTTCCTATATCTGCATTCAGGGTAGTTGGAGCATACCCAAAACCGCTGTCCATCACTGCACCGTTTCTTCGGCTTCAGCTTTCCTCCACACTCAGGGCATCTGGGAACGGCTTCGGTGACCGTGTTGGCAGCACCCCCTGAATTTCCCACATTCTCTGACAGAATATCCTCCTTCGGGCTGGCCAGCGCGAGAAAGAAGCGTTTGATTCTCTGGTCGCACTTTACCTCGGTCTCTTTAATAGGCCGCACCAGGCTGATGTCTTCCAGCGAGCGACATCTACTCAAGGCCACATACACCTGCCCTGATGCAAAGGCCCCGCTGCCAAGATCCACCCGCACCTTTTCCAGTGTCTTTCCCTGGCTCTTGTGAATGGTCACCGCCCAAGCGAGCATCAATGGGAACTGAACGTATTGCCCCGTGGATTCCGGAATAATCCGTTCTTCAATAGAGTCGTACTTATACCGAAATGACTCCCAGGTTACCTGCTGCACTTCATGAACCCTGCAGGGGTGATCTGTAATCAGTTCGACCTGTATTCCTTTGCTGGTGAAATCAATTACACGCCCCAACGTACCATTCACCCACCGCTTACGCTCGTCGTTTTTGGTAAACATAACCTGAGCACCGAGTTTCAGCTCCAAGTTCAGGGGGGACGGCAACTTTTCTCCCGACACGGCAAACCTACCGGAGGTATATCCCTTGAAAATCTTGAGCTCACTCTCCAGCGTGGCGAGTTCTTTCCTGTTCTCACGGTCGGCTACGGCATTGGTACAGGTGAGTGTGATGATGTGGTCATCCTCGCCGTCCATACATGTACAGGCCTCATTGATGGTGGTGATAACGGTTTCAACCTGTTCCGAAACCCGTATCTTGTTGAGCATGTCGGTAAACGATGCATCCCGCTGTCGGAAGATCTTACTCAGTTCTATGGGAGCCATCTGGCATTCTGCCAGCGACTTGGCACTGAAGAAAAACGGACTGGCATATCCCCGCGCCTCCAACACGGGCTTCTCGGTAGGGGTCACCACGGGAGGCAGCTGAAACAGGTCGCCCACCAACATGAGCTGAGTTCCGCCGAAGGGGAGATTGCGATGCTTACCGTTCGTCCGTAGAAACTTGTCAATGGCATCGACAAGGTCGGCACGTACCATGGAGATTTCATCGATAATCAACAGGTCCAATTTTCCATAGAGGCTCCGATCGGCCACTGCTTCGATGTCGTCATCCGTAATAATGCGATGAGGAAACTGGAAAAAGGAGTGAATGGTCGATCCCTCAACATTCAGGGCCGCCACTCCTGTCGGAGCCACGACTACAACATTCTTCTTATAGGTATGGCGCAGATAGTGAATGAGAGTCGATTTACCCGTTCCCGCCTTACCGCTGACAAATACAATCGGGAATCCCAACTCCAGCAGCTCGTAAACCTTCCGGTATTCATCGGTGATCTCAATGCCTTCGAGTGGATCCGGTGGCGTGGGTGGTTTTACAGGAGCAAATGGAGCCTTCGGTTTGGATGGCGGTCTAGGCGGTGTCCGGGTGGCCTGCCGGTTCAGCTCACCGATATTTACCGGCGAAATGCCCAACATGTCTTTTAATGCGTCCAGCAACCCCATTGTATTGTCTCATTCCACCTATTTGATTTGAATCCGCTTGCCGTCCTGAAAAGGGGTCAGGAGAAAAGGTGCCAGGCTGCCTAATTCGTCATTTAGCTTTTCAGATTGCATAATGCTCCCTCTTTCGATTGGTCCACTTCTCGAATATAGCGCAAAAAAAGTCGATCCCGTAATCGAGTAATTTCACCCAAATACTCCCTTTTCCAGCTCGCTCGACGTACGAGCCGTCATGAGCCCTTTTAAGGACATAGAAACCTAAAAATAGCGGAGAAACAACACCTTATGGATATATTCGATAGAAATCTCGATCTTACCCTCCGCGCCTCGAATTTTTGATAAAACCTTTTCGCGCTATTTCGCCTCTTTCGCGGTCAATCTGCTCGGTTCGCAGTTTATGTCATGCGACGGGGACGTCGCATCTACGACGATGTAATTGGCTCGCAGAGCCAACGCTACAACGATGATGGCTTCGTTTGCTCTCTTCTTCACGCGACGAGGATATCGCGTCGATAATGCAAAGTTGTAGAGTCGGCTCTGTGAGCCGAAATGCGGAGTACTAAGGATGTCGCATCGACGATGCAAACTAATGATGGCAGGCAGGGATGCCCACGATACGGCAAGGCAGGCACAACTCCACTTTTCAGCCAAAGGGTTAATAAAATCCTCTGTGCACGGATATTGACAAAATAATCAGGACAAAATGATTCCGCCCGATATGGACCCGAATTATTTTGTCCTCATCATTCTGTCAAAATATCTCTACCCCGTTCATTATGCCCCTAAATCATTCTGCCGAAATAACTTTGTCGCGAAGTTTTTGCAACACAGTTGCTACGGCGGCTCCTCATTAATCTATTCATCGCAGCTCCTCCCTATCCAAAATTGACTATTCCCGCCTCGCGCAGGCTGCAAAAATCGCGATCAGACAAATGGCTGCGCTGGCCGATAATGATGTGATCGAGGACCTTAATCTTCATCAGCTCGCCCGCTTCAACCAACTGTTTCGTCACCTTAATGTCTTCGGCCGACGGCGCGGGATCGCCGGATGGATGATTATGCGCGAGAATCACCGCCGCGCAGGAGTGCTGCAGCGCCTTTTTAAACAGCTCGCGCGGATGCACCAAACTGCTGTTCAATGTTCCTTGGCTAATCTGCTGCGGCTCGCCGATCAGCCGATTCTTGGTGTCGAGCATCAGCGCCCAGAAGATTTCATGCTGAAGCACACGGGCGCGTTCGCGCAATACGGCGGCAGCCTGCTCTGGCGTTGTAATCTTCGGGCGCTCCCCCACACTCTCGCGGGTGAGCCGCTGCGCCAGTTCCATCGCCGCTTTAATAATCTGCGCCTTGACCGGGCCGATGCTCTCCACCGATTGCAGATCTTCGACCGATGCCCGCGCCAGCGCCGTGAGCGAACCAAACTGAGAGAGCAGCCGCTGCGCCGCATTAACCACATTCACGCCGGCCGAGCCGGTCCGAAGAATCAGCGCCAGCAGTACCGAATCCGATACATTCTCCGCCCCCACCCGAGCGAATTCCTCGCGCGGGCGCAGTTGAGCCGGAAGATCACAAACGCGCAGCGGAGCTGAGCGAATCTCATACATTGAAGCTAATGTTTCATCAGACATGGGCATACACTTACCAAGTAAACACGTAATAAACAAATCCTATTTACAAAAGAAAACTGCGCAACAGAGAGTTGCGCAGTTTCTTTCGTCGGTTATCGGAAAACGTATTCAGACCAAGTGCGTCAAACTATTTTTCACCACGGAGGCTCAGAGATACGGAGTTGTTCTCTGTGACTCGGTGTCTTCAGCAGAGCGGGTGGTAAAAAACCTCTTCGCGGGCTTGGCGGTCTTTATTGAGAAATTAGGCTCTACGTAGATTTTTGTAATGACTGGTGTTTTTTCGACAGGATAACAGGATCATCAGGATAGCGTTCCCAAGACACTCCTGATCCCGTTGATAAGATAGTTCTTCCATGAATTTCCGTTTCTCATTGCAGTTCACTGCTACAAAAAATCACCCAACCGATGATAAACAGGATTACATCTGGCTTATCGTGTAATCCGGTCAAAATCAAATTCCACTTTCTTCAACATAAAAGCCTCCGCAGAACCAGAAATAGCTACTACTTTCCGGTGGAGCCGAAGCCGCCGGAGCCGCGCGTGGTTTCGGAAAGCTCGTCGTCGAGTTCGTAGAAGATGGGCGAGCAGTCGCAGGCCACCACCTGAAAGAGACGCTGGCCCTTCTCCGCAGTAAAGGCAAAGTTCTTTATATTATCGCACATCGCAATCAGTTCTCCGCGATAGCCTCCGTCAATCAGTCCGATCGAGTTGGCCATCCGCAGCGGCGTTTTGGAAATACTGGAGCGCGGCATGAGAAAATAGGCGCGTCCGTCTTTCGGCTCGCAGGAAATGCCGAGATGAATAGCTTTGGTTTCGCCGGGTTCAATGGCGATGTCTTCGAGCACATACAGGTCGAGGCCAGCATCGCCCTCATGAAAATGGCCGTGGTCGGCATAGGTTTCACGGGCAGTTTCGTTCAGGGGTTTGATTTTCAAATGCATGATGGATTCCTTTTCGGTTCGAGTTCAAATTCGGGTGATAATATCTTTGCTTCATCAATTCTCAAACCACTAAATAGGCGAACCACACAAAAACGGCCGCATCCGTCATTTTGTGTATTTGGTGTGTTTCGTGGTTCACTTAAGTTATAAAGGAACGAAAATGTTAAAATTAGCGATATTTGGATCGGGATCGGGAACAAACTGTCAGGCGATCATCGACGCGGTGGAGGCAGGAACACTGAAGGCGGAAATCCGCTGTGTGCTGGCGGATGTGGAGGATGCCTATATTCTGGAGCGCGCCCGAAAGCATAATATCCCGGCGATCTATTTTGACTGCGCACCGTTTAAAACAAAACTCGACGGCGCGGCCGAGGAGCGCGTGCTGGGGATCCTGAAGGAGCATGACGTTAATTTTATTGCGCTGGCGGGCTTTATGCGGATCGTGAAAGATGGACTGCTCAACGCCTACAAAGGCCGAATGATCAATATTCACCCATCGCTGCTCCCCAGCTTCCCGGGACTCGACGGCGGAAAACAGGCCTTCGAATACGGCGTAAAATTTACGGGCTGTACGGTCCATTATGTCGATGCGGGCGTGGATTCCGGCGCGATTATTCATCAGAAATGCGTGGCGATTGAAGACGACGATACGCTCGATTCGCTGATGCAGAAGATTCACGAACAGGAGCACATCGCTTATCCCGAGGCGCTGCGCTGGATTGCCGAGGAGCGGCTTCAGCTTAACGGCCGACGCATCACACTCAAATGGGTGTCAAACCACTAATCCTCTCTAATCAGCACTAATCATTAGTGAAGATTAGTATGAATTAGTGGTTCCTGATCCGATGCTTATGGATTCACTGGGTACTAATATCATGAACAATCAACCTCTACATCTCGGATGGAAAGAGTGGTGTGCGCTGCCCGATCTGGGTCTTCCGGCGATTAAAGCCAAAGTGGATACTGGTGCAAAAACCTCGGTCTTACATACTTTTCAGATAGAACCGTTCACTGAAAACGGACGCAAGTTTGTGCGTTTTTGGGTCCATCCGCTCCAACGCAATGAAACCCTAGTGCGCGAATGCGTTGCACTGCTGAAGGATCAGCGGATGGTCAGCGATTCCGGAGGCCATAAAGAGCAGCGCTATGTGATTGAAACTTCCGTCCAAATCGGGAATAAGTTCCGACAAATTGAGCTGTCGCTGACCAACCGGGACACCATGCTCTTCCGCATGTTGCTCGGTCGAAGGGCCATGCAGGGAGATACGCTGGTAAATCCATCTGTTTCCTACATTAACGGTCGGCTCAGAGCAAAGCGGCTGTACGGTCTGGTTCGATAATGGAGAACTGAAAATGAAAATTGCTATTTTATCACGCAATACAAAGCTGTATTCGACCCGCCGCCTGAAAGAGGCTGCCTTGAAGCGCGGCCACGAGGTGCAGATCATCGATGTGCTGCGCGCCTACATGAATATTACGTCGCACAATAACACCATCCATTACAAAGGCGAACCGCTCGTCGATTTTGATGCTGTCATTCCGCGGATCGGCGCATCCGTCACCTTCTACGGCGCAGCTGTATTGCGGCAGTTTGAAATGATGGAAGTCTACCCGCTCAACGAATCGGTTGCCATAACGCGCTCCCGCGATAAACTGCGTTCGCTGCAACTGCTCTCGCGCAAAGGCATCGGCCTTCCCGTGACCGGATTTGCCAGCAAGCCGGACGACATTAAAGATATGATCAAGATGGTCGGCGGCGCACCGCTGGTGGTCAAACTATTGGAGGGCACACAGGGCATTGGCGTAGTACTGGCCGAAACGCAGAAAGCCGCTGAAAGTGTGATCGAAGGCTTCATGGGAGTAAAAGCCGACATTCTGGTGCAGGAATATATTGAAGAAGCCAAGGGGGCCGACATCCGCTGTTTTGTGATCGGCGGAAAAGTCGTTGCGGCCATGCAGCGCAAAGCCGCACCGGGCGAATTCCGCTCCAATCTGCACCGAGGAGGCACCTCATCGCTGATCCGCATAACACCGGAAGAGCGCTCTACCGCTGTTCGAGCCGCCCGGATTATGGGCCTCAACGTCGCGGGGGTTGACCTGCTGCGCTCCAATCACGGACCACTCGTGATGGAAGTCAACTCCAGCCCGGGTCTTGAGGGCATTGAAGCCGTCAGCGGAAAGGACATCGCCGGACTGATGATTGACTTTATCGAAAAGAACGCGAAGGCAGGAAAGACCAAAACCAAAGGGCAGGGCTAATGCAACCCATGATCATTGGCGGAACAGAAATTCTCCCGGGAACGCGCACCACCATCCATCTACCGCTTCCCTATTTCTATACGCATTCGCCGACGACCATGCCGATCCACGTAATCCGAGGAAAGCAACCGGGGCCCTCTTTGCTGATCACCTCATCGCTGCACGGCGACGAGTTGAACGGCATTGAAATCATCCGTCGGCTCCTCGGCAGCAAATCGCTCAATCGAATCAAGGGAACCCTGATCTGTATTCCGGTCGTCAACGTTTTCGGCTTTGTCGGCCAATCGCGCTATCTGCCCGACCGCCGCGACCTCAACCGCTCCTTCCCCGGATCCGCCAAAGGATCTATGGCCGCGCGCCTTGCCAATTTACTCTCCACCGAAGTACTGCCGTTCTGCACACATCTGATTGATCTGCACACCGGCGCTGTTGGCCGAGAAAACCTGCCCCAGATCCGCGGATGTTTCAATATGGGCGGAAGGCTGGCAGCGATCGCCAATGCGTTTAACGCGCCCGTCCTGCTTGACCTCGGATTACGTCCCGGAACCTTTCGCGAAATCGCGCACAAACGGGGCATTCCGAGCCTTGTCTATGAAGCCGGCGAAGCGCTGCGCTTCGACGAAATCTCCATCCGCATTGGCGTCTCTGGCATTCTCAATGTCATGTCGTATCTGGGAATGATCCGCAAACGTACGCCCAAGAAGGATCACCCTCCGCTCATCGCCAAAAGTACACAGTGGATACGCGCACCGCAAAGCGGCGTTATGCGTTCCATTGTCTCTTTGGGAGAAAGGGTAACGGTCGGCCAAGCACTGGCCTACATCAGCGATCCGTTTGGAGGTCACGAAGAAACCATCATCAGCTCCGCCGCCGGAATTGTGGTTGGCCGCACCCGGCTCCCGCTCATGCACGAAGGAGAAGCCGTCTTCCACATCGCCAAATTTGATCAGCCCTCTGAGACCGCCGAAAGCATTGGGAGCTTTCAGGATGCCTTTGATCCGCTCAGCGGCACCTCCGACTGCGAGGAACCTCCACTCGTTTAGACGATCATTCAATCCCGGCACCGCCGCGCAAATGCAGTCGGGTTTTGGAATTTGGGCTTCGGATTTTCGCAATCGGTAAGGCGGAAAATTATGCCGCTTCATGGCGTCCCGTTTAAGTTTCTGGTTTTTCAGACGATTGAAGG
>CAYOBH010000130.1:0-7687 GCA_964402125.1 uncultured Verrucomicrobiota bacterium
AGCCCGAAACCGGGACTTTCCGATCTTCCACCACGACCTCACTCCATCTCTACTCGAATTAGATGAAAATCCGGAGGATCTCCGCCACTTTTTCTATTACCCAACGATGTACGGAATCAACTTGGTCGCAGAAATCGCCTTCCGCTCCGGCGACTGGGTAAAGGCCGCCGAGCTGTGCGCATGGTGTATTCAATATGCCGATGAGTATGTCATCGACCAGAGCATTATGACCGGCGAGGTTTACCATATGGGCTCCTTTGAGGGCCGAAGAATACTTGCGGACATCGCACTGTTCCACCGATATCCCGACGAAGCCGTCCGTTTTCTCGAAAAAACGCTGGAACAGAAAAATGTATATGACACCACCACCGAACCCGACAAAATGCGCGCGTGGTTTAAACTCATGAAAATCAAGATCCAGCAGGGAGAACCGCTACCTGAAAACGTGCTGGAAAAGGCCGATGAAGCTGCAGAAATGATCTCTCAATACTGGTTTTTCAGCATTGAAGAAAACATGCAGGGCATCCTCGACAAAGCCCGGATTTATCATGCTGTGGGCAAAAAGGCCGAAGCCTGGGAGATCGTCAATGAGCTGTTTAAAGAAGCCCAACAGGACGTTAACCCTCGCCGTATTATGCGCGTTATGGACACCGCCATCGACCTTGCGCTGGCTGACGGAGGAACGCATCCCGAACTCGAAAACTGGCTGAAAACCGCTCTCACGGATGCACGAAAGATGGGCGACAAGATCAAGGAAATCCCGCTCTACGAAAAATATGCCGACTTCCTTGTCCTCAAAGAACGTTACGCAGAGGCCCTGACAATCCAACAGGAAGCCGTCCGTCTCTCGCAGGCCGTCCGCCTGCCTAAACGCCTTGCGGAAAATCAAACCCGCCTGGCAGAGATTCAGAAACAGATGCCGATCGGTTCAATCGTCAAAATTGAACGCACCGACATTCAACCCCGACTCAGCTATTCCGCTGCGCTCCCGGAACAGGCTGTACACGGGCGGTTCTATCTGCACAACCCCTCGATCAAGACCAGCAAAGGAAGCCTGCTGCTGACCGGTCGAATCAAACAGACCGCGTGGGTGAAAGAGCAGGAATGGCTGATGCTCAGCACGAGCCCGCTGTATGAAGAAGCAGAATTTCCGTTGCCGATCACCCTCGGCCCTGGAAAAACCTGCGTCATCGATATTACCGGTGTACCGCTGGAAAACGGTGCAGGAGGAACGGTTAACTGCCAATGGATTCCCGAAGGTGCAGAAGACGCATCGGCCTTCAGTCAATGGAACTATGAAGCCGCACAGACCGAAAAACGTACCGTCATCATCGATGCCCATGAATTCATCGACAATCCCTTTTACCTTATCCCAATTAATCACATGCTGCAGCGTATCGACAGCAGCAAGGCACAGGCCGTCGACTTTTCGGTCTCTGCTTCCACTCCGATGCGCGTCGAAAGTTACGACTCCGCCTCTGGCCAACTGCTGGCTGTGGATGCCAACGGCGACGGCGACTTTCTCGATGCCGGCGACTTGGTTGTGGGCGACACTAACCAAAACAACTGGCCGGACCTCTTCTTGGAAGCAAATGAAAAGCGGGCCTCGCTCGTGATGTATGTCAAACCGCTTGCTCCGATCACTCAGGAAGTTGAGCTGACCATCAGCATTCAGGTTGACGGAAAGTGGCAGACCGATGCGACGGACGTGATTAAACCGTCCGAATAACCCGCTTATTCCGGCATTCGAAAACTGAATATCATAGAAGTGTTTATGAAAAATCCGGCGCTAAGCCCGGTGGGGGGGTGCTGAAGGCTGAACGACAAACGAAGGCCGACCCCTCTTCCCGGACTCCGTCGTGAGGCTCTGCTGATTTTTCCTTTTCAAAGGAAGGTGAATAAGTAACTGTAAAACAGTGAACGCTAGGCAGAAAAACGGGTCAATAAATAAACGTTAACCGGACCATCGTTTGGGTTTTCTTTATAATTTCCTGTACAATAACTGGTTAAAATAAACACTGAACGAATATCATTTTATAATCTAATAACTGAAGGATGTCTAAATGAGAAAACATTTCATTACATTATTATTACTTGGAGCGACGTTCACCTACGCACAGGAGACCGAAAACCCCACGATTTCTGAAGCACTGGAAACCCTGTTCAACAAATCCACGACAGAAGCCAACCTTCCGGAAGAAAAGCCGCTTTACCTGAAAATTGTTCCCAGCCAGACGAGCGACCGAAGCACACTGATCTACCGCTGCCGATATATTAAGGCAAAATCGATCATCGACTCCATTGAGAGTGCCACCTCCCCGACCGGAACGGTTGAAACATCAGACGAACAGAACATCATCACCATCAACGACGAAAATGCACAACTGGACGAGATTCAGGAGTTGTTGCTGTCGCTGGACATCCCGACCCCTCAGATTCTGGTGGAAGCCCAAATTATTGAAGTGCAGATGGGCAACGGTTCTGAATGGGATGCGGGACTCAGCCTTGGATACGACGGAAGCAGCGCCGGCACCCTCCTTGGCGGCATGAAAGGCTATCCTTTAGCTGGAGCGCTCTACCCCACAGACAATGGAACCTGGATTGATATTGTGGGCGACATACAGAACAATGTGGACATCAATGCCCGTCTGCGTTGGCTGGAGAACAATGATAAGGCGGAAATTCTCTCCTCCCCCAACCTGCTGGTTGATTTGGGAACCACGGCAACGGTCTCGACCGGAACCGACCAGCCGTTGCTGAACGTCAGCGTTAACAACGGGGTGAGTCAGGAATCAGTCTATTATAAACGAACCGGCGTCAACCTGCGGGTCACGCCTCAGCTGATTAACAAAGATACCGTTACGCTGCAGGTTTGTCCGGAAGTCACATCGGTGGTCGGTTATGCAACCCTGAGTTCGTCCTCCGAGCCGCCGATCATTTCTGTTCGTAATATTGACACGAAACTGAACGTGAAAGACGGCGGAGTCGTTATAATGGGCGGTCTCTACTCCAGCAAGGATATTGAAAGTGAAGAGCGTGTTCCGATTCTCTCCTCCATCCCTTTTATTGGTCGACTCTTCCGCAGCACCACCGTTACGCAGGAACAGGTCCAATTAATCTTCCTGTTGAAGGTCACCATTGTTCCCGATTCACTGGACACCGTTCTGAACAATCTGGACACATCCAAGCAGGATGTAAAAGGTGCGAGTGAGGTTCTCCGCAACATGATGGCACCGGAAGCGACCGAGGAATAAGCACCATGTTTAGATTCAGAGCACACACTATAGCAACAGGCCTATTGCTGCCCGCCCTGTGCGTAACCCTTTTTTCGGGTTGCTCCAAAGGAAATGACTCGGGCAAAACCATGGATAAACTGTTTACCACGCGAAAGTCGGATCTCATGATCGGGACTCTTCTGCGCGGCACCGTGAATGCCAAGAAAAAGCATAAGCTTTTTCCTGAGGCGTCTTACCCCAACAACTTGATATGGATTGAAAAGGAAAATACATCCGTCAAGAAAGGCGATGTCGTCATCCGCTTTGAAACGCAGCAGCTGCTCGACGAAATCGAGGGAAATCGCGAAGAGTTAGAAACCCAAAAGAAAAACCTTGAAGTCACAAAGGAAGAAAAGCGCATCCTGTTGAGTGAAAACCAAAGCAGCCTTCGCGTTTCCAGCGATACCGTCGAATCCGCTGAGGAAGACTATGCCCGTTATTATAAATATGACGGGAAAAAGGCCAAAGACGACATGGTGAACCAGGTGGAATCCAGCGAGCTCGCTTTGGAGAAAGCGGAAGAGGAATATCGCAGCAAACTGGATGAAATCAACAACACCATCTACGATAATGAAGCCAGCAAAGAGCGGGCGCTCGATGATCTGGAACAGAAAAAAAACACGGTTGATCAGCGGGAACAGGAATATGAAAACGCAAGATTCCAGCTCAAAATATTCAAGAAATACACTTATCCCAATACACTGACCTCCAAGAAGAACCAACTGGAACAGGCCCAACTGAACCATGAAAAGGTTTTAGTGAGCACCGCCTCGCGGGTCATCCAAAAGGATGAAGAGATTGCACGCGATGAGAATCGAATCAGTCGTGTTGAAACGGAACTGGAACGCTTGGAAAGCTATCTTCCGATGATGGAAATTAAAGCCCCGGAAGACGGCATCTTAGTTTATGGCGATGCCGATGAAACCTACCGGCAGAACACGGAAATTACCGTCGGAATGGAATGCTACAAAAACCAGGTTCTGGCAACCATTCCGGAAATGGATAACCTGATCGTTAACTTTGACATCCCGGAACAATTCCGCCATCGCATCAATGCAGGAGCCAAGGTGATCATCACGCCGGACTCTCTGCCATCGCTGAAAATCAACGGAGTGGTCGATACGATTGCGGTGGTCCCGGTGAATCAGATCTCGTGGGACACTACATCGCCGAAAATATATGCCTCCACGATTACACTCGACCAGCAGAATAAACAGCTGGTGAGCGGCATGAGCGTCCAGATCGAGATTGTTGATGAAGTCATCACAGACGCAATCAATATTCCGGTTGAAGCCGTATTTGAGGAGGACGGCGAATACTTTGTATACATCGAAGACGGCGATTCCCCGAAGAAGCAGATCGTTTCCCTCGGCAAATCAAACGACCAGTATGTCCATGTCACCGAGGGCCTTAAGGAAGGCGAAAAGATCTATCTTTACAGCCCCTACAATCTGGAAGCATCGGAATAATCATGAGCGCAACGCGGGAAATCATTCGGCTCGAAAACCTCGAAAAAACCTACTTCAAAAAATCGCTGGCGGTTCCCGTGCTCAAAGGGATTAACCTCTCGATTTTTGAAGGCGAGTTTAACGGGATTATGGGCACATCGGGTTCGGGAAAAACCACCATGCTTAATATTCTCGGTCTGCTCGATGTCCCGACCGGCGGGAAATATTTTCTGGACGGCGATGAGGTGGAACACTTTTCCGACGACCACCTCGCCGGACTGCGTAATCGGAAAATCGGCTATATCTTCCAGAGCTTCAACCTTTCGCCCCATCTGACGATCGGCCAGAATATTGAAGTTCCGATGATCTACGGCGAGATTCCTAAACGCGACCGCGTTAAACGAGCAAAAGAGCTGGCGGAAAGCGTTGGACTCGGACACCGGCTGAACCACCGCCCTACGGAACTCTCCGGCGGAGAGTGCCAGCGGACCGCCATTGCGCGAGCACTGGCGAATAAGCCGGCGTATCTGCTGGCCGATGAACCCACCGGCAACCTTGACGAAAAAACCGGCGAAGAAATTATGCGGTTGTTTCACGATCTGCATGAACAGCAGAGGGTCACCATTGTGATGGTAACCCATAACCCGGAACTGGAGCCGCAATTTAACCGGGTGATCCGCCTGCGCGACGGGCGAGTGGTTTCAGGGAACGATTAGAAAAGAGACGTAAATAAATGTTGTTAAGGGATTTATACACACTGTCCATGCATAATCTGTTTCTTCACAAGATCAGATCGTTCCTGACCTCGCTGGGCATTATCTTCGGGGTCGGCAGCGTGATTTCCATGCTGGCCATCTCCGGCGGTGCAAAAAAAGAAGCATTGGCGCAGATTGATGCCATGGGCATCGACAAAATCATTGTCTATTCCAAAACCAAGGAGCAGAGCAATACAAGCAGCTCTTCGTCAACCTCTGTGGTTGATTACGGACTGAACTATTCCGACCAGAACAATATCCTGAAAATGGATAACATTAAACGGGTAACGACGGCTCGCAGGCTGCGGACCCCGATTACCAAGGGACTCGAACCGCTCGATATTGAACTTTTCTGGGTATCGCTCCATTTTCAGGAAGATGTCAATTGCGACGTGATCAAGGGCCGATGGCTCACCCCTTCCGACTTTGAAAACAGCAGTACCGTCTGTGTGATCGGTCGGAATGTGAAACGTAAGATATTCGGTCTCGGGGAGAAAGAGATCATCGGCAAAACCATTACCGTTGGAAAAAGCAACTTGAAGGTCGTCGGCATTATTGAAAACAAAGCCGATACCAAGCTGGAGGGCATCAACAACCTCAATGATTCCATCTTTATTCCATCGACAACCGGCGTCTCAATTTTCACCGAATATGAAATGATCGGCAACGTATTATCGGCCAACATTCATCATGTCGAAAACGACCTCTTCATTGTAAAAGTCGACGACCTTGAGGTGATCGACCACACCGCCAAACGAATCAGTGCTTTCATGGATCAGGCTCACAAAACGAAGGACTGGGGCATCAGCGTCCCCCTCAATCTGCTCCGAAAAAAAGAAGCCACACAGAATATCTTCACCATTGTGATGGGCTCCATTGCGGGAATCTCGCTGATTGTCGGCGGCATCGGCATCATGAACATCATGCTGGCCAACGTGTATGAGCGACGTAAGGAAATCGGCACCCGCCGTGCCATCGGCGCTCGTAAGCGCGATATCCTCTATCAATTCCTCATCGAAACCGTATTCCTTACAATAACGGGTGGATTGCTGGGAATCGGCCTAGGGATCGGTATCGCAGCGGCCATCACACACTTTTCAGGAATGCCGTCCGAGGTGTCGGTCATAAGCATAGTTGGTTCCGTGGCCATTGCCGGCATCGTCGGGATTGTCTTTGGCACGTACCCGGCGTGGAAAGCTGCCAACGAAAATCCTATCAAAGCGCTCAATGCGGAGTAAGATGTTGGCTTTCTGAAAAAAATCAGGAGCATCCAATGGAACAAAAACGTATCGCCGTCATCACCGGAGCAACCTCTGGCATCGGAAAAGCAACTGCACAGCGGTTTATCGAAGCCGGAATTCAAGTGATCGGCAACGGACGCAACGCTGAAAAACTGCAGGCGCTGGAGAAGGAACTCGGAAAAAACTTTTGCGGCGTTGCTGGCGATGCCGCAGATGAAGCCACTGTAGACCGCCTCTTTGAAACGGCCGTAGAGCGATTCGGTCGCGAACCGGATATCGTCGTCGCCAATGCCGGACGCGGACTCGGAGGAGCCGTCCGAACAGCCGATCTTTCACAGCTCGAAGAGATGCTCAACATCAACGTAGCCGGCGTGCTCTACCTGACCCAGAAAGCGGCCCAACGAATGATCAAAACGCAGGAGACCGCCTTCCCTGAAAACGCAGCAGATATCGTCATCATCGGTTCCGTCTCCGGAAGACATGTAACCGCATTCAGCGCCGTTTACAGCGCCACCAAATTTGCCGTCCACGCACTCGCCGAAGGTCTCCGCCGCGACGTCGGCCCCAAAGGCGTACGTGTCTCGCTGATCCAGCCGGGCATCATCATCAGCGGATTTCAGGAAGGCGCAAACTACAGCGACGAACTCGTTGAGAGCTTCCACAAAAACTTTGGTCCCCTGCCCACATGCGACGACATTGCCGACACCATCCGCCACGTCGTCTCCCTGCCGCCGCATGTAAACATCAGCGACATCGTCGTCCGCGCCACCCGTCAGGATTATCCGTAAGCGGCGGCGCTACGGAGTAGAGCCTGCGCTACGCGCTGGCTCATGCACCCTCGGCCAGATTCACCCAAACGCCACCGCAAAGCGGGCGGCGCTACTCCAGTTAAGCCTGCGCAACGCGCGCGGGCTTATGAATCCTCGGCAGATTCTCAAACGTCAACTCACTCTGGCACGTTCTCCTTC
>CAYOBH010000131.1:0-7666 GCA_964402125.1 uncultured Verrucomicrobiota bacterium
CTGTATTGTTTGGTACAATACCGAAGGAATTGATTTAGATGGTACAACGGCAAGATATTCCTGTTCGCCCGACGTGACGCATGGCGTTGACGGCAACATCACGACCGCGCCGCTGTTTGTGGATGCGGCGAATGGGGATTATTGTTTGGCGGCGGGTTCGCGGTGTATCGATGCGGGGTCCAACGCGGATGTCGTTGGGTCATTCGATATGGCCGGGATGCAGCGTATTGTCGGCGGCGTGGTCGATATGGGGGCCTACGAATACTACAACGAAGACGATGACGAAGATGACGACGGGATGCCCAATTGGTGGGAAGCGACTCATTTTGGATCAATTCTCGGATCGGCTCCGACTGATGATTTTGACAACGATGGAATCGACAACGGGTCAGAATGGATCTCGGGAACAAATCCGTCCGATCCGAATTCGGTGTTTACGGCTTCGGTATCGGCGAACCAGGTTTCGGGCGACGGCTTTGTGGTTGAATGGACTTCCGTCGAGGATCGCACCTATTCTGTCTTGTGGCGGGGGTCGCTGACTAACACCTGCGACGTCTTACAGGAAGGGATCGAATATCCGCAAAACAGCTATACCGACACCGTCCACAACGCCGAGTCGACTGGCTTCTATCAAATCGGCGTTCAGCTGAAATAGGGGGTATCGGTTGGAGTGGCCGCGAAAGGGCGCATAGAAAACTGGGCAGATCGTATTCTTTGGCGTCTACGAGCTCTTTTGCGGCTGTTGGGTTTTTTACCCGCTTTGTTGTCCGCCTTAGAACGTAGCCAATAGATGATCGGTTGACGATGGACTAGGGGAGTAAGGATTTTTTCCTCTGCTGTTTTATCTCGCTGCAGGAGTTGCTTTTTAGGCGGAAATAGCTATTTTCGCGCCTCGCTTTCGCAGAGCGGAGGCAAAAAACCAACTTTTAAGAATTCGGAGTTCGGCTCCAGCGGAGGCTTTAATGTCCCAAAAAATCAGGAATATCGCGATCATTGCGCATGTCGACCACGGCAAGACAACGCTGGTGGATCAAATCATCAAGCAGTCCCACTTGTTTCGCGACAACGAGGAGATGCAGGTGTGTATGCTCGACAGCAACGATCTGGAGCGTGAGCGCGGTATTACCATTCTGTCAAAAAACATCAGCGTGAATTATAAGGGCGTAAAGGTGAATGTGATTGATACGCCCGGGCATAGCGATTTTGGCGGCCAAGTGGAGCGTGTGTTGAATCTGGCCGACGGCGTGTTGCTGCTGGTGGATGCTGCCGAGGGGCCGATGCCTCAGACGCGCTTTGTGCTCGATAAGGCGCTGGAGCTGAATCTTAAGCCGGTGGTGATCATTAATAAGATCGATAAGCCGGATGCGCGTCCGGACTATGTTCACGACAAGGTTTTTGATCTGTTTGTGGAACTGGACGCCAACGACGATCAGCTTGATTTTCCAATGCTCTACTGCAGCGGAAAGGAGGGCTGGGCCGATACCGTGCTGGATGGTCCGCGCAATTCCATGATCCCGCTGATGGATGCCATTCTGAAGCATATTCCTGCACCGAAGATGCGAAAAGGTGCGGTGCAGATGCAGGTGAGTTCGATCGACTATAATGATTATGTCGGTCGTATCGGTGTGGGCCGCGTGTGTCGCGGAACACTCAATACCACTCAGCCGCTGATGCGTATACGACGTAATGGGAGTCAGGCTCCGACCCGAATTAAACAGCTTTTTACCTTCCAAGGGTTGACCCGTACCGAAGTGGATGAGGTGCCTTGTGGTGATATTTGCGCCATCGTCGGTATCCCGGATATTGATATTGGGGATACGATTGCAGACTTCAATGTGCCGGAAGCGCTGCCGCCGATCAGCATCGACGAGCCGACGCTCTCAATGACCTTCAGTGTGAACGATTCGCCGTTCTATGGGCAGGACGGACAATATGTATCCAGCCGCCATTTGCGCGAGCGCCTGCTGAAAGAGACCGAGCGCGATGTGGCACTGCGCGTGGAGGAAGTCGGTGGCGATTCGTTTAAGGTGAGCGGCCGCGGTGTGCTCCACCTCTCGATTTTAATCGAAAACATGCGGCGCGAAGGCTTTGAGATGTCGGTGGGACAGCCGCAGGTGATTTTGAAGGAACGTCACGGAGTTAAAGAGGAGCCGATTGAGATTCTCCATGTGGATGTGCCGGATGAATACGCCGGAAAAATTATTGAACTGGCGGGGATGCGTAAGGGCGAAATGGTGGATATGGAGCAGCACGGCCTGCGTAAAATGATCCGTTTTGAAATTCCCACGCGCGGACTCATCGGTTTGCGTTCAAAAATGCTCACGGCCTCCACTGGAGAAGCGATCGTGACGCATCGTTTCCTGCGGTATGATTCCTATAAGGGACCCATTCAGCAGCGCCTGAACGGGGTGCTGATTTCGCAGGGCAGGGGTTCCGCAGTGCCGTTTGCCATAGACGGCCTTCAACCGCGCGGCATTTTCTTCATTGATCCCGGAGTGGAATGCTATGAAGGAATGATTGTGGCGGAACACTGCCTCGATAAAGATCTGTTGGTGAATCTCCAAAAATCGAAACAGTTGACCAATATGCGTGCCTCGGGGTCCGACCGTGCGATGAAAATTGCGCCGGCGCAAAAGAAGAGTCTGGAGGAGGCGCTCGAATATATCGCCGAAGATGAGCTGGTGGAGATTACGCCGAAGCACGTCCGTATGCGCAAAAAGCTCCTGCAGGAAAACGACCGCAAAAAAGCAGGCCGCGCTAAAAAAGCCGAAGCGTAGGATTTGGCAGTATATTGGGTCTATTCCCTGTCAGATATTTTCCGTTTCAGTTTTCTATTCTGTATAGTTTCGGTTCTTCCTGAAATCCCATCGGCAGATGCCCTTCAACAGCACCACGATGACCAGAATGGCCCAGAATATATTGAGGACGTTACCGTGTTCGGCGTCGTGGCAGACCTGTTCCATAATACCGAGCTTCGGCGAGAAAAGGTTCATTGCAAACCCTGCCGCCAAGGCGCAGGCCCCAAGTGTAATTAGAAATACAATGGCCTGATTTCGCCCGATAATTTTCCAGAGCGTCGTCAGCGTTGCGGCATTGACGGCTGGTCCGGCAATGAGAAAAACGAGCGCCGCACCGGGCGAGATGCCGGCTTTGATTAGGGCAAAGGCAATCGGCACAGCAGCCGAGGAGCAGACATAAAAAGGGATGCCGACGGCGAGCATAAGGAACAAGGTCCATGGTGAGTTTCCCCATTCCGCCGGAATAATGTGGGTGTTGACAATACTGCTGATGATTCCTGAAACAATAATACCAAAGATGAGCGGACCGGCGATGTTGCGCGGGAGCGAGATAAATCCGTAACGGAGTATGCGCTTGAGCACCGGAGTCCGAGTTGGCAGATCGGATTCATCGGTGCATTCTTCGGTCTGTTCATTTTCTTTGGGCGATACGGCCCCCACGGCAGCTCCGCAGAGAATACCGGAGAGAAAGGCGATCAACGCGCGGGAAACCGCAAACACGCCACCGAGCAGTGCGTAGGTGATCATCAGGCTGTCCACGCCGGTCTGCGGCGTGGAGGCTAAAAACGAGGCGGTTGCGCCGCGTCCCGCACCCTGTTTGCGCAGCGCCGCCGCCAGCGGGATTACACCGCAGGAGCAGATCGGCATCGGCACGCCGATCAACGCCGCCTTCACAGAAGGATTCCATCCGGAACCGCCGAGGTGACGTCGGACATATTCTTTAGAAATCAGCACCGATAGAATGCCCGCCGCCAAAAAACCAAAAAGCAGGTAAGGCGCCATCTCAACCGTAACGAACCAGATCTCCTTGAGAATATTCATCATCATAGTCATATTTCCTCTTTCCCCCTGAAACTGATGTTTTCGTGGCGATTAATCAAGAACCTAATTGGTACAATTATGCGCGGCTTTGTAGAATCGTCTCTCTGCTGTTCAGCGCCGGATGAGGCTTAAAAATTTTGAAAAGGGTGGCAGGTTTTCTGAGCGGCTTTATCGGGCCAGAGTGGATAAAAGACTGAACGGATAGAATAAGGAGATGGAGTGATGGTGGTCTTGGAGGTTGTGTCTGTTTTGTCTTTGATCTCCCATTGTTTTCTTTCCGCTCTCCAATCCTGCCCTCCGCGCCTTGAGTTTTCAAACGAACCTTTTCGCAGAGAACGGTGCTCTCCAGAAAATGTGCCGATCCCGAACAGGGTTAAGGTAAATGCTCCAAGATTAGCTGAGGCCGGTTTGGCGGAGGGCTTCGTAGAGTGCGATGGCGGCGCAGTTTGAGAGGTTGAGCGAGCGCACGTGGTCGAGTTGGATAGGGATGTTGCAGCTGTTTTCTTTGTGTTGAGCGAGGAGCTCGTCGGGGAGTCCAACGGTTTCGTTACCGAAGATAAGATAGTCGCCCGGGGTATATTCAACCTCGAAGAAGTTTTGGGTTCCGCCGGTGCTGAAAAACCATTTTTCCCCGTCGGGGTTGTTTTGGAGGAAGGTCTCAAAGTTGGGCCAGATGTGTAGTTTGACCGATTTCCAATAATCGAGTCCGGCGCGGCGCAGTCGTCTTTCCGAGAGGTCGAAGCCGAGTGGTTCGATCAGATGTAGGACCGATCCGGTGGCGGCGCAGAGGCGCGAAATATTTCCGGTGTTCGGAGGAATGGAGGGCTCCACCAAGACCATATTGAACGGCGTGTCCGGCCAATTCATGCTGATCTCTTTACGGCGTCGTGTGCAGTGGCGCATCTGTTCGTTTTTTTTCATGGCGCAACAAGATACGTTCTTGATCGGCGACTGTGAACTGAAAACCGCTTAGAATCCAACGGTGTAGGTGGCAAACACGGCGATTCCGTCGAGATGCGATGAATGGTTGGCATCGTGGAAATCCATCCAGCTCCACGTATTGCGAACGCCGAGGCCCACCATGCCGGCGTTGTCCAATCTGAATTCGATGCCTGTTCGGGCGTAGGCCCCTGCGCCGAAGGCGCTGTCCGAAGAGGAGGTGCTATCGGAGCCGTCGCTGAATTTTCGGTTTTCGCGGTAGGTGGCATACATAAGCTGCGGTCCGGCTGCGGCATAAAGACGGATCTTTTTGTTGTGGTCCAGATAGAGGTTTGCATACGCACCGCCGGCCAGATCAAAGAGCCAAAGGGAGGTGGAGAGACTGATGCGCAATCCACCGCCGCCGGCATAAAGGTAGTTGAGTTTGTCCACCCTTGCGCCGAGGAGGAAGGAGGCCTCAAGTCCATATTGAAAACGGTTTCCGCGCGGTGCGGTTCCCCATGCGCCGCCGAGCTGCGGCAGTAGGGAAAAATCGGTCTGCGTCGGTGTGGCGCTGTCGCTGATGTCAAATTTGAGATCTCTGAGTTCAATGGCACCAAGCAACGCCTGTGTGCTGCTGACCGCAGGAGCCTGTTCCCAGTTATCGTCCAGCGCAGCAGAGGCAAGGATGGGGAACAGTGAGCTGAGAAAAAGGAGTCGGAAAATTTTCATAAGGGTTGTTTTTGCGCTCCTATTTATCAAGCAACTCTCTGAGTTTCTGTGCCAGTTGGTCTCTCGAGAAAGGTTTGTTGAGCAGGTGAATGCCGTCGTTCAGAACCCCGTGGCTTGCGATGATGTCGTCGGTATAACCCGACATAAACAGGATTTTTGCTTTAGGGAGGAGTTTGGCAACCTGCTGGGAGAGTTCGCGGCCACCGAGTTCCGGCATCACTACATCGGTAAGGAGCAGATCGATATCCGGGTTGTCGGCAGCCAGCTTCAACGCATCTTTCGGGTGTTCGGCCTCCACAACGCAATATCCCAGTCGAATCAGGTAGGCTTTTGTAATTCTGCGGACCCCCGCATCATCTTCCACAAGCAATACTTTTTCGGTGCCGGAGTTGCCTGATTCTTCTGTCTTTCTTGCTACAGAATCGTCCTGTTCGGTGCTTGGAAGATAAATATTGAAGGTGGTTCCAACCCCGGGATCACTTTTGACGTAGATGTATCCATTGTTTTGTTTGACGATGCCGTAAACCGTTGCCAGACCCAAACCAGTTCCTTTTCCGACTTCTTTACTGGTAAAGAAGGGTTCAAAAATGTGTTTCTGTGTTTCCAAATTCATACCGCAACCGTTATCGCTGATGGTCATGGTGACATAGTACCCCGGCTTAATATGGGGAAAAAACGCTTCTGCCTTTTCGATGATTTGGTTGGAGGTTGTGATGGTGATGCGACCTATGCCTCCAATGGCATCGCGGGCGTTTACACACAGGTTGGCGAGGATTTGATCGATTTGTCCAGGGTCAAGTTTGACGGGCCAGAGGGATTCGTCGGGTCTCCACGAAAGTTCGATGTCTTCCCCAATCAGGCGTTGGATCAGCTTGAGCATACGCTCAATGTTATGATTCAGGTTAAGTATTTTCGGTTTGATCGGCTCTTTGCGTGCAAATGCGAGCAATTGTCGGGTAAGCCGAGCGGCACTCTCAACGCATTTGGAGATTTCATCCAGATAGGCTTCTGGTTTTTCGGACCCTAGATTTTCGCGGAGGAGGTATACATAGCCGTCGATGCCCATCAGCAGATTATTAAAATCGTGCGCCACTCCTCCGGCAAGGGTTCCAATGGATTCAAGGTGTTGTGAAAGCCGGAGTTGTTCTTCGAGTTTTCGCTTTTCGGTGATATCTTCGCCGGAGGTGAGGTAGCCGATGATATCGCCCTTAACGTTGCGCAGCGGAACGCAGTGGCATGCGAGCAGTCGTTTTTCGCCGCTTTGTGTCCTGACGTTGATCTCAAAATATTCGTTTGCGGATTTTTTGCCCTTCAGCAAGTTTGAGGAGACGGTTTTGAATTTAGTGCGGGACTCGGGAGACAGAAAAAAATCAAACCAGTTTTTGCCTGCAATTTCGTCGATTGGGCATTCCAGAATATCGGAACCCTTTTGGTTAATCATGGTAACGATGCCTTCGCGGTCGATGGCAAGAAGCATCACGTCGGCAACATCCAAATATTGCTGCACCCTGTCTTTTTCGTCCCGAAGAGCTAATTCAGCATTTTTACGCGGGGTTATATCGAGCAGCGCGACCAGCACATGCGGTCCATTTTGTAAGACGATGTGCGATGTGGAGATCAGAAAAACAGATCGATCAGGGGCGTTGGAATTTGCCGGAACGATGGCTTCAATGCCCTGCTGATTTTCTCCGGTTTTGAGGGTATGAATTATTGTGCGTCGGATGGTGCAGTTTTTACAGAGCTCGGCGTGTCCGCACCCCTTAGGATCGAGCATAGAGTTCAGGCAATGGAGCACCTGACCGGGCTGAAGGCCGCTCGTTTCCACTAAGTGTTTAGTTGCTGCGGAATCGTCGTTGCAGTTGGCTTTCCTGACGATACCATTATGGTCAACGAGCAGAAGAATGATCGGAGCATTATTATAAATGGCTTCCAGTTCCAGTTCGTGTTCGCTGATTTCCTTATGGGCGTCAACAATCAGGTTTTTTGGGTTTTTGTTCATTATATCGTATGCGTTTCCAAGCTATCTCATTGAAAAGGCGCTCTCAAGTTGAATTGACTTATATCTTGTGCCTCCGACCGTAGCATTACCAAAATCGTTTCAATGGATCGATTTCTCAAGGAAGGTGAATTGACAAACTAACCCAAGTTTCTTATTACCAGCTGTAACTCATTGAAAC
>CAYOBH010000132.1:0-7661 GCA_964402125.1 uncultured Verrucomicrobiota bacterium
TGTTTTGGTCATGAGGATATTTGAGAGAAGCAGGAGGGATAAAACCCTAATCGTTGGGAGAAATGAATATTATGGAATTAGTATTGCAAATATTTATACACATTTTGGTCTTTGCGATAATCGTCGCCGTATTACAGTGGGCATTTGAGATCGATAAAATTGTTTCTCGACTTAAGGATATATCCATCTCCAATCGGGACATACTAAAAACCCTGCAGGACATAAGAGAGTCTATTAACAGAACGAACCATTCATCTCAACAAGATGCAAATGATACTGAAATAACTGAAGAAATATAAAATAATCCCAACCAGAGCCTCGACCTTACGCGGAAAGGCGCACAATCTGTCGATGCGGAGTTTGATTCCCGCGCAGGTCAGGCTTAACGTTCAACAGAAACAAAACACGGAGATACAGGATGCCAATCAATGCTTTCAAACAGAAGTTCACAGACGCTCAAGATCAAGGCCGTCGACTGGTCGCACCTCTGGTCGGATTCCCGGGCGTGAACATGACGGGATGCACGATCAAGCTCGCGCAACAGAACTACGGCGAACATTTTAAGGTGCTGAGGGCCCTCGCTGAGGCGTTCAAGCCGGATGTAATCTTCCCGCTGATGGACTTGGCAGTTGAGGCAAATGCTCTGGGCCGATTCACGCTCTTTCCACAGACGGACTCGGCTGTCGTTCCCAAGTCGTTGTTTTCTATGGACGAGCTGGGCCGTGCAGCGCAAATCAACATTGCGCAGGATTCAAGGCTCTTAGGGTATGTGGAAACCATGAAGCTGATGAATGTGGGTCTTTCGGAATCTATTTTAAGAGGTGCCTACGTCGCGGGGCCGTATTCGTTGGCCGCATTGCTTATGGGTGCCGATGAAGCGGCTATTGCGACCGTACTAAACCCAGAAGATTTGCACAGGCTCTGCCAGTTCACTACGGAGAGGATACAGGAGTACGTGCGATTGCTCATCGTAGCTGGAGCGCAGGTCATATGCATCTTGGAACCTAGCGCGGTAATGCTCGGGCCGGATCAGTTCGGAGCGTTCTCTGCCGACTATGTCCGGCATATCATTCAGAGCTGTAAGTACACAGGTGTTTCCATAATCTATCACACTTGTGGAAATTCGATGCACTTGGTCGCTAAAATGGCCGAGGCCGGAGTGGATGCAGTCAGCTTGGATTCCCGCGAGGCTGGGGTTGACCTGGCGGCGGTTGCAGAACAATTGCCGGAGAATATCATCATCATGGGAAACGTAAATCCCACAGGGAATATGCTCACGGGCAATCCCCAGGACGTTGAAAAGGAAGTGTTGGATCTTCTCCAGAGGATGAGCGATTACCCGAACTTTGTTCTAAGTACGGGTTGCGATCTGCCGCAGGAAACACCCTTAGAGAACATCCATGCTTTCATGCGTGCTGGACGGGAGTATCAGCAGCACTAAAGCGCGGGGTCATAAAGCGCGGGGGCAGGTCTCAAGATTCAAGATTGGCGGAGGTGTCGGTCCTGAATGACACTTTGTTAAGAGTTGTAGGGCTCGAATGGTTGAGTCCTCGAAATGTTGCCACTCACTTCGTTCGTTGCTTTCGTGCCTCAAGCCTCGCTTCGCGTCCAGCCTCAATCGCTCGGCTCGGCATGTGTCCTTTAATTGCAATGACTTGGCGACGATTTCAGCCCGTTGGGCTGCGGCGGGAAGGTTTTCAACCATTCCCGCCCTACAAGAGCAAAAAGGCCTTAACTAAGTGCCATTCGGGACTGAACGTTTGACTAGGCCGTTCCGCCTGACCACGTCCGGAAGCTCGACGCGAAGGTCTTCGACCCTTCGCGCCCTGTAATTTCTATCTGCACTACTCCATCCCGACTTTGAAATTCCACGACCAAAATCCTCGATTCCTTGAAAAGATGCCGATAAAAAGAATTGAAACATCGGCGAGGGGACCATACGATCCTCATAGATAGGTTGGGTGTCCCGTGTTCCAGCTCTGTCTGCGGCTCAGTCCAACATCAAGATGGCACCTTGCGGGCACCCTCATATCCTCCTGCTTTTAACCTGCTTCGGTCATGAGGATATTTGTGAGAAGCAGGAGGGATAAAACCCTAATCGTTGGAAACAAATAAATGAAACAAGTCATCCCATTGTTATTAATCATCATTCTGGCAGGTTGCGCAGGACCAATGGATTATGTTTCACCTGGACTCCAAATTGTTGGAAGATTGGATCGTCAAGCTAGTGTTTACACGATTCAGCCTTACGATTATCGCCACATGAAGCGAATCTTAGATGAATCCAAAACTGATGAGGAGCACAGGCAAAAAGAAACAGTCGAAGTAACAGAGGATGGAGAGTTTGAGATTAATGCATATGGATTCAGAAGAGGTGGTTTGTTTTGGATCATCCCTCCCCTTGGAGGAATCGGATTAGATTATAAAGCAGAGATCATAATCGAGGTAGAAGATCAAGATCCCAGAGGAATAGTGATGGGCAAAAAACCTGAGATCTATATTTATGATTCAGATAGAGATAAAGTCGTCAAAGATGATTCTGATTTCATCCAAATTGTTTCCATTTCAGAAACTGAAAGAACAGAATCTCTCCCATGGGGCACAGATAAAACGGAAGTAGTTGATAAATTAACAATCAATATAAAAGATTTCAAACCAGAACATTGAGCCTACTTGGACAACGCCCGTTTTGAAGGCGTCGTCTGATTCCCAAGCGGGTCAGGATTACCGAAAAGGTGCCAGGCCGCCTAATTCGTCATTTTGATTGACGAGGGCTTTTTTTACTGTTTAGTTACCTTACATGGCGAGAAAACCACGAGCTGAATTTGCGGGGGCAACCTATCATGTGATGTGCCGAGGGGATCATCAGCAATCGGTGTTTAGGGATGCAAAGGATAATGAGCGGTTTCTGGACACGCTCGCAGAGGTTTCGGAACGAAACGGGTGGCTGATTCATGCTTTTGTTCTGATGGGCAACCACTACCATCTTCTGCTGGAGACTCCGGAGCCGAATCTGGTGGATGGTATGCAGTGGCTTCAAAGCACCTATACACAACGGTTCAATGCGAGGCACAGGGTTTGGGGGCATCTTTTTCAGGGACGGTATAAGGCGTTGCCCGTCGATCAAGGCGAGTATTTCCGAACCGTTGCCGATTATATTCATTTAAACCCGGCACGAGCACATGCGTTTGATTTGGTCGCCGGATCGTTAACGGATTTCAAGTGGAGCAGTTATTTCGGCCTGATGAGACCCGCCAAACGCCCCTCTTTTCTCTCGGTCAAACGGGTGTTGTCCTCTCATGGACTGAATGATGATACATCCGGGCGTTGTCGCTATCGCAACTATATGAAACAACGTATTCTGGATATGGTAGATAGCAACGATCCGATGAAGGCCGATGAACAGTGGCAGAAAATTTGGCGGGGATGGGCGTATGGAAGCGATGAATTCCGCCTGCGAGTACAAGGTGTACTGGATGCAGCGGTATCTGGAAAGCGGCGGGACTCTTTTATGGGTGAGGAGATCCGCATGCATGATGAGCAACGGGCTGAACAGCTCGTTGAGCAGGGCTTGAACCGGTTCGGCATCAACGAAGAGGATTTGCGGATACTTAAGAAGGGAGATGATCGTAAGAAGGTCATCGCATGGTACATCCGCAAAAACACCAGTGTACGGGTCGAGTGGATTACGCAACGCCTTAAAATGGGTGTCACATCGAATTTTTCCCGCTATATTCGAGAAGTGGACCAATCGGAAGACGGAGCATTATGCAATCTGAAAAGCAAAATGACGAATTAGGCGGCCTGATCCCTTTACGAATTAGGCGGCCGACCCCTTTACCTGACCCCTTTACCCGGAATCGGCAGGAGACATTCTTCCGTGACAGGTGCCATTATATTCAGATGAATACTTACAAAACAGATTGAGGTTATTATATGCCCGACCCCAGCATTGTTGTCGCCATAACGGTTTTCATTGCGCGTGTGTGCGATGTAGGGCTTGGAACCATTCGCCATGCGCTCATTATTCGCGGCCGAAAACTCTATGTGTTTCTTATTGCCTTTTTCGAGGCACTGATATGGGTCTATGCGGTATCTCGGGTCATGTCATCCATTCAAGATCCTCTCACTTCACTTGCCTTCGCGCTGGGTTTTGCGACAGGCACATTTGTTGGCATGACTATTGAAGGATTTTTGAAAATAGGCGAACAAGTTGTCAGGGTGTTCTCTACTTCTGGACACATTCTTGCTCAGCAATTGCGCGACGAAAACTGTCGGGTGACCGTCTTTGATGGAAGTGGTCGCGATGGCACTGTCCAATTGCTTTTCATACAGGTAAAACGTAGAGATGTGTCACGCGTTATGCGTATCGCAAAACGTGCGGACCCACGCTGCTACATAACCGTAGACGATATCCGTTCCGTGCATATGTCTGAACGCAGTTCTGAAGGAGGCACAGATTTGCTTTCTGTACCACCTCTCGTTACTCCCGAGAATAAATAAAATATCGCCCAACAATAAAGGAATAGATGCTCACGACTGAGCGCCCATTCTCGAAATGCTTTTTCCCTACCTGTATTGATTCGATTGGAGAAACATACAAGGGCATGAAGGAGCTGCGGCAACCGTCGCCTACTTTGCACCTTGGCATATTGATCGTGTCACTGCTGCAGCGCCTAGTAGTGAATGGAGGCGAACGTTCGTTTCAGGCTCTTTTTGTAGCTGAGGGCCGGATATCCAACGGCCAGGAAAAGACCCTCCCGACTTTTACAGACAATGCCGTATTTCTCCCTGAATTTCTTGGCCTTGGCGCCATATTGAATCAACGGATGAATGGCACCCAGCATGCAGGTGCCCAAACCCATGGACTCGGCGGCCAGCATGGCATAGGTGGCAGCCAGCAAGGCGTCGGCCGGATCGGCGTAGGGGGATCCGTAAAAATAAAACAGAAGGGGCGCATCGTAGGTAATGTTGTTTCGCCCCTTCTCCATGTCGTCGATAACCATGCTAAACAAGGGACTGATAAAGCCCCTGAACAACTCATCGTTGGATTTACCCCAAAATGGGCGCATCATTGCCAAAAAGAATGTAGACGTCATAAAGCGTAGGCTCTTCAAGAGCGTCATATAATCTTGGGCAAAAGCCCTGCTCTTTTCCGGGCTGTCGAACACCACAACGTTGACATCGGAAGGCGGCAGACCCATGGGGGCGGTTTGCGCGGCATTTAAAATGGCTTCGATCAAGGGCGTTTCGACAGGTCTGTCCTCATATTCCCTGATACTTCTTCGGCGTTCGAGCAGCGCCGTCAACTGTGGATAGGTGGCGGCGGCTTCCGGGGGTGGACTGTCGTACAGATCGTCTGGCGACAATTCCCTGCCGTGGATGGTGATGGCTCCGGCGGGACAAATGGCCATGCAATGACCACAACCAACGCAGCCGAAGAGCGATGTTCCACTCAGCGCCACTTTATGATCCTTCAGCACAAGACAGAACGATTTGCACACGGACACGCAACGTCCGCATCCGGTGCAACGCCCGGTGTCGATCCTGATGTCGGCTTCTACTTTAGTGCGTGAAGTGGGAATGGCCATGGAGATAATACCTCCAATCGTTTATATCTGGGTTTCAGATTGCGGCAATGGTTGGGCGGGAACCTTCATATCAAATTTCAGGATTGTTCCGGGCTTATTTTCGGTACCCTCGTTGGAGATGTAGAGCGTGCCGTCAGGGTCGAAGGTGATTCCTTCGGCTTGGTTGAAGGCTTTCGGATCGAGCTGCTCCATCTGAACCAGGCTTCCGGTCTCGTCGAAAACGAGCATCAGATAGTTTGGTCCCGACAAGAGATAAAGATGTCCTGTGATGGGATGGATGCCGATGGCGGAGGGGCTCAGCTTGAGGAAGGCCTGCTTTTTCTTATTCTCAGAAAGAATACTCATGCCCGCGTCCTTGGCTTTCTGTGCGAGTTCTTCGAGATCGAAAATGAATGCCGGATCCTGTTCAAGGGTCTTGGTCTCGAGGTTGAATGCATGGATGAATCGCTTGTTCTTGGAGGAGCCTTCTTTTCCACTTCGGGTCTTGGAAGCGATCAGCAGGCGTTTTTTCGCCGGGTCGTAGCATAGCCCCTCGTTGTCCTTGGCGGAAATTCCAGTCGTATAGGCCGTAGTCGAAAGCGAAGAAGAATGGCCCTTGATCTCAAAAAGCAGGCCATCGGCCCGCAGCACGTAGATGGTGTCATCGGCTATGGCTAGCCCCTCATAGTCGCCGATTCCGCCAAACGGGAATCTGTTGGTAATATCGCGCGATTTTAGGTTATAGACAAAGAGTTCACCGAGTTCATCTTGGACGCAGAGCAGGTTTGTCGGATCGAGATAGGCCAGTGCCGAGATTTCCTTCAAGAGGACCGGAAGCGAATAACGCGCGTCGGGATCGTCTAAGTTGTACGGGCCGGAATGGGTTGAGTTGGAGCTGCAGGCATTGGTGCCCGCGATCGCAAGCACTAAGGTAAGGGTATGTAGTTTTCTCTTCATGATGCTATTTCCAGTCCGTCCAAAAAAAGGTGCCAAGCCTAACATGTAAACATTTCCTTCATGAAAAGGGTCGGGTGTTCCACCACGTCTCCTTTTGCAAACATAGAAACGCAAAAAGAGACAAGAATCAAACCCTTATGCATATATTCGCAGAAACCGCGATCTTACCTTCCGCGCCTCGGATTTTTGGTCGACCCTTTTCGCGGAATTCCGGCTGTTTAGGGATCGATCTAATCGATTCTCTGTTTGGACCACGCGACGGGCAGGTCGCTACGATGTGCAAAGTTGTAGCGTCGGCTCTGTGAGCCGAAATGCTGCTATTAAGATAAGCAGGCAGGGATGCCCGCGATATAGTGCGCATTTGAGGAGACGGAGCCTCGCCCTCCATTCGTTATTTGCAATCCGTTTGTAGTTCATGCTTCAGCGTGTCCCCGGATGTATTTTTCGGACAGCCTGAAGGCCGAGCTACTTGCCTGCCCATCGAAGGCTGGAAGCCCGCGTTTTTGTAGGGCTGGAACGGGAAACGCCCTTCCAGCCGTGCCGGGACGCGCAGCGAGGTTCAAAACTTGGAAGTCAACGTTTTCAACCAATCCCACCCACAATTTTTCGGCGGAATTTCAATCGTTAATATGCTCTGGAGGCCCCAACCCCAATGCGCAGTGCATTCGGATGAAATAGAGCCGAACAGACAGAACCTTCCAATCCCCTATTGCGCTGCCTTTGAAAAGGTTCTCTTCGCCATAACCTCGTATGAATCCAATTTTACTTGGGGAACCTCTTCTTGCCGGGTGTTTGTTCCGGCAACGCGAACGGCTTCAACAACCAGCTTTTCGGAGGTCACTTTGACATTAACAAACACCCCCGGCTCCATTTCCAACATCGTTGTGGTTCTGAAGGGGTAATACTGCGCCGACCGTTCGTCCGTGGCGTCATAGAACTTGGGACCGGTCGCGCCCGCGATCGAATAGATCGTGCCGTTGGGAGTGGGACTGTAGTCGATGGCTTCAATGGCCGAATCGGTTCCAATCTTGATGGGATTGGAGCGCGCGTAGGTGTGGTCGTGGCCGGCGAAAACAATGTCGACCTCGTAATCGGAAAAAATCTTTCCGTAGGTGCTTCGGACGACCGGCTCTT
>CAYOBH010000133.1:0-7656 GCA_964402125.1 uncultured Verrucomicrobiota bacterium
CTTCGTTCTCTTCGTTTCCTTCTGTAAACCTGAATTCATTTTCATTTCTGTTTTTTACAGAAGAAAACCAAGAAAACGAAGTTACGTGTTGGCTCCCGGCAACATCAAACGGTGCAGGCCATCGAGCAACCTCATCTCATGAAAATTCACCAACAACCCAACCGACCCCAATAAAAAGCCAAATTTCAACGCGCGTTACTACATTCTCATCGACCTTCCCGGAACTCCTCCATCATACGACTCTGAAAGGAGAAGCGATATCTCGTCATATAAACACCGAACGCCATTCCTTTCGCGCAATTTCGGGTGTTTTGCGGTTCATCTGCTCGGTTCTCTGTTTCAAAACCCCACAGGCGTTTATTGCAGCGTCGGCTCTGTGAGCCGATTTCGCCTGACAGAGGCGACACTACAACGCGCTCAGGACATTCCGGCAAACCGCCACGACACTACCGGCATGAGGCTTACTGCGCGGCAAGATACAAACGATGCGTGATGGAATTGTATGCAACGAGTGTCCCGTTAATGGGAATCGTCTGCGCCTGAAGCGCGCTTAACCGCTCATACTGATCCTCAGGATACATCACCTCCGCACTCACTCTGATTTTGGAATAGGTTCCATCCAATGTGCAGAGGTCGAAGGATGCTTTCACCCCTTTGGTTCCGGAAAAAACAGGATCGTAGCTGAATCTGGCAAGATGCTCCATTTTCGCTGCTCCGGTAACAGTAATACCCTTGAAGCGTTCATCAAACTGACTCGAGGTCAGCATGGAATTCTCGGGATCAACAAACAGCTGGCGGGCGATCTCCTGCAGCTCTTTTGCTGCCCGAGAAACATCCGTCGCTTCTTCCTCGCGCACCGTCTTTTCTGAAAACTCGGGCGGCTCCTCTGCTTCAACAAAATCAGGCAGCTCCTCCGTTACCACCACAGGATTGGGTATGACGAACGGATCCACTGTGATTGACGGAATATACGGAGTTTCAGAGGGCTCAATTTCCGGCTCTTCCTCTGATTTTTCCTCGTTCTCCGAATCAGTCGCATACAGATTGTCGAAGGATTTTTCGTCCGCCTCCATGATGATTTCGCAAAACTCTTCGAGTCGTCGGAGCGTTTGAATGATCACGACGGAGTCGCTTTCTGTGCCGGACTTAACTGCTTCAATATGGCTGTCCGTAATCGTCATATCATCAAAACTGGACAGCAGGTCGATGATCGCGTCCTGCACTGGGGTTGAAAGAATACCCCGCACGCGCTGTGTATCGGCCCCCTTCACAAGTAATTGGTAATCGAACTCGGGGTTCCCCGTCAGAATATCCTGCATTCCAAAGGCCTTGCCGAGTTCATGAAATATTCCCTGGCGCACAATCTTCATCTCAACCGGAATCGAATTCCGATAATTCATGGAGTACTGCGTGTACGACTGGGAAGAGTTCCGACTTCTTTGTGTTAAAACGGTCACCGCAACGCGGTTTCCATTCAGCGAACCGTGGATGGAGCCCACACCTCCCATTCCTCCCGGTTCATATCGGAGGTTAAGCTGATTTGCGGCACTCCTCCATTTATCTCCCGTGGCTTTTGCCGATATCTTCGAAAAGATCAGGATCACGACAATAACAATGATAATGAATTCCATTCATAACCCCCCGTTTTCCGCTCCACAAAAACGCCCTGTTTCATCGGTACAGCACCGATGGCACTACAGGATTTTCAGCTTGGGCATATCCTGAATATCCACCGCACCGATAAATTTGTTTTCCGCATCAACCACAATGAGGTCGTCGATGTTGTATTTTTCATAGATATTCAGGATTTCAAGCGCGAGCATCTCTTTGCGCAGCGTGATGGGATTGGCGGTCATGACATCGTCAATGGACCGTTCAACCAAGTTGGGCGTTGCGATCAGGTGGCGCCGGAGGTCGCCGTCGGTCATGATTCCGACCAGGGTCCGATCCTCTTTGATGACGGAGACACAACCCGCCTTGGCGTGAGTCATGGCAATCAGCGCCTCGCGCACAGGCTTGCCCGAAAAAACGGTGGCACAGCGCTCGCCGGTGCGCATCACATCTTCCACGCGCAGGAGCAGGGTACGGCCAATCGCTCCGCCGGGATGGAGCTTGGCATAGTCTTCGATCCGGAAACCGCGCGCTTCGAGCAGCACCATGGCCAGCGCATCGCCCAGTGCCAATGTAGCGGTCGTGCTGGTGGTCGGCGCCATATTGAACGGACAGGCCTCTTTTTCCACCTTGACCGACAGGACGATATCGCTGTGCTCTGCGAGCGGACTCACCATTTCGCCCGTGAGCGCAATGATCGGAACGCCCATCCGTTTCACCGGCTGGAGGAGCGCGATCAGTTCTTCGGAGGCCCCGGAATAACTCATAGCCAACAGGATATCGCGCTCAGAGAGAATCCCGAAATCGCCGTGCATGGCTTCAATAGGATGCATCACCACGGCGGGTGTTCCCGTGCTGGTGAGCGTGGCGGCAATCTTGTTACCGACGTGCAGGTTTTTCCCGACACCCGTCACCACCACTTTACCGCCGCCCGCGATAACTTTCAGAATAGCATCGACCGCCTGAAGAAATTCGTCACCGAGTTTATTCTTCACCTTCTCGATGCCGGCAATTTCCTGATCCATTACTTCCCTTGCCCGTTTAATCCGATCCAAAGTGCTCTCCTTGTTCATGTGCTGACCGGAGAAATTAACCGATTTTATCCGGACAAGGGAATTGATTAATTTAATTATCCTTCAGGCGGTCTCTCCTTTTGGAACTACTCCAGCATAATCACAACAAAGCGGGCGCTTCGGCCATCGGAAACCTGAAGCAGTATTCTCGAGCTTTCGATGCCTTCTTCCACCGCTTCATAAAACGCTTCCGCACTGTCCACCCGCTGGCGATTGACACTCATGATCCTTTGGCCAACCTGAATACCGGCCCTCGCCGCGAGGCTATCCTCTTCAACGTCAGCCACAACCACGCCGCCACTGGCTCGTCGTCCTGAGGTCTGCGCTTCCGCATCTTCCACCGTCAGCCCCAGTTTTTCTTTGGCCATATTGGCCCCGATTGCATTGCTGAAATCCTCTTCCATCGCCTTCGTTACTGCACTCACTGTTATGTATTTTCCATCGCGGAAAATCTTCAGTTCAATCTGGGTGTCCGGTGCAAACGAAATTATATGATTTCGGAAGGAAGCGAGCTTCCCGGTGCTCCGGCCGTTGAGCTCCACAATAATATCGCCCGCCTTAAGTCCAGCCTCTTCGGCGGCGGAATCTTCCATCACCTCCGAAATGAGAATACCGCGGGTTTCTTCGAGTCCGAAGGTTTCCGCCAATTGAGCGTCCACCTCCTGAATTGCAATCCCCAGCAGGCTGCGACGAACGGTACCGCCGTCCATCAGCTGATCCTTGACCGCAATCGCCTGATTAATCGGAAGTGCAAATCCAATCCCCATGTATCCGCCGGTCTCCGTGTAGATGGCGGTATTGATTCCCACCACCTTGCCCTCAATGTCCAATAACGGGCCGCCTGAATTGCCCGGATTGATGGCCGCATCGGTCTGAATAAAGTTTGCATAGTCCGAAATACCGACCTCGCTGCGCTCCTTCGCACTCACAATCCCGGCGGTAATCGTCTGCGAAAGACCAAACGGATTTCCGGCCGCTAAAACCCATTCGCCGACCTCCAGCTTGTCGGAATCTCCAAGCGTCAGGAACGGAAAGTCCTCGTCGTCCTCAATCTTAATAAGCGCCACTTCTGTTTTTGGATCGGTGCCTACCAGCGTGGCCTTAAACGTACGTCCGTCGCCCAGCGTCACCTGAATCTGATCGGCGTTTCTGACCACATGGTTGTTGGTCAGAATATAACCGTCCTTTGAAATGATAAACCCGGATCCTTGCCCCTGCTGACGATAGGTTCGCGGCTGCGCGCCGTAAGGCGATCCATACCCCCGCCCAAACGGATCATTGTATCCGCGCTGCGGAACCACCTGAATCGTGCTTCCCACGTCAATAAAGACCACCGCAGGCAACGCCTCCTTGGCAATTTTTGTGAATGCACTGCCGGTCTCCTTCATCGTTTCGATATCGAGTGCATGCGCTGAGCCAACAAACAGAACAACAGCGAGCATCCCCGACATCCAGAGTTTTGCTTTCATCATCATTTTTCTCCTTGTTGATGGTTTATATGCCAAATATGTCGCTTTAGAAACGGCTTCATGCGTTGCGTTCAAAATTTGCTTTGAAAGGAACGGGCCCGGCAAACTACTCTCCCCGAATGGCCTCAATTGCAAAAGTGGTGGTAGAGATATCGCTGGACCGGGAATTCGACTATCGGATTCCGGCGCACCTGCGTGCCCAGATTAAGGTCGGTTCGCAGGTCGTTGTCCCCTTCAACGGGCGCGAACTGCGCGGCTTTGTGGTCGGGTTAACCGACCACTCGTCCTACGGCGACAAGCTCAAAGAGATCGCGGGTGTCGTCGGGGAAAAACCGCTCATTCCCGACTCGATCATGAAACTCGCCTATTGGATCGCCGACTACTACTGCGCGCCGATCGAGCACGCCGTCCGCACCGTACTGCCCAGCGCCGTCCGTAAACGCGGCGCCAAACACAAGAAACAGCTGATCGTTTCGCTGCGTGTAAATGCACCCTCCAATGTAGACGGAAGCTTGCTTCTATCCGGCGCAACCACCTGCTCCGTTATGCACCAAGGCGTAGACGGAGCATCTTGCTCCGGCGTGCACCAAGGCGTAGACGGAGCATCCTGCTCCGGTGTGCACCAAGGCGTAGACGGAGCATCTTGCTCCGGCGTGCACCAAGGCGTAGACGGAGCATCCTGCTCCGTTGTCTCACATAAGCAGGCCTGCTCAGCGTACACAACGGAGCTGGAAGCTCCATCTACGGAGAGGTGCACACCGGAGCAAGATGCTCCGTCTACAATCAAACTGCCCGAAAAACAGCAAACCGTCATCGAACTCCTCAGGCAGTTTGGGCCGATGGCACTCACCGAGCTGAAAGAGCGGGCGGGCTGCTCGGAATCGCCGATCCGCACCCTTGAAAAAAACGGACGCGTCACCATCGAAGAATCGACCATTCAGCGCGATCCGCACGCCGGGCTGACCCTGCTCCGAACAGAACCGCTACCGCTGATGCCTGAACAAAAAACCGCGCTGCAGACCATCTGCTCGGCCATGGATCGCTCAACGCCGGGCACCGTGCTGCTTCACGGCGTAACGGGCAGCGGGAAAACTGAGGTTTATCTCCAGGCCATCCAGCACGCGCGGGAACAAAACCAAGGGGCGATCGTGCTGGTGCCCGAAATTTCGCTCACGCCGCAGACCGTCGACCGCTTCCGCGCACGCTTCGGCGACGGCGTGGCCGTCCTGCACTCCAGCCTCTCCGAGGGCGAGCGGCACGACGAGTGGCACCGTATCCGCAGCGGCGAGGCGCATATTGCCATCGGCGCGCGCTCGGCGCTCTTTGCCCCGGTGGAAAACGTCGGACTCATCGTGGTCGACGAGGAGCACGAACCGACCTATAAGCAGGACGAATCGCCTCGCTACAACGCCCGCGATGTGGCCGTAATGCGCGGTCACTTGGAAAACTGCTGCGTGGTCCTCGGTTCCGCAACGCCGTCGCTGGAATCGTTCAACAATGTACAGACCGGGCGCTATGAGCTGGCCGAAATGCTGCAACGTGTGGACAACCGCTCTATGCCGCTGATGCGGATTGTCGACATGCGGATCGAGGCCGAGAAGGAAGGGCGAGCGCATATCTTTTCGCGCGAGCTGGTCCAAGGTATTTATGAACGCCTCGACAACCGCGAGCAGGTGATTCTCTTTCTCAACCGCCGCGGATTTTCATCGTCGCTCCAATGCGAACAATGCGGCTATGTGGCCGAATGCACGGAATGCAGCGTTTCTATGACCTACCACAAACGCGCGAACAAACTGCTCTGCCACATCTGCGGCGCGGAAAAGGCCGTCCCGAACTGCTGCCCCGACTGCAACGACCCGGACTTTAAATATGCCGGCATGGGAACCGAACGCATCGAAGAGGTGCTCGAAAAGCTGTGCCCCTCCGCCAAAGTGGCGCGGATGGATTCCGACACGATGCGTAAAAAAGATTCCTACCGCAAGGTGCTCGACGACTTCCGCGTCGGCAAAATCGATATCCTCCTCGGCACGCAGATGATTGCCAAGGGGCTCGACTTCCCCAATGTCACGCTCGTCGGCGTACTCTATGCCGACATGTCGCTGCACGTCCCCGATTTCCGGGCGGGCGAGCGCACCTTCCAGCTCCTCACCCAAGTTGCCGGACGCGCCGGACGCGGCGAAAAAGCGGGCGAAGTGATTGTACAGGCCTACACGCCGCACCATCCCGCCATTCAGGCCGCGCGCAGCCTCGACTATAACGGATTCTCTGCACAGGACCTCGAATTTCGTAAGGAAATGGCCTATCCGCCCTTTTCGCATCTGGTGCTGCTTACCTTCAAAGGCGCAAATGAAATGGAAGTTGCTGGCGCGACCGACCGCTTTTTCGAACGGCTGAAGCCGCTCCTTCCCGAATCCGTCCAGCATTCCCCGCCGATGCCTGCGCCGCTTGCCCGCGCAAAAGGCCTTTACCGTTACCAAATCATGCTGCGCTGCGAGCATACCGTTAAAATGAGCAAACCCATCCGCCACGTCTGGAGCGCATTCAAAATGCCCAAAGGCGTCTCCTGCACCATCGACATCGACGCACTCTCCCTGCTTTGACTTCTTTGAAAGCGGCCCCGAGGGGTCAGTCCCGTAATTTAGTAATTTTGCGCAACTGCTCTCGTTTGTTGATCAACTCTCTGTCTTTCGTTTCATCAATCCTTTTCGGATATCTCGACAGACAATCTGCTCGTCCCATTTCAAGGCGCTCGGCAATCCACGTATTTGACACCGTGCAACGTCTGCGGATCAACCAAGCCAAAAGCGCTTTTTCATCCGCTCCTTTTCTCAATTTCAACAAGCTTTCTTCTGTCAGCTCCAATATTTCCAGACCACGTTGAAACAATCGCTCTGCTTCGTATTCATTATGCAGGCGGACTTCGTCGCCGGAAAACGATTCCCTTTTACCCGAAAGCTCCTCGATCCGTTCCAGCATATCCGTCTTAAACTGATCCGTCCCCAAATACCAACCCCGCCGAATCTTCGACCAATTCGAATCCCGTTCTTCGGGATTATCACTTTCAGCCAATTCATCAACTCGCTTCTGCATATATTCCCAGTAACTTCGTCGACCGCTGGGCGTATCTTCCAGACCCAAACACCCCAAGGTTCGATTTACGCACAACCAACTCGGGCGCTTCGAAGGTTCGTTATACAGAGGAAAACTGCTCCAGCGATAATCCTCAAGCTTCTGCGCCTGAAAATCAAAGCCCGCCACTCGGGCCGGATTCAGATGAATATAATTGCTCACTGTCAAAAAATAATTTCCACCCGATCCATCAACCAGCAATGCCTTATATCTCCCCTGCAGCAAATGCCCCCACTGCTTATGACGGCTGTTAAACCGCTGAGTATAGGTGCCCTGAAGCCACTTCATCCCCGTCACTAAATTTGCTTCTGGCGTCTCAAGCAGTAAATGATAGTGATTCCCCATCAAAACAAAGGCATGTATCCGCCAACCCG
>CAYOBH010000134.1:0-7493 GCA_964402125.1 uncultured Verrucomicrobiota bacterium
CGGTTAACTATCTTCCCCCCTCATTTTAGCGCGGAAAGGTGGCTGAGTGGCTTAAGGCGATGGATTGCTAATCCGTTGTACGACGTAAGTTGTACCGGGGGTTCGAATCCCCCCCTTTCCGCCAGTTTTGAACCGTTGGGGTTTCCCCAACGGTTTTTTTTTTTTTTTGGAAATCAGCCATCTAAGGTTCTTCGTAAATGTGAGTAACCTGTACTCTTGTTTTGATGCCTCAAAATGGGTTTTCTCCTCACAGATTAAATAGCACTAAAAGTGGTATTATTTTGCTTGCGCTCGCTTAGTCATTTGGTAGCTTGGCGTTCAATTTAAGACCTTTCAGGTCTGGTATTGAGGGGTTTACGAAATGTTTAGAATTACTAAAATCAGTGATTATGGTTTTCTCCTGCTGGTTCATATGGCGACACAAGAGGAAGGCCGTCTGCACAACGCCAAGGATCTTTCGAAGTCGTTGAATGTTCCGCTGCCCACGGTCAGTAAGGTCCTTAAGATTCTGACTCAGGGAGCCATTTTGAAGTCGCATCAGGGCAGTAAGGGCGGCTATTCGCTGGCGCGTCCGGCCAATCAGATTTCTGCGGCGGAGGTGATTGAAGCGGTCGAAGGGCCGCTGGCGATCACCGATTGTTCCAGCGCAGAGGGATGCAAGCGCAATTGTCGGGTCAGCCATAGTTGGAAAAAGGTCAACGGTTCGATGGTTGGAGTGCTGCGTCAGTTGACGCTGGCCGATATGGCGGCGGAGTAAATTGGGCGCGCTACCCCTCGGCGGATTTTTTGTTGAAGGCCAGCGGGAAAACAATATCGCTCAAGCAGCAGGGGAACCAAACCGCCACGAAGAGGAAGGGCACGATGAGCACGCCTTCGGCAATAGTAAATGCATCGCCCTTTGCCTGAATAATATGAAACAGCGAAGCCGCCGTGCTGAGCAGAACGTGGCCGCCGTGCGAAAAATAGGTCTGCCTGCAAAAAAAGGCACTGCCAATGCCGAGTAACGCGGCCAGATTGATGATCAGCGGCATTTCAATAATCCCGAGATGCGGATGGGCATGTTCCATACCTATTAGGAGTTCGCCCCAGTAGGGGACCAGACAGTCGCTCAGCGTGGCAATGCCGATCGAGCCCACATAACCAACGGCGACAACGGCCATCATGCCCGTTTTGCTGTGCTTGGGTCGTCCTCGATAATTCCAAAACATCGCCGCAGTGACCATGGCACTCAAAAAAACATGCAGTGGATGCGAAAATTCAAACAGCGATTTCGCGCGCTCGCTGTCAAGTGCGCCGGGAACAAAGTGCTGAAGCAGAAGGAGCACGATCACGCCGAAGCCTGCGCCCAGCAGCGTAAAGGGACCGTGATGTCGAAGCTCTTTTAAGATAACGGTATTCATGTGTGCCCTTGTAACAGGGAGAGAGGCGAAATAGCAAGCGGAGGTTCTGTTGAGTCTGATTTTTAAGGCAAACGGCATAGCATTCATATAAAAATCCGCTGGCTGCGTGTGTTTCATTAATAAAACGTGATCAACATTTTACAAAATTAGTTCGCTGTTTTTTCTGATTGTCCTAAATGTTGTACGGTTGTTTGGAGGCGAAAGAAGCCCCCTTTTTTGTGGTTGTGCTTTCAATAGGTCGCTTTTTGCGTAGAATGCGCGGCTCACTTTTAAACCGGGAATGCGCATGAAAAAAACAAGGGTTGATCGTACATTTGATGAGTTGAGGTCGAAGGGCGAAAAGGGCTTCATTGCCTATCTTACCGCTGGAGATCCCTGTCTTGAAGATACCGTTGATATTGTGCTGCGGTTGGAAGACGCCGGGGTTGATCTGGTGGAACTGGGGCTGCCCTTCTCTGACCCGTTGGCCGACGGACGGGTGAATCAGGAATCCGCTACCCGTGCGCTGGACGCCGGAGCAACGTTTGACGGCGCAATGGAATGTGTGGCAAAAATCCGCGCGCGGAGTGAGCTGCCGATGATTTTTTATGCCTACATGAATCCGCTGATCTCCCGAGGTTTTGAGGTATCCATGCAGGCGGCGGCGCAGGCGGGAATAGATGGATTTCTGCTGCTCGATCTTCCGTTTGAGGAGGCGGGTCCATACCGAAAGGCGCTGTCGAATAACGCGCTCAACGCCATTCAGTTGGTAACGCCGACTACGCCGGATGAGCGGGTCGAAAAGATCGTCAAGCGCGCCAACGGATTTATCTATTGCGTCTCCCGCGAAGGGGTGACCGGTGTGCAGGACCGCATTGCCGAGGGGGCAGCGGCGCTGATGCAGCGGGTCAAGGATCGTACCAACCATCCCTTGGCGCTAGGGTTCGGAATCGGGACGCCGCAACAGGCCGCTGATGCTGCTAAACTTGCCGACGCCGTGGTTGTCGGAAGCGCGATTGTAAATCGGTTTCATAATAATCCGCACAACTCCCAAGGCCGCGCAGAAGCCGCGAGCTTCGTTGGTGAAATGGTCAAGGCGGTTAAGCAGATCTAATGACGAGGGTTTAAAATGGCAGGGCGTTACGCAGTCATCATGGCAGGTGGAAAAGGAGAGCGCTTTTGGCCTCTCAGCACTTCAAGACATCCCAAGCAGTTGCTTGCGCTCGTGGGCGATAAGCCGCTGATTGCGCAGGCGGTGGATCGGCTGGAAGGATTGGTTCCTCCGGAAAATGTATTTGTGGTCACGAACGCAGATCTGGTTCAAGCCACACAGAAGGCGGCTCCGCAACTTCCGCCGGGAAATGTGATCGGCGAGCCGATTGGACGCGATACCGCTGCGGCGGTGGCTTGCGGCGGAGCGCTGGTGAAGGCGCGCGACGAAAACGGTGTTTTTGCGGTGCTCACGGCCGATCAGGTAATGGGGGATCTCGATCTCTTTTCCTCCACGCTTAAAGGCGGAATGGATTTGGCCGAGCAGAATGATATTCTCGTAACCATCGGCATTCAGCCGACTTTCCCCGCCACCGGCTTCGGCTATATCGAAATGGGGGCCCCCTTTGGTTCAGCGGAGGGCGTAGCGTTTCGCAAGGCAGACCGCTTTGTGGAAAAGCCCGACGAAGCAACGGCGGCGGAATATCTTTCCACCGGAAAATTTTACTGGAACTCCGGCATGTTTATCTGGTCGGTGCGTTCACTCGAAAAGGCTTTTGCAGCACACTGCCCGGAAATGCACAGACTGATGAATGTGCTCTCGCTCTATGCGCTCGATGGAAAAATTGACGACGGCATGGCCGCAACCTATCCCGCGCTCGGTAAAATCTCAGTCGACTATGCGCTTATGGAAAAAGCAGATAACATTGTCATGGCCTGCGGTACTTTCGCGTGGGACGACGTCGGCTCTTGGCCGGCGCTTCAAAGCCATTTTCCGCAGGACGCGGCAGGGAACACCGCCGTTGGGTCGGTAGAAATGCTGGATGCTTCGGGTAACATTGTGTTCTCGAAGGATCGCCTCACCGCCGTGATTGGGCTTGATAATGTGGTCATCGTACAGGCAGAGGGGGTAACCCTCGTTTGCCCTAAAGATCGTGCGCAGGACATTAAACAGATGGTTGTCGCCCTGCGTAAAAAGGGTGGCTACGACGAGTTGCTGTAGACGCCGGCAATGTATTCGGCAAAATGATTTAAGGGCAGAATGATTTTTGGACTTTGTGGTCCTTGCGTTCCATTGCGGTCAATTCAACTATCTACTCGCAGGGGCAATAATATCCGCACCTATCGGTGCAATCGGTGACGGATATTCAATGTAAACAGGATTATTTTGGCCTCTCTTTTTTGGCGCTAAAATCAGTTGCCAATGGTCCGTAGTTTGCTATCTTCGCCGTCTTTCCCGCTTCAAGCCGGAGTGGCGAAATCGGTAGACGCACGGGATTCAAAATCCCGCGACTTCGGTCATGTGGGTTCGAGTCCCACCTCCGGCACCATTCTCTCCTTGGGACACAACCAGACTCTGATCTCCCTAATTCACACATTCTTAACTTGTTGTGTAGGTGTTTTGTGCTGGGTGCGGTTATGGGTTGGGGGAGGTTGATCTGTGATCTGATGCTGAAGGAATTAGCGGCGAGAAGAGCTTCCTTTTGGGGGGCAAAAAACATACCACTGTCGGGTTGCAATGCGTAGGGAACCTGATAGGTTTGCGCGCCTTCAAGAGAAAAAGGAGTGCGAAAAATGATCGAAAAAGGGAAAACATATGTCGTGATGGGCCTGCTCAACACCGACTCCATCGCTTACGCTACCGGGAAAATGATTGAAGAGATGGGCGGTAAGGTGATTTACACCAGCCAGAATGAACGCCTGAAAAAGATTTTTTTCGATCGCGGCTGCGTGGATCTTTCGCAGGAGGAAAAGGATGCCATGGACATCCGGTATTGCGATGTGACGATCGAAAATGAAGTGCGCAACCTGTTTAAAGATATCGGTGAAATTGCGGGCGTGGTGCACTCGATTGCGTTTGCGAATCCGAAAACCTGTCTGGGCGACAAGGTGTATACGAATAGTTTTGAGGATATTAAGCAGGGTTTTCATATCAGTTGTGTTTCCTTGGCGACGGTTGCTGAGTTTGCACAGGAGCATATGCCCCACGGAGGGGCGATTGTAACGTTGTCGTTTGCTTCTCAGTTGGCGTTTCCTTACTACAATTGGATGGGCGTTAATAAGGCGGCGCTGGAGGCCTTGGTGCGTGCGCTGGCGCGTGAATATGGTCGTGAGCATGTTCGCGTGAATGCGGTATCGGCGGGTCCGCTGACGACGAAGGCCGCAAAATCGATTCCCCATTTTGCGCATTTGGCGCGTACGTGGAAAAAGATCAGCCCGCTGCCGTGGGATACGATCAATGATAAAAAGGAAGTGGCCAATGCTGTGGTCTTCATGCTGGGGCAGTATTCCAAAAAGATTACGGGTCAGACGATCTATGTTGACGGCGGTGCTTCTTCGATGGGCGGGGAACTTTTGCCTCAGGAAAGGCCGTTGAAAACCATGCCGATCAAAAAGAAAAAGTTGGCAAAGGCGCGCCTTGAGCGTATGCGTGCTCTCCAGCGGTCGCACGAGCAGTAGAAAAATTACTGCGTACTGCGTATTTGCCCGAACTTCGGCTTTGGTGTAAATGCGCAGTAGGCAACATAGGAATAAAGTTATGGGACTGAGTGTGGGTATTGTCGGATTGCCGAACGTCGGCAAGTCAACCATCTTCAATGCGCTGACGCGCGAACAGAATGCGGAGGCGGCGAATTATCCGTTCTGCACGATTGAACCCAATAAGGCGGTGGTCCCAGTTCCGGATCCCCGGCTGGATCGGCTGGCCGAGATGGCCCATTCGAAGAAAATCACTCACGCCACAGTCGATTTCGTAGACATTGCCGGCCTCGTAAAGGGGGCCAGTCAGGGCGAAGGGCTGGGAAATAAGTTTCTGAGCAATATTAGGGAAACCGATGCCATCCTTCAGGTCGTCCGCTGCTTTGATGATGACCATGTGGTGCATGTGGACGGTTCGATTAATCCGGTGCGCGATATTGAGATTATTGAGGCCGAGCTCATTATGGCCGACTTCCAGATGATGGAAAACCGGCTGGGCCGCGTGCAGAAGGCGGCGCGCGGGGATAAGGCGATTGCGGCCACGCTCCCGGTCTTTGAAAAGCTCTTCGCCCACTTGGGTGAGGGAAAAATGGCCCATTCGTTTGAGGAGCGCGACTCCGAGGCCGGAAAACAGATTTTTAAGGAAATGCAGTTTTTGACCGATAAAAAGGTAATCTATTGCTGCAACGTCGATGAAGGTAGTTTGATCGAAGATAATGACTATGTTTTCGCCGTTAAGGCCTATGCCGCCGCACACGATTCCGAGGTCGTGAAGATCTGTGCCAAGATGGAGGAGGATCTTAACGGGATGTCCGATGAGGAGCGCTCCGAATTTTTGGCGGAATATGGAGTGAAGGAGAGCGGACTCGATAAAATTATTCATACGGGTTACCGTACGCTCGGCTTAATCAGTTTTCTGACGCAGGGACCGAAGGAGACGCGGGCCTGGACAATTCATCAGGGCGATACCGCGCCGAAAGCCGCCGGAGTGATTCATACCGATTTTGAGCGCGGTTTTATTCGTGCGCAGGTAATTGCCTATGACGACTTTATTGTCAAGGGCGGAGAAGTTGGTTGTCGAGAGGCCGGGTTGCTTCGCACGGAGGGCAAGGAATACATTGTAAAAGACGGCGACGTGATAGAGTTTCTGTTTAATGTTTAGTGTAGCGCTTCTTTGCTGCATCAGTCTGTTTGCGCCCGGAACGATATTCCGGGCGTAATTTTTATCGGTAGATTGTAAATCAAACTGTCCGGTTTTTAAAAACCGAGTCCCATGCCAGAATGAACCTTTTCTCCATCGACCAAAACGAAGGAAAGGAGCATCGGCAATGGGACTGGAAGAAGGTAGCAGGAATGGACGAAGGAACAGCACGTGAACTGGGAAGAACGCATCCAAATCGAAACCCTCCAGCGGGAGGGGTACTCCCCGAACGAGATCGGCGAGCGCATAGGCCGTCCGGGGCGCACGGTCAGGCGGGAGTTGGAGCGCGGCTGGGTGACCCATCGTACCGGAAAATACAGCGCGGAGGAGCGCTACAGCGCCGTCCGGGGGCAAAGGGTCCACGAGGAATCGCATGCGGGCAAAGGGCCGGAAGCCCGGGACGAATCCCGCCCTTGCGCAGCGCCTCCACCTTCACATCGTGGTGCACCGGCACTCCCCGGAGGTGGCGGCCGCACTCATGGAGAAGGACGGCTTCGAGCACGCCGTATGCTTCAAGACCATCTATAACCATATCGACAAGGGCCTAGTTCCCGGCGTGACCAACGAGGCGCTCTGGGAGAAGCGCAATCGGCGGAAGGGCCGCAAAACCCTGCACCGCAAGCGCAAGCGCGCCGTCGAACCGGGGCATGGCATCGAGGATCGCCCTGCAGAGGTCGAGGAACGGCTCGAGGCCGGCCACTGGGAGATCGACCTGGTTGTCGGCGGAACGGGCAAGGGGACGGCGGCGCTGCTCACCCTCACGGAGCGAAAAACGCGCAAGCAGATCATCCACAAGCCAAGGACAAGACCCAGTCGTCCGTCGTGCGGGCCCTCAACCTCATCGAGCGGCAGATGGGGCCGGAGGCTTTCCGCGCGGTCTTCAAGAGCATCACGGCGGACAACGGCAGCGAGTTCCTTGACCAGGGAGCCCTTGAACGCTCGGTGTCGGGCGGATCGCGCACCTACATCTACTACGCCCATCCGTACTCGAGCTGGGAACGCGGGAGCAACGAGAACGCCAACCGGATGATCCGCCGCTTCATCCCAAAGGGATGCGACATCTCGGGATTCACCCGAAAGCAGATCCAGCTGGTCGAGGACTGGATCAACAAAACTACCCGCGCAAGATATTGGATTTCGAGACCGCAGAGGAAAGGTTCATCCGGGAGCTGGCGGTATGAGGGTCGAAGAAAAAACAGGACAGTTTGATTTACAATCTACCGGCG
>CAYOBH010000135.1:0-7487 GCA_964402125.1 uncultured Verrucomicrobiota bacterium
TGCCGGTCGAAGCGGCGTATCGCCCGAACGTCTACTGCTCGGTCAGCGTGGTTCGTCCCGCGCTGCCGGAGGAACTCTGGGGCCAGCATCGCGCCGCCGGAAGAATACCGCTGCTGGTCGATCAGCCCGAGCGCAAACTCGATGTTGCGTTGGAGCTGCCGGAGGAAATCAGGCCCGGAACGCGGCTGGAGATCCTGGTGCAGGTTTTGGATTCTGCTGGTGCGGGCTGCCCGTCCGAAGTCGTGCTGGCAGCGGTCGACGAAGGGATCTGCATGCTGACCGGGTTTGCCACGCCCGATCCCTACGCATATTTTTTCGGGCCGCGCCGTCCGGGAGTCGAGCTGTATGACCTTTATGCGCGGCTCATGCCGGAGACCATCGATCTTGTTGGCGGAAGCCCCTCCGCGCCCGGCGGCGATATGCTGGCCGCCATCGGCAAGCGGCTCAATCCGATCAAGGCCCGGCGCTTCATACCGGTGGCGCTCTGGTCATCGGCCATCGAAACGGACACCAACGGGATGGCCCGGGCCGTGTTCGAGGTGCCGGAATTCACGGGCGAGCTGCGGATCATGGCGGTCGCCGTCGATCCATCGCGCTTCGGTTCCGCCGAGCAGTCGCTGCTGGTGAAGCGCCCGCTGGTGGTGCAAAGCAGCCTGCCGCGCTTCTTGGCGCCGGACGATCTGTTTACGGTGCCGGTCCATGTCTACAACGAAGGCAAGGATGACGGCGAGGTGCGGGTGCGGATCGATTGCGACGGGCCGCTGGCGTGCGACGATCCGGAGCAGACGGTTTGGGTTGCGGCGGGGAGCGATACCAACCTTTTGTTCCAGTTGCAGGCCAAGGCTGCGCCGGGCAAGGCCGTTTGCCGGCTTGTGGCGGAGATGGGCGGCGAGCGGTATGAAGAGCCGATCGAGATCGCGGTTCGTCCGGCGGCTCCGCTGGTCGTAAAAACCGGCAACGAGCGCATTGAAGTTGGAGGGGATGCGCTGCTTGAACTCCCTTCGGGCTGGCTTGATGGAACCGGCGAAACATCGCTTTGGCTCTCGTCGATGCCGTCCGTCACGCTGGGGGGCAGCCTCGACTATTTGCTGAACTATCCCTACGGCTGCCTGGAGCAGACGACCTCGAAATCGTTCCCGCTGCTCTATCTTTCCGGGCTGGCGGAGCAGACGCGTCCCGGCTGGCTGGGCCGTAATGGAACGGCCGAGTTTGTGAATGCAGGCATCTATCGCATCCTCGCGATGCAGAAGGGCAGCGGCGGTTTTTCGTTCTGGCCCAATGGCGACGTTTACGAATGGGGCTCCATCTATGCCGTGCACTTTCTGGTGGAAGCGGACAAGGCGGGCTATGAGGTTCCCGCCGACCGGCTGTCCGACGCGCTGAACCATGTCGAGCAGATGGTTCGCAACGTGTTGATCGAACAGAAAGAGCAGCACTACGACGCATCCTACGCCTGCTTCGTGCTGGCGCTCGGGGGCCGTCCACAGCATGGCGTCGTGGATCGGTTGCGTGAGCAATGGGATGTGCTGGAATACGACACGCGGATCAACGTGGTTGCCGCGCTGCTCTCCGCCGGCCAACGGCGGCAAGCGGTGGAACTGCTGGATCGCCTCGGCGGTTATTCCGCCACGACGGAGCTGTTCGAGACGAACGGTAGCCTGCGGTCGCAGACGCGCGGAAACGCGTTCCTGCTGTCGGTGCTGCTCGATGTCGATCCCGGGAGCAACGAGATTCCGGCGCTGGTTCGCCGGCTGGAGGCGGCGCAGTCGAATGGCCGCTGGTTGAATACGCAGGACAACGCCATGGCGATCATGGCGATGGGAAAATACACGGAGCGGTTTGCGGAAACGCGCAAGCCGATTGCGGGGCGGGTCGAATGGAACGGTCGCGCAAAGACGGTGGAATTCGCAAACCGCGACGAACTGCGGGTCCCGCTCGAGGCCTTCGATGGCCGGCCGGTGCGGATTGAAAACCAGGGCGAGGGCGAACTCTTCCTCCATTGGAAGTCGGAAGGGGTTCCGGCCAGCGGCGAGGTCGAGGAGCGGGATCGCGGAATCCGGGTTCGCCGTGCGCTGGTGGATCGGGACGGGCATCCGGTCGATGCCTCTCAATTGCGGCAGGGCGAACTCTACATCGTCAAGCTGAGTCTCTGGTCCGATGCCTATCGCGACAACATTGTGGTCGAGGATTTGCTGCCCGCCGGGCTGGAGGTGGAAAACGGCGCGCTGAACACCTCCCAGCGGATGGGGTGGGTGAGCGAGTTGCAAAGCATTTCCATGCAGCATCTCGAACTTCGCGATGATCGCGTGATTGCCTTCCCGCAGGGCGTTGGCAGCGATCCGGGAACCTATTGCTATGCCGTGCGCGCCGTCACCGTCGGCGAATTTGTTTGGCCTGCCGTGTCGGCGTCCAGTATGTATGATCCCTCCATTGAAAGCGTTGCGGGCAAGGGATTAATCCGTATAGTAGGCGGCCTGTAGGTTGCGAATGGAAGTGGTTATGAAAGACAAGAAAGGAAGTGAAAATATGTTCAAGGTAGTTGTTGTGCTGATGGGATTGCTTGTTGCCGGTGGGTGTGTCTCGCATCGGAATCTGGGTGTGCAGCTGGGCGCGCCCCAAGCGTATGAAAGTGCGGATGGCTCGAAGATCGTTGCCCGCTACGGAAAATTGTCCGACGGCAGCTTGGCGTTCGTGAAAGTAACGATGCCGGATGGGCGGGAGTATACGCTTCCGCAAACCATTTCGGCCTCCGGGGCAAAATATTCGGATGGCAACCGTCTGACATGGTGGGAGCATCAGGGCAGTGTGTTGGTCGAGACCATGACCGAGGCTGGCGAATGGGAAACAAAATACGAGGATGTGAAACCGGTATCCACCAAGGAGTGATGCCCCGACCAAGGAACGCGTCCGATGGCGGTCGCGTGTTGCCGCGATACCGTTTCGCTAAAGAACGACATGATCAGGATCTGTAGATTTCATGGGCTCGATTCATTGTGCCTATGTGCAGGCCGGAAAGCCCGCGCGACGGTTCTTTCCGGTCTGCTGGCCTGTTGCGCGGTGTGGTTGCTGATTCCTGATTACCGCGGCGACCTCGATGATTTCGATGCTGTGGCAACGATCCTCGACCGCAACGGAAAGGCGCTGCGCGTTGTTCCCGATCCGAGCACGATGGTGTGCGAGCCCGTTCCGCTCGATCAAACCGGCGAATGGACCGCCAAGGCGCTGGTGGCGTTCGAGGATAAACGGTTCTACGAACACGGCGGCGTCGATTCCATCGCCGTGTGCCGCGCCATGCTGCAAAACGTGTCGCATGGTCAGGTGGTTTCGGGGGCGTCGACCCTCACGACGCTGGTGGTCAAGATGACCGAGCCGCGTCCGCGCAACCTGTGGACCAAGCTGGTGGAGGCGCACCATGCCCGCCAGCTCGAAGCGCGTCTGACGAAGGATGAAATCCTGGAGCAATACCTCAACCGGGCCCCGTTTGGCGGGAATGTCTACGGAATCGAGGCCGCGAGCAAACGCTATTTCGGGAAGCCCGCCCGCAACCTGAGCCTCGCGGAGTCGGCCATGCTGGCCGGGCTGCCGCAATCGCCGTCGCGGCTGCGTCCGGACCGGTATCTCGAGGAGGCGCTCGAACGGCGCGACGTCGTGCTCTGGCGCATGGTTGAAAACGGCATGATAACGCGCGACCAAATGCGCGAGGCCCGCGACCAACCAATCGCCCTTCGACGGGAAGCGCTTCCATTTCTCGCGCCGCATTTTTGCGACTATATCCTGCAACGCCATCCCGGCCATGAGCGGCTGGAGACGACGCTCGATCTTTCGATCCAGCAGCTGGCGGAAAGCGCCTTGCAGCGCCGTATCGAAGAGCTATCCTCGTTCGGGGTTTCCGGTGGCGCGGTCGTGGTGATCGATGTCCGTAGCGGCGAACTGCGCGCCATGGTGGGCTCCCCCGATTTCTGGAATGCGTCGGCGGCGGGCCAGGTGAACGGCACCGTTTCCAGTCGCTCGCCGGGTTCGACGCTGAAACCGTTCGCCTATGCCGCGGCGATGGACCAGGGGCTGTGTACGCCCGCAACGATGCTGGCCGATATTCCGATGCGCTTCGCGGGGTATGATCCGCAAAACTATAGCCTGGAATACATGGGTCCTGTCAGCGTGCGGCAGGCGTTGGTGCAGTCGCTCAACATTCCGGCGCTCGAATGCGTCGAGCAGATCGGGCTGGAATCCTTCGTCGCTCAGCTTCGTCGGCTGGGCTTTTCCACGCTCGATCGTCCGGCCTCGCATTATGGGCTTGGCATCGTGGTCGGCAGCAGCGAAATGACGTTGCTGGACCTCTCCAACGCCTACGCCTGCCTCGCAAGGAACGGGGTCTGGCAACCCGTGCGTGTGCTTGCCGACGAGCCCGCCGGGGAATCGCGCACGGTCTATTCTGCCGAGGCCGCCTACATGATGGCCGATATCCTGGGCGGCGACGAACGCTCGGCCGATCTGGTCGGGCACATGGCCGACGCGGTGCTTCCGCGCGTCGCGTGGAAGACCGGCACCTCCTCCGGGCATCGCGATGCGTGGACCGTGGCCTACAATCCGGAATATGTCGTCGGCGTCTGGCTTGGGAATCCCGATGGATCGCCGTCGGATGCCCTGGTGGGCGGCAGCGCCGCCGGGCCGGTGGCGGGCGATATTTTCCGGCGACTCTATCCCGCTGGTGATTCGCCCTGGTTCGCAATGCCCGACGGCATCGAGACGCGGGCGGTTTGCGCATGCAGCGGATTGCCGCCTTCGGCGGAGTGTTCGGCCCTGCTGGCGGACATGCATATTCCGCGCATCTCGCCGACGCAGCCGTGCGCGATCCATCGCGATGGCGGCGAACACTGGCCCGCCGAGCTGCAAGCCTTCATGGAGCGAAACGGCATGGGCGACGCGGTCGCGGCTCGCGAAGATAATCCACTCGGCATCGAGACGCCGGTCGACGGGGAAACCTATCGGCTGCTGCCCGCCACGCCGCGAATCCGCCAAGAGATCAAGATCTCCGCATCCGGCAGCGGCGACACGCTGTACTGGTTCGTCGACAACGAATTCCTGCGCACCGCCAGTTCCAGTGATCCTGTCTATTGGCCGCTCGAAAAAGGGACACATTCCATCGCCTGCGCCGACGCCGCAGGCCGTACCGCCCGCGTCAGCATCGTTGTCGAGTGACGGAATGCGCCATCGGTTTGGTTTTTCACTATTGGAGAACCATATTCCCTGATCTTACTGATCAGGGGAAATTCGAATTTCTAAACTCGAAATCCGAAACAAATTATAAATTTTAATGCGGCTCAATTCCCCAAATGGGTGACATGAAGCCGTTTCGAGTTTGAGTTTTGTGGATTGTTTCGGGTTTAGGAATTTGGGCTTAGGATTTTCGCAATCAGTAAGATTGCGGACCATATTGCGGAACCCCATTTCCGGTCGGGCGAGGGAAAGGAAAAGAGGGTGGGTTGTTTGGTTCGAGGGAAAAGGTTAAAAGATAGGATCGACACCTTTGACACGATGTCCTATCGGAGAGTCCGCCCGCGAACCATTGCCCTATATAAGGTGGATAAATAAAGCACCCTTCAGGGTGCTTTATTTATGCGTTCCGCTCCGCCGCTTACTGGAACCTTTGAATAGCTTTGAAGCAACGCGGAAAAATAATTTCCGAAGGCTGAAAACGTAGGGGTAAATAATTTGCGAATGCAAATAGAGCTGAAGGCTCGGTTCAATAGCGCAGCGGTTTACCTCAGCTCCTTCATGTCTTCAGTCGTGAGCATCTATTCCTTTATTGTTAGCTCCTTGATTTTTTTCTTAGAACTAACCGCCCATTTGAACACTCAATTTCTTCGTACTCTTTGAATATCGCAACCACCAAAGTTATTCCAATTGCTGCAGCAATTATTATAAGGGAAACTCCTGTTCCTGTTATTGCTGCGGCGGGCACTGCCGCTGCGAACGATAGGCCTCCGGTGACGGGAGCAGCAACAGTTGCCACTCCAAGAATACCTGTTAACGCCGCAAGCTTTTTCTTGCTGAGCATCCCGATCTTTTTTGATTTTTTCAACTTATTTGCAAGGTCACCCTCAACGATGATTTCATCGGCACCTGCTTCTTGTGCCGCCTTCAATTCTTCTTTTGTTCGTACTGTTTTTTTCATTGGATTAGTATACTACCGTTGTGATTTTTTCTGATTTACATTTCGGGCAAATACGCTTCTTAATCCGGATTTTGATTAGTAACGCTTGCCTTTCGGATAGAATATGCCCGCATTCCTGACAGGCTAAATTTGATTTCCCAGGTGGTTTTATTGGCATGGATTTCTCCTGATTACAGATCAATACCCCATGCTTTTTTATCAGCACTGGATAACTGGGAGTAAACGCTGTTAAATACATCATTCAGTTCAGAACTAACATTTCCGTGGGCATTGTAATTTGTAAGAATATATCGAGTTACCGCATTCGGCCATCGACCAATTTTGTGGGCTTCGATGATGATGCCTTTTGCATCGTGATATGATGTGTTTGCTCTTAATTCGTACAGTCGGCTTTCAAACTGGCCATACGTCCACTCATCAGTTCTGTTCTCGAATTCATCTAAGAGGCGTTCTTTGTATTGTGCTATTGAAGGCATGGTTTTCCTTTCTTTATTGAGCTAACGTTACGTGTGAGGCTCAAAATGGGCCGCGTCCGCGCGGGTCATTTTGTAGCCTCCACTCGATTGTTCGCAGATTCTTCCTTCTTGAATGTCACCAGTTTGTCGAAGACATACCATGCGATCGCGATCGGCCACACGATTGACGTGATGAAGCGCAAGGCAAGGATGAACATGCCTTTGCGGAGCCGATAGGCGACGGACGCCACGTTGGCCATGTTGACAAGGGTGGCCAGCCAGGTCACCGGCCCGTACAACGGGCCGAAGACATCAAACAGAATGGAGTGACCAGTCTCGTCAACAAGATTGTACGAGGCCTGAAGAACCGTGCAGACAATTCCGATTATGAAGTACGGCTTCATTCATTCCTTCTTCGACATCAAGCCCATCGCGATCAGGATAGGGGCAAATACGATCATGACAATCCAGTAGAGCACGGTTCCAGCGATCGGAACCCCGAAGAGCAGGAAGAGCAGCCCTGCTGCTATTCCAAAGTTGGCGAACACGTAGACAACGCAGCAGAGCAGGCCGATTCCGATTGCCAGACCACCGACAATCCCGAAGCAACCAGCAGCGGGGGATTCATCACTCATGTCATTCTCCTTTCATGCGAACGATTAGGGTTTTATCCCTCCTGCTTCTCACAAATATCCTCATGACCAAAGCAGGCTAAAAAGCAGGAGGATAAAACTCTGTTGGACTGAGCCGCGGACCGAGCTGCAAAACGGCACACCCAACCTATCTATGGGGATCGTATGCTCCCCGCGCCGATGTTTCAATTCTTTTTATCGGCATCTTTTCAAGGAGTTGAGGAT
>CAYOBH010000136.1:0-7423 GCA_964402125.1 uncultured Verrucomicrobiota bacterium
GATGGATTTGTGAAGATAGGGCAGCGTCGAAACGCAGGAGGCCAGAACGACAAGAATATAGACCGCTCCCATGGGAGAGATCATCAGTGCCTGAACCAGTGAAACGGCGATCATTACCGAGGAGTATAAAACCACCACCAGAAGGCGCGCGGCCTCGAGCACCAGCGATTGTTCATCGAGCAGGGCCGATTGGACGCGGGTCATGGGGAGCGCCTCATGGGCGGCCAGATTGACGGCCCGCAGGCGGGAGGCAATGCGCATTCGAATGCTCAGAATGCTTTCGAGTGTCAGTTGAGTGACCCGAACCAGCACGGAGCGCGAGACGATAAAGAAGGCGGTAACGGAAATAACAAAAATCAAAAGATGCCGAACGGGGGCCTGCTCTTCAGTGAGTTTCTGCAGCCCCTGTACAATAGCATAGAGCGTTGCCGCCTGAAGCAGACCGGCGAGCAGGCTGCGGAGTCCAAGGCGTTTAAGGCTTCCGGGTTCTTCCTGTTCAATCAGCTTGAGCAGGCGTGATTGTTTCAAAAAATGGAGCATGACTATTTCTCAGTGTTCTCGTTGGTTGTGCCGGACGTTTCAGCCTCATTTTCATCGAAAACTTCGACGATATCGGTTGCGGGCTTCGGCTGACCAGACTTCTTATTCCGGTATTGCTCGGTCGCCTTTTTAACCGCTTTAGCTTTGCTCTTGGTCTCCGCAGCAATCTTTGCAGCAACCACTTTCCCTTCTGCAACTACTTCATCAAAGGCTTCTTTTGCTTCATCGGTGTTGAAATTGTCCAGCGATCCTCCTTTATCATAATGGCGGATGATGAGGCGTCCGGTCGCATACGTAACAGCTCCGCCGATAATGGTGGCAGAGAGTGCTCCGGTGGTGGTGCCGATTATCGGAATAAATTTTACGAGGGAAGCCAGCAGTGTCGTTCCGGCGACACCGGCTCCGCCGCCGATGAGCGCGCAGATGATCTCTTTGGCCTCGGTGGCTTTGAAGGGAACGTTGTATTCCTTTGAAAGCGCGCGGATAAGATCAAGCTGGATGGCGGAAAAACCTACAAAATCAACGATTGGAATAGGGACGAGTCCGACGCCCATGGCACCATAAATATGGTTGCGCAGGATGGCTTCAACCTGTTCAGCATCGGGAGCGGTTTTTTGATCGGTCTGTTCTTTAGTCATCATAGGGTCCTCGGGTTGAGTCAGTCGGCGATTTCATCTGCTTCATCGGTTTCACCATATCCTCCATGGGTGAAAACGACAATCACGAGTCCGACAATCGGGGTAAACAACAGGCTGACCGCAAAGATGCCCCAGAAGCCGAGCCAACGATGGCGATGCCCGAGCAAGCCGACTAACGCGCAGAAAATCAGATGAATAATTAATATCATGTTACTTCTCCTTTTTTGCCGGAACATTCACCAACTGCCCGTTTTCATATTTTTTCAGGAACATCGGGAGATTGTTATCAAAATTCTGGTTCGATGAGACCGTGAGCGTTTGGTTGAGAACGGACCAGCCTTCTGGGAGGGCATAGTGAAGGGTGGGAGCGATCGCTTGGGGATAGTACTCGGGATAGATTCGACAAGCTTGAATGAGCAGTTCAACCGCCTGATACGCCTCCGTTTTAATGTGGTTGGGTTCAAAGGTACTGTATTTGGCAGGATTAATTTTTGCCGCTTGTTCTGCAACTTCCTTAAGGGCTTTTCCCTGGATGTCGTCGTCATAGCTGGAAATAACATAAAAATTTGTTAGATAATCACTGTAAGGTTTGAGTTCTTTCGAATTATCAAAGGCCGCCGTCGCCAATATCGGAATATTTTCGTTAAATTTTCGCAGTTGAGCGATCAGGGGCAGTGTGGAAATTCCTGTTGCAAAGAAAATGACGTCAGGTTTAGTGGCTACGAGCTGGTTTGCAACGGCGAAGGGCGGGGAGTTTTCTGTGGTGTATGTGATGTCGAGAACAGCATCCACTCGAATAATGCTGTCGTGTACTTGTGCGGCAATTTCTCCGGCTGAACGGGGAATTGTTGTTCCTGTTTTTTCCGCAGTCTTGTTTAAATGATCGGTAATCGTAGCGAATTGCCGATGCGATATTTTTTCTTCTTGTAGCATCTGCTTCAGGGTTGAGGTTGGGTATTGTTTACAGATATTCAGGAAGTTGAAAATGTCGTTGTTTTGAGAAATAGCGGAGTGAAGGGACATAACGACGTCTTCCGAATAGATAGAGGGTTCCTGGATAATGGCCAAACGAATCGGCCGTTGGTTGTCTGCAAACCGTTCCGGTGACAAGATGCGAGAGAGAGAGGGCAATACATGTTTTCCTATTTTCTCAGTGGAATGTGAAGAGGAAAAAACGTACTCAAAATCGTGTGCCATTACACGGCTGCTGTTGGAAGAAGAAATCATGGTGATGACACAGTTTTGTTGAAAAACAGCACTGGCCTCCATTGCGTTTTGTGAATAGTAATATCCGGCGGCCCCGAAAAAAGAGGGATTTTTACTGATTTTGGTAGCCACGTCCATGGCACTTTGGGGGGGGGCGGGTTCCGGGAAATATTCCCAAGTGATTTTTCGGTATTGCGGATTTGTCCCGGCCTCGGCGTTGGCGAGATCCACGGCTAGTTCGGCTCCCGCCAGAAACTGCTCTTTGAATTGTTCAGGAAAAATAAAGGCGAGTTTAATGGGGGCCCCCTCTTTATGGCAGGTCGCAAACCGCCGGTCTTTGATATTTTCCAGAAAACATCGAGTAACAGTCTGCTGAATGAGGTAAACAAGAAACGAGAGAATAATCAGGGCTACGATTCCATGAAACCCAAGTCTTCGTTTTTTGCGTTTGGATTTAGTTTCGGGTTGCTGATCCATAGCGATTAATTTTCATCGGTTGCGGGTTGAGAAAGGTGTTTGACAGAATCATCGCTGACGGGCATATCGCCGGCATTGAGAATGACCGGGAGCCCCTGATTCCCATTGCCCATAATGACCATTTTTGCATTTTGCGACGTAGCGAGTTCGCGTGTTGCTTCGATGCCCTTCCATTGCAGGATTTCGGGGGACAGGGAAGCGTTTACGGTAAAGTTGTAGTTGCTGATGGCGCTGGATTGAATGGCAAGCCGTTCGGCTTCCTTCTGGGCCTGTTCAATAAGGTAGAGGTAGGAATCGAGTTTTTCCTTTTCGATCATTTTCTCACGGATGGCCTGGGAAATTTCTTCCGGAAGTTGGAGTCGGGTAAGGCGAATAGCGTCCAGATGAAGGAATTTTTTCTGGGCATCCCAGCTGACTTGGTCAGTAACTGCGTTGGCAGAAATCATGTTGTTTGCATAAATTTCTTCTTCATTGAGCACGCCCATTAGAGCGCGCAGTGCGGAGCTGACTTCCGGAATGATCACCGTATTGAGGTAGTCCGGCCCGATCTCTTTGTGCAGATAGGGAAGTACATTGCGTTCCGGGTGATAACGGATGGCCACCTCGAGTTCCACCGGCAGACCGTGGAGCGAGAGCGCATGCAGCGTATACGTATAGGTCTGAAGGCGGGTGTTGTAGACGGTCATTCGGTCCCATGGGAAAATAAAGTGAACTCCCTCTCCGTAGACATGATTGAGTCGAATACCCCCACCAAAACGCCGCCAAAGCACAGCGGCTTCACCCGCATGTACATTCACCGTAATGAGCGGCCAGAAAAACAGAATTACCAGCACGAGAATCAGTGTCGTATAGAGAAATTTAATATAGCCGGATTTGAATTTCTTTAAAAATTTTCTATTTTTAGCCATGTCAGCCTGCTCCGGAGGGGTGTTTTCTATTCGTATAACCAGAGGTAAACCCTCTGGTTCAATTCGTGAGGATTTGTAGCGGGTTTTAGGATCATAGTCAAGAGCTGAAGGAAGAGACGGATTTTAAAGTGTAAATATAAAATTATGCCGAAACGGTGAATTATCCATTATACCGGAGCGATGACGGCTCCAGCCCGATTAGCTGCTAACTGATATGCCACAAACTGATAAGGAGTATTTTTTACTTTTAAGATGGACTTTGGTCTGAATTGCCTCTTTATATGGCCTTGTTTTAGGAAGGATTTATAGAGATCAGTAGAGTTCATATTCGAAAAAGGAGGCTGAGATGGCAGAAAAAAAAGGGGTTGTTGATGTTGAGCTGACGCGCAAAGAGCGCCTTGAAAAATCAGCCGGCGTAGTGCACAAGAGCATGTATTGGTCCGCCGGGCTGGGTTTGGTTCCGGTTGCCCTGTTTAATCTGGGTTCGTTGCTGGTAATTCAGGTCAATATGCTGCGTGTACTCTCCAAGATTTACGGAGTTCCCTTCCGCAAGGAACCGGTTAAGAAAATTGTTTCCGTGCTGCTCGGCAGCACCGCCGCACTGCCCGCCGCAGGCGCAGGCGTTTTGCTGAGTCGGGTTCCATTGGTCGGCATTCCGCTGTCGGTTGCATCGCTGCCGGTTTTCTCGGGGGCGTTCACCTATGCCGTGGGCAAAGTGTTTGTTCAGCACTTTGAATCGGGCGGAACCTTCCTGACCTTTAACCCCGACAAGGTCCGCGATCATTTCATGGCGGAACTCGAAAACGGGAAAAAAGCGGCCGCTTCCGCTTAACTCGGAGCAGTTGCATGAACGAGAGCGGTGTTTCTCTGCCGAGGAATGCCGCTTTCTTTTAAGAATCACCAACCGGTGCGGAGCAGAGCATGGACGAAAAAATCAGCGAGCAGGATCTTGGAGAGATGGTCACCTCGGAGGAAATCAAAACCGAGCGGACGGAGAAGGCAAACTCCATTGTGAAACGACACATTGTCGGCTCGATGGCGGCGGGCGTTATTTTGATTCCCGGAGTAGATGCACTGGCCGTGGTCGGATTTCAGGTAAAAATGCTCCACTCATTGTGCTCGCTGTACGGCATTCCTTTCAGCGAAAAGGCCGGGCGCTCGATCATCTCCAGTCTGGTCGGCGGTCTGGGTGCTTCAGCAATGGCGCGCGCCTCGTTCGGTTCACTGGTCAAATTTGTGCCGCTGGTCGGTCCGCTGGCTGGCGCAGTCGCCATGCCGATTTTTGCCGGAGCGACAACCTACGCGGTCGGCAAAATCTTTATTCGCCACTTCGAGGGCGGAGGCTCCATTTTTAATTTCAGTGCGGAGCGCGTGCGGAAAGATTTTCTAGACCTGTATAAAGACGGTCGTGACGTTGCATCTGCACTTAAGAAGGAAAAAACCGACGCTGAAGAAACGGCTCCGGAGCAATAAGCGACTCTACAGGTGCAGGACAACTATTTTTTTGACCGGCGCTGTAACGGCCACGCTGCAGAAACAGCCGTCCCCGACCACCAGATCCTGCGTGAACCAACCCTTCATTTCCGGTGTCGCGTCGGTGTCGATCCAGTCGTTCCGGCGCTCGTCGGTGTAAACATAAAAGCTGTCCAATGGTTTGGATAAACCTTCTCCACTCGCTTTGAGAACCGCCTCCTTACGCACCCAACAGCGGTAAAAAATTTCAGAACGCGCATCCTCCGACACGGCCTGTATTTCGGCAATCTCCTGCGGATGGAACATTTTTGTCATACCGAGAAGATTCGGTAAGTCCCGTACCTTTTCGACGTCGATTCCAATTCGTCCCTTTCGGGAAAATGCGGCCCATACCCAGTTTCCTGAATGGCTGATGGAAAAATCGATCTCCGTCTGGTCGCAGTAAGGTCGGCCGTATGGAGTCGATAGAAAATCGACGACTTCATGCGGATGCACGATATGGTTGAGCGTTTTACGCACCAATGCTCGGCCAATCAAATGGCGCACTCCGTCGATCAGATGAACAAAGCGTTCGGCGTGTGCACGCTCCAGATCGGTGACGTAGGGACGTGCCGCCTCTATCCATCCGTCGAGATCTTCGTCCAGCTCGACTCCGATGCAGACGGGTGTTTCGGCACCTATTTCCTGAGGAGTAAATGAAAGTTTGGCGCACATGGGATCACAGCGTTACCCAACCGGCTTGATCATCGATCTCCTGCAGAATCAACCGCGCGGCATCTTCTTTATGACCCGATCGAGCGTGAATCTGTTTGAGGAGAATACGGCCGTCAAGCATCCCGCAGATTTCGAGCTTTCCGACGTCATGGCCGATAATAAATTTAAACCGCTTGGCGTAGCCGTCCAGATACTGCCGGGCCTCGTCGACAATCTCGATGCCCCGTTTAAGCGGAACCTGAAAATGGTGTCGCACGCGTGACACCGGCATGCACTGATAGAGATAATACGGATTGACACCGACGCGCAGCAGGTTCCGCATTAATGCCGTAATGTCTTCAGCGGAGTCGTTCACGCCCTTCAGGAGCACGGCCTGATTATTCACCGTAATGCCAACACTCCGCAGCCGACGAATGCCCTCCGCAGCCGTGGGGGTAATTTCGTTTACATGATTAAAGTGCGTCGGAACGTAGAGCGCCTTTTTTCGATTAAACTCGTCGAGCAGATCAATCAGCTCATCATCAAAAAAACGGAGCGGATAAGACGCGGGCGTTCTGGAACCAATTCGCACAAAGTCGAGATGATCAATCTCCGCAAGCGGCATAATCATTTTCCGCAAAACCGGCGTGGACAGCATCAGCGGATCACCGCCTGAAAGAATCACGTTGGTAATATCGGGATGCGTCTCGATATATTCGATGGCCGTCGCAAAATCCTTCAGAATACGATCCGTTTTGCGGCTGACAATCCTGCGGCGGAAGCAGTGCCTGCAATGCATGGCGCAGCACTCCGTGGCCACGACAAGCGTTGAATAATCATATTTGTGCAGAACGCCGTTGCCCTTATCGTGTTTATCGTCGCCGTAGGGATCCTGCGTGGTTTTGCCCAGCGCATCTTCAACAATCAGCTCCTCGGCATCGGGAAAACACATTTTACGAATTGGGTCGGCGGGATTTGATCGATCAATCAGACTCAGATAATAGCGCGGAATATTGATCGGCAGTACCTGCGTCACCGCCGAGAGCCTCTGTTCCTCCTCCTCACTGAAATCGGCATACGCTTTTAATTGATCCAACGTCGTAACATTGTTCTTCAGTTCTTCCTGCCAATCGAGCTCGGCCCAGTCGATATTCGTATTAATCATAAGATATTCCCCGCTGCACAGCATCCCCGCCCCATAGAGAAAATTACAAAATCCTCAGCCTTGCAAGGAGGAACTGTATGAATTATCAGATTAAGGTTCTTTCAAGACCTCCGGTCAAGTTGCTCTCCCAATAAATTCTGCGGGCCCTGCTGGTAGGGATGTTACGCCGAACCCTCCGCAGGAGGAACGAGCAAAAAATGGGTGTAGGGTCGGCTCCAGAGCAATTCCCGAATGACATGTCGCATCACGGTTTTGTAGGGCTGGAACGGGCAACGCCCTTCCAGCTTCGGCGGGACGCGCAGCGAGGCTGAAAACTTGGAAGC
>CAYOBH010000137.1:0-7322 GCA_964402125.1 uncultured Verrucomicrobiota bacterium
AATTAAACACAAAGACTCCAAGGACACGAAGCCGTTTTCGAGTTTGAGGTTTTGTGGATTGTTTCGGGTTTCGGAATGTGGGCTTAGGATTTTTGCAATCGGTAAGATTGCCCGGGTGAAGAAGTCCTTTGAAAATGGGTTGCCCCGATGGCGCGGTATGCGTAGTATGTTCACCCAGTTGGAGTCTGTTTTAATCGGCTGAATCGCCTGAATGTGCAGGTTCCTGAGGAGTTTGTATTAGAAAGGGGTGTACATTATGTTTGTGAGGAGAAGAATCGCATCTGTTCTGTCTGTCGTAGTTTTTTTAGCCGTGATTGTTCCTTCCGTATGTTCCGCGCAGAGCGGTCGACGGTGGGAGGATCAGGCCATTTTCCGCGTGAATAAGGAGGAGCCGCACGCCACAAAAATGCCGTTTCCGACCGCAGAAGGTGCACTGACCAAGGACCGCATGGAGAGTCCGTGGTGTATTCTGCTTAACGGCGAGTGGAAATTTCATTGGGCGCCGACGATTGAAGAGCACGAAAAGGCCGCGAAGGACTTTTTCAGCACCAGCTTCAACGACGCTTCCTGGAAGACCATTCCAGTTCCGTCCAATGTTGAATTAGAAGGCTACGGAACGCCGATTTATTCCAACGTAACGTATCCGTTTGTTAAAAATCCCCCGAAGGTGACGGATGAGCCACCGGCCGATTGGACCCAGTATAAAGAGCGCTCGCCGGTTTCGGCCTATCGCCGTACTTTCACGATCGATGCTTCTTGGACGAATCGCCAGACCTTTGTGGTTTTTAACGGCGTTGAGTCCGCGTTTACTCTTTACGTAAACGGCCAGGAAGTTGGTTATTCGCAGGACAGCCGCACGCCGGCAGAGTTCAATATCTCCAAGTTCCTCAAACCCGGGGAAAACCTGATGGCGGTTGAGGTGATGCGCTGGAGCGACGGTTCTTATCTTGAGGATCAGGACTTCTGGCGGCTTTCGGGTATTTTCCGCGACGTGTATCTGTGGTCCGGTGATCAGATTGATCTGCGTGATATCGACATCATTGCTTCGCTCGACAAAACGTACACCAAGGGGGTGCTCGAGGTGAAGCCCAAGGTCTTCAACTACGGTAAGGAAACAAAGAAATATACAATCGATATTCAATTGCTGGACTCCGCTAACAAAGTGGTTTTGGAAAACACGAAGGATGCAAATGTATTCGGCGGGGCCTCGCACGTGCCCGCACTAAAAAAAGAAGATTTGGCGATTAAACCGTGGTCTGCAGAAACGCCCACCCTTTACAAACTGCACATTCTGCTGAAAAACGAAGCGGGAAAAGAACTGGCGCACTATGCCTTTGATGTCGGTTTCCGCACGGTCGAAATCACAGGCGGAAATCTGTTGGTTAATGGGCAGCCGATTTTGATCAAGGGGGTAAATCGGCACGACCATGACAACATTACCGGCCACTACATTCCAGAAGCAACGATGCGTGCAGAGCTGGATCTGATGAAGCGCCTCAATATTAACGCCATCCGCACGTCGCACTATCCGAACGATCCGCGTTTCCTCGAACTCGTGAATGAATATGGATTCTATGTAATCAGCGAAGCGAACATTGAAACGCATGGGTTGGGAACGAACCCCCAGAATCCGATCGCCAACGATAAAACGTGGCGCCCGGCGTTGCAGGACCGCGTTTCAAATATGGTTGAAACCTTTAAGAACCAGCCGTGTGTGTTGATCTGGTCGCTGGGGAATGAAGCCGGAACCGGCCCGAACTTCCAGAGTTTGGCGTTTTGGGTACACAGCCGTGATCCCAACCGCTTGGTTCACTATGAAGGGGCCGGATCTGAAGGATACAGCTACGTTGATTTTGAATCTCCCATGTATTTCGGCATTAAGGGACTTGATGGCTGGTGCCGCAAAATGGAGCTTAAAAAGGCCGATGAGCAGAAGCCGATGATTCTGTGTGAGTATAACCACACCATGGGCAACTCTTCCGGCGGGTTGGCTGAGTATTGGGAACTGTTCAGAAAAGAACGCCTCCTTCAGGGCGGCTTTATCTGGGACTGGCGCGATCAGGGAATCCTCCAGACCGTTCCGGCGAACGCGAAGGCCGCAATCGTCCAGAACGATAAAGAGCGCTTTGTCGCCGAAGACGGTTCGCTGAACTATTTTGCGTACGGTGGCGACTTCGGGGACAAGCCGAACGACAACAACTTCTGCATGAACGGGGTCGTTGGTTCCGATCTGGAGCCGAACCCGCACGCCTATGAAGTGGCCTACCAATACCGCTCCATTCTGACCAGCGGGCTCGACGTAAGCAATGCGCAGCCGGTCCTAGCGGTCTACAACGAAAACTTCTTTGTGCCGCTCAAAAAACAGCCGATGAAATGGACGCTGCTGGGTAACGGCAAAAAACTGACCGCCGGAGAAATCATCATTGACGAACTGGCCCCGCAGACCACCAACAACATTGTCATTAAGCTTCCCGACTTTAAGAAGGATCCGAACGTGGAATATTTCATCAACGTGGAATATCCGCAGACCGAAAAGAAAGCCTGGGCGGATGCGGGTTTCATTGTTGCGAGCGATCAGATTGCCCTGCAATGGACTGCGCCGAAGGCGAAGCCTTATGTGCCCGAACGTTCTGGAGTGTTGGCTCCGCGCAACGCCGCCGGAAAATATTCCTTTTCCGGCAACGGGATCACCGCCGATATCGACGCCAAAACTGGTCAGCTTGTTTCGTATAAACGGGGTCGCGTTGAATATTTAAAGGCGCCGCTGCAGCTTAACTTCTGGAGGGCTTCCACCGACAACGACCGCGGAAATGGTCAAATGATGCGTGAAATGGCGGTCTGGCGCGATGCTGGAGCAAAGGCCGAGGTGGTTGCTGTAGCTGAACAAAAGGGCGATGGATTCTATGATTTGAAGTTCAAGCTCTCGCTTCCGGATGAGAAATCTTTTGCTTATGTGACCTATAGTTTCTTCGGAGATGGGACCTTAGGCGTAAAACTTCAGCTGGATTTCACCGCTGGGAGCAACCTTCCGGCGATTCCCCGCATTGGCTTCCAATGTTCAATTACGCCTGAGCTGAACACGTGGCAGTGGTATGGACGCGGTCCGGTTGAAAACTACGTTGACCGCAAGGACAATGCTTTTGTCGGAATCTGGGAAATGCCCGTGGCGGAGGCGTGGTATCCCTACCATGAGCCGCAGGAAACCGGTAACCGCACCGGCATCCGTGAGTCCAAATTTATGGTCGGCGGGCATGGCCTGTTGTTCCGCTCGGCGGATGGGAAACCGCTGGAAATGGCAGCCTATCCCTTTCTTCAGTCCGATTTGGAAGGCAAGGCGCATCCCACCGATATTCCGCAGCGCAACCTGATTACGGTACAGATTGCGCATCGTCAGATGGGACTCGGCGGAGAAAATTCCTGGGGCGCGAGGCCGCTGGAAAAATATATGCTGCCGGCGACTGGGACGTATGAATTCAGCTTTATCATGCAGCCCTTCTAATTCCATTGCATAACGGATAAAAAGAGCCGCCCGCGAAGTCAAAATCGCCGGCGGCTTTTTTGTTCTGTCAGACGGAGTGCTGAAAGTAGACCCAAAAAAAGGCCCCGCTGGGTTAGGGCGGGGCCGGAGTAACGAGGGCTGCAAATGTGATGGGTTCACTTGGGTTATTTGCATCGCCCGATGAAAAATTATTGAGTTCACCTATTAATACGAGGGCACCGAAGGAAACGTTATCCATTTGGAGCATTTTTTTATTTTTATATTCCGGAGCACTGGGGCACTTGCGCTTTGCCCTGTTTTCTCGAATTCAGGGTGGCACTGTTTGTGCTCAAGCCTACAATAAAATGGGTGGAGTTTTTGTATGAAAAGAATTTTGTTGGTTAAGCCAAGTCAGAATATGTTTGAAGCTCTAAAAATGGGATTCCGGTCGGTCGACGATTCTTGGGATGTAATATTTGCCGAGACCGCTGAGGAGGCGCTTTCGATTAATGCGGAACATCCATGTGATCTGGTCGCAACTTCCAGTAAGCTTGAGGGCGAGAAGAGCGGGCTACAGCTCCTTGCCGAGTTAAAAGAGACTTCTCCGGAAACGATCCGTTTTTTGGTTGTCAATGAATCGGAAGAGCAATCAATGCGGGGGGGATTGGTTGACGTTCCGCAGCAGGTGTTGACTCCCCCTCTGAATCTTAAAAATTTTGTACAGCAGGTGGAGCGGGCGTTTTCACTGAGATCGGTTATTCGTAATCCCCAAATCCTTAAACTATTAGGCAAAGCAGATACTTTACCCCCTCTTCCGCGCGTATTTCATCGCATTTCTGAGAAATTGCATGACCGCAATGCGTCGCTTTACGATATAGCGGGAATTATTGAAGAGGATATTGTGCTGAGTTCGAAGGTGCTTAAGCTGGCGAATTCCTCCTTGTTTAATCTGCGTACGCCGGTTGGGACAGTGAGTCAGGCGGTATCTTTTTTAGGAAGCCGAACGGTCGGTAGTCTTGTTTTCAGCCAAGGCCTGGGAGAAACATTCAGCTGCGGTCATGAGATGAATTCTTTTCTGGAAGAATTGAACCGCCACAGTCTGGAGTGTGCCGCAATGGTAACACATATTCTGACGAGCTGGAATGCGGATCAAAAGCTGATTGATAAGGCCTTTTTCTCCGGAATTGCCCATGATCTCGGCAAGATGGTGCTCGCCAAGCATGCGCCGAAGGAGTGGTCCCGGATCATGGAGGCCCTCGAGGCCGGGGATCGGTCAGATGTAGAAATTGAACGCGAAGTGGTCGGAATTACTCATCCAGAAATTGCTGCTTATTTACTGGCGGTCTGGGGATTTCCGAATGAGCAGGTAATTGCAGTGGCGTTTCATCATAACCCCGGAAAAATTCGCTCCCGTGACTTGGGGATGCTCTGTGCGCTGCATCTTGCGGAAAACCTGCTCAGCACCCATCTGCACGGTTCGGATTTGGACTGGAACTATTTGGAAGAGTGCCGTATTTCCCCCGACGATGTAGATATGCTTTCGGCTATGGTCATGGCGGCGTCAATGGGTGAAGCCGTTTAGGCGCCAACTCAAAACAAGAAAATGTATTCAGGCGATGAAGTATGGCTGAACGTCGTCGGGTGAGAGCGGCTCTACAAAAAGTTCGCGGGATCCGTCCGGGCCGCTGATTCGAGCACGCACGGGGCCGGGTTTGCTCTTCTTGGCATAGCGTGCGCTGATGGCGCAGGCAAGCTGGAGCGCCTCTTCATCGATGTCCGCCGGGGCAATGGTCAAAGGGCCGGGCTGATCGGGGCAGACGATGCGTAGATCTTCCGGGCGGGCTTTTTCCCTCAGGAGTTCATTCTCCTCTTTGCAGGAGCCGACGATGATTTTAACGCGGTCGCTCAGGCGTAGGTGCCGGCCGATGGAGAGGAGCCATACGTTGGTGCGGTCGGTATCGATCCCTTCGTGTTTGAGTAGATCCTTGAGTTTTTTGGCGAAGCGCTCCTCCGTGAGCAGGCAGCCGCCGGCGGGCGCGGGATAATCCTTCAGTCCAAAGTGTTCGGCGAGCTGAATCTGCGGGGTGCGGTTACGCCCGGAAAATCTCGGGAGCTTTTCAACGTCGAGCCAGCCTTCACGGATCGGTTTGGTGGGCGGCAGCAGCGGGGCGGAGAGGGGGCGCACCAGCAAATCTTCATATTTCGAGCAGCGCGCTACCACGCCCAAGCTCTGCTTGTTCTGCGACATTGGCCGCTGGGCCAGCACCTCGCCCGTGGCAATAAAGTCGAACCTCAGCTTTTCCATCAGTTCGCCGGCGCGTGTAATCATTACGGCGTGGCAGTCGATACATGGATTCATTGCGCCGCCGAGTCCATGAGCGGGATGCTGCACCTGTTCGAGAATGTCTTCAGTAAAGTCGATAATATGCTGTTTAATGCCAAGCGCCCGAGCCGCAGCGGTGCCCTTTTCGGGGCCGAAAAACGGGCTGCTGAAGGTGATGCCTTCAACATGAATGCCCTGCTCGCGCAAAACGCAGACCGCGAGTTGGCTGTCGAGTCCGCCGGAGAGAAGAGAGAGTGCTTTAACTTGTTTTTCCATTTGCTAATTCTCAATTCGTCTGCGTTAGATCGGTCTTCGTTTTGAGTGCGTTGCTTTTCCAGAGAATGAGGCCTGCGCCGATAAACATGAGCACGGAATAAAACTGCCCTTTGCTGACGGCGCCAAAGAAAAATTCGCCGTTATCGGGTTCGCGGAAGCATTCCATGGCGATCCGCGCAAGGGCGTAGAGCACAAGGTAGCACGCGCTCAGCGCGCCGGGGCGCTTCCCGACAGCGGTCCTTCGGAGCAGGAGCATGATGCCGAAAACGAGGAATCCTTCTGCGAACGCCTGATAAAGCTGCGACGGATGGCGCGGAAGAAGCATTCTGCGCTCGATATAATATTGGATCTGCTCCTGGGTATATTCGCCATATTTAAGGCCCAGTTCTTCCGGAAAATACATCGCCCATTTTACATCGCTGACGCGGCCCCAAAGCTCGCCGTTGACAAAGTTGGCGAGCCGTCCGAAGCCGATGCCCAGCGACGTTACACAGGCCAAGTTGTCGCCTAGATTCCACATGGAGTGTTTGTGTTTGAGCGCATACCAGATGATAAACAGCGCCACGCCGATAAAGCCGCCGTGGCTGGCCATTCCGCCATCCCAGACCCGGAAAAAGAGTAGCGGATTTTTCAGGAATGCGGAGAGATCATAGAACAGCATATAGCCCAGCCGTCCACCGAAAAAAACACAGAAAAAGCCCAGGAGTACAACAAACTTACCGACCTCTTCCTGCGGGAGTTCAAATTCGCCCCTTCTCGACCAGCGCCGCAGCAGAACAATACCGCAGACAAAAGCCAGCAGATAAGAGAGACCGTACCAGCGGATCGCCAACGGCCCCGGAAGATCTAGGATAATCGGGTTGATGTTGTGAATGAGATTAATCATTTTCCGATGAGTTTGAGGAATTCGTTGCGGGTGGAGGGTTCATTGCGGAAGCTGCCGAGCATGGCGGAGGTGACCATGCAGGAGTTTTGTTTTTCGACGCCGCGCATCATCATACACAGGTGTTTGGCTTCAATCACTACGCCGACGCCCTCGGGAGCAAGGGTTTCCATGAGGGAGCTGGCCACTTGGTTCGTCAGCCGTTCCTGAATCTGAAGGCGGTGGGCGAAGAGATCGACGATGCGTGCAAGTTTGCTGACGCCGAGGACTTTTCCTTCGGGAATGTAGCCAATGTGGCATTTGCCGAAGAAGGGGAGCATATGGTGTTCGCAGAGGCTGTAGAGCTCAATGTCTTTGACGAT
>CAYOBH010000138.1:0-7313 GCA_964402125.1 uncultured Verrucomicrobiota bacterium
TTCGCTCTGCTGGAGTGCGGTTTCGGTCAGTTTTTGTTCGACAATCTCCCATATCACGTCCCCGAAGGAGGAGAGGATACGCACATCTTCGTCGGAATAGTTTACCGACTTATTCCCTGCGCCGAGTACCGAGACCACTTTTTCTTGGCGGATGACGGGAACAACCAGTTCTCGAATCACCATTTCATGGCCCTCATGCATCCCTTTTTTATTGGGTAATGAGGCAACGTCATTGTGAACGACGGGTGCTTTATCCCGCACGGCATCGGCCCATACGCCGGCTGCATTAACATCGTAATGCATCCCATGCCCTTCGGCTTTACTGAACGTTTCCATCGTTTTGGACGAACACTGCTGCAAGATCAGCCCCTTTTGATCTTCTGTGACCGTGTGGTAGAACGCGATCGGACTTTCGACCAGTTCGCCGGCACGGTCCAGCGCGAGGACGAGGGTTTCGTCCAGCGAATGGGTGGCTGAAAACTGCATGAGCTCCAGTCGGAATTCAATGAAGCGGCGATTCATTCGCTCCTGAGTTTGATCGCGGAAAACGAGCACGACACCAGTAATTTCTCCGGTGATGTTGAGGATCGGAGCACCGCTGTCAGCCACCGGAATTTCTCGGCCAGCTTTAGTGATCAACAGGGTATGATTGGCGAGTCCGACGGTTTTTCCGCTTTTGAGGACGGCATCTACAGGATTTTTCACCGGGTTGCGCGTATACTCATTAATGATCTGGAAGACCTCTGCGATCGGGCGGCCCTGCGCTTCCTGTTCTGTCCAGCCAGTCAACTTCTCGGCCATTGGATTCATGGAGGCTATGGCCCCGTCAATATCGGTCGCAATCACCCCATCGCCAATGGAGTTGAGTGTGATTCGGAAATTTTCACGACTTTCGCTGAGGGCTTGTTCGGCATGTTTTCGGTGGGTGATGTCAGAGATAAACCCTTCCAGATAGTAGACGTTTTCCTGATCATCATAAATGCCTTCTCCGCGTTCCCAGACCCACTTTATCTCGCCGTTTTTGGTGACGACTCGATATTCCTGTTCAAACGGATATTTTTTACCAAGAGCCGATTTTACCGAATGATCTACTCGTGCCCGATCATCAGGATGGATTATTTCGTTAAAACTTATGGTGGAGTTGTTGATCACCTCTTCCGGGTCATAACCCAGTATCGGTTTGCAGGCATCGCTGATAAATTCCATGGTCCATTCAGCGTCATTTTTACAGCGATAGGCCATGCCTGGAAGATTGGAAAGCAGTACCGAAAAACGGCGTTCGGACTCGGTGATTATGTCACGGGCACGTATAGCCTCTTCCAACGATTTGATGGCGGCTTTCCGGGCATTTTCGAGTTCTTGAGTCCGCTCTTGAACCTCTTGTTCCAGCTTCATGGGTTTCGTGAACAGAATGAAAGCAATATAGGAGAATACCAGCGTCAGAACCAGACCGATGGCAAGGGTGATCCCGGTGGCGTTGTGCGGCTGAGAGGCCATCCACTCCGGTCCGGCACTCAGCAAAATCATAAAGGTCTTTCCAAATGCAAAGATGGGAATGGCGGCTTGGAGCTCGGATTCCATAAGTGCTTTATCCCCGGACAATCCCGCGTTCTCGGAGCACCCGATTTCTACCGGGCGCGACGCGCTTTCCAAGCTGAACATGGTGGTCGATATGCCCGGGATTGCATCGTGCGCTTGTGAGCTTAGATCGTCGATTATTCCCTCCAGATTGGCAGAAAGAGCAACCATTCCATCGAGAGGGGGGTGTTTCAGTGGTTCAAAAACAAAAATAGTGCAGTCGCAACCGAGTTTCTCGGGAGTGATTGCAGAGGTGCTCAGACCCGTTAAACGCGCACTTTCGATGGCGTTTCGAAACTCAGACTCGGTGTTGAAGTCATAGCCCTGATGAAGTACAGCACGCCCAGCGACCGCCTCAACGTAGGTTGCGGGGTAGAGAATTTCCGTCGCTTCCAAATCAGCGGTGTCGGAAAGCGGTTGAATCGAGAAATCGGGGAACTGCTCCCGCATCTGTTGAATAAAGTCGGGTTCATCGGCTCTTTTTAGGGCGGGAAGCCACATCAGGGACTGCGCGGAGGTTTCACTAACAAGATTGCGGCAGAATCGGCTAAATTCTTGAGGAGAGACTTCTTGGCTGGACTCCATGAAGCGGATGGTCAGATGCAGTGCAGTGTCGAGATTCTGAAAGGCTTGGCCATAATTCGCAGATTTGACGGAAGAGTGCATTTCAAACAGATCGCGCTGCTTTTCCAAGTCATTGTAATAGGAACGCAAAGTAAGAATAGCGGTCAGCAAAAGCAGAATGCTGCCGCAGAAACCGACCTGAAGGTTTCTCAAAATCTGGGGCTTCAAGTTGAGGGCTGCATATTTTTTAGAATAGATCAACAAGCCTAGCAAAATCAGTCCGGGTGGAAGAATAGTTGCCAACAGGGGATAGATCAGCGCGTGCCCTATTTGGCGGTTCCAGCCGGAGGCATCGACTTCGATGCAGACCGCCAGATTTTTGTTTTTGCTGACGGAAACAACCGCCTGCAGATATTTTCCGGTATCACCCGTCAGGGGTCCGTTAAATTGAGGAACTCCGGTGCGGAAGAGCTCCTTTATGGCGGAAGAGGGGTTGGAAAGCGGAGTGCCGGGGCGAAGGTCTCCGCCCGGACCCATCACAAGATGTTCCCCTTTCTGAGCGACGACATAGAGGTCGCGCAGTCCGACCGCCTCGGCGTAGGCATTGAGCTGTTCCGTCAATTGTTGATACGCCGGATTCGCTGAGTCCGAAGCATCGAAGGCCAACTGCGCGGTTCGCTCCGAATCAAAGGCTGCGGACACTCTTCCGGCCTGTCGGAGGAGTTGGGATTGTTCGCGCTTCTGCGCCGCATCTTTCCACGAAACGGCCAGCCAAACGCCTAAACAGATGATCAGCACATACAAAACCGCGATAATTCTCAATTGGCGCCCTATTTTCATACGAGTCAGCCTGTAAGGATTCGATTCATGCACACCACCTAAGTGACGTACAGATAGCATGATTCTGCGAGACAAAGCAACGTTTTGCAGGAGAAAAGTTAAAAAACGCCCATCTGTCGCAGAAAATAGAGAATCAAGAGCAGCATAACGCCGATAATGGCCATCTTGATCAAATTTGAGAGAAATTTGGCAAAAAGAACAATCCCGATAATGACGACCGCCGAGATGAGAACAAGCGATATCGTCGGATTCAGATTTCTTGCCGTTTCTATGAATTTGTCCATAACGTGCTCCATCGTCATGATTTTACGCCGAATGGCAACAAAAAAAAAGGCTCGCATTCGCGAGCCCCTAAAAACGTGGCGAGGATGACGGGGCTCGAACCCGCAACCTCCAGCGTGACAGGCTGGCGCTCTAACCAATTGAGCTACACCCCCGTTGAAAGGCCGACATCGTATTGATTTTTGGGCGGCGGACAAGCGTTTTTTCGGCTTTTTTTTCAGCAGGCTGTAAGCACTTGATTCAGAGACTATTCGCGGATTTGACCTCTGCCGTGAATCATAAATTTATAGGTGGTGAGCTCCTCTAAACCCATCGGACCGCGTGCATGCAGTTTATCGGTGCTGATTCCGATCTCTGCACCCATGCCGAATTCCGCTCCGTCGGTAAAGCGAGTGGAGGCATTTACATAGACCGCCGCCGAATCGACTTCGGCAAGGAACGCCTTTTCGGCCTTCTCGTCCTGGGTCACGATGGCGTCGGAGTGACCCGATCCATAATGATTAATATGGGCGATCGCCGCATCGACGTCATCTACCACCCGAATGGCCAACACCATATCCAGGTATTCTTCATACCAATCATCCTCGGTGGCAGGTTTGGCAGATTTGATCAACGAGCATACGGTGGGGTCGCCGCGCAGTTCCACGCCGCGTGCAGCAAAAACTTCTCCCATTCTGGGGAGAAACGCCTCGGCAATCGCTCTGTGTACCAGCAGGGTTTCCATGGCGTTGCAGACGCCGGGGCGCTGGCATTTGGCATTTTCAGAAATCCGCCAGCCCATTTCAAGCTGGGCCGCTGCGTCGATATAGGTGTGGCAAATCCCTTTGTAATGCTTGATCACCGGAACATGCGACATTTCCGTGATGGCCCGAATCAGGCTTTCACCCCCGCGCGGAATGATGAGGTCGAGATAGTCGGTCATCTGACACATCACCTTAACGGCTTCGCGGTCGGTCGTGGGAATCAGCTGAACGGCGTGCTCGGGCATATCTTTGTTCTTTCCGCCGGTCTGCATCGCCTTTGCAATCGCAAGATTGGAATGGATGGCTTCCTTCCCGCCGCGCAGAATGACGGCGTTGGAGGTCTTAAAACAGAGTGCCGCAGCATCGCAGGTCACGTTAGGGCGCGACTCAAAAATAATGCCGATCACGCCGATGGGTACGCGGACCTTCTGGATCTCCAGCCCGTTGGGACGGTTCCACGTGCTGATTTCGCTTCCGACCGGATCGGGAAGCACAGCAACATCGCGCAGCCCATTAATCATCCCATCGATCCGTTTGTCGGTCAGCTCCAGTCGATCGAGCATTGCCGAGCTAAGACCCGCCGCCCGTCCTGCTTCCAGATCTTTCATGTTTTCGGTTTTAATCCACTCGCGCTGTGCATCCAGTTCGTCCGCCATCGCTTCGAGGATTACGTTTTTACGCCGGGACGAAAGCTTTGCCAGTTCGCGGCTCGCCGCTTTGGCCTGTGCGCCGATTTTCAGTACCTGTTCTTTAACATCCATTTTTATTTCCCTCTATGATTTATTCTTCAAGAGCCATCTGATCGAATCTGAGCGCTGTGTATCGAAGCAATTTTCAGAGAACAACTTGTTTATGGTCTCCAGATAACTTTGATCTCCTGAGATCAGATAGGCTCGTTTGTAGTAGTCAACAGCAAGGGCGGGGTTTTGTATCAAGCCTTCGGCCATGGTCGCATAGTGCTCCGCCTGAGCAAAGTAAGTTTCGAAAAATCCGTTCAGCTTTCTTCCAACGGATTTCCCATATTCAATGTATTCGGTCCTAACAAAATCAGACGGCACAGGGCAACGCCGAGATTTGATTATCAGGGTTTCTTTCCCCATGGCTTGCAGGACACCCAGTTCGTAGTAGATATTACACAGGGTTGGAATCGGTAGTTCTTCTGAGACAATTGCAACTCCCAGAGGAACAGAATGTATCAAATCCCATATTTTGAGTAGAAAATCCTTGGCGGTAGTTTGAGTCGTTGCGTCAATAAGTGTGATGTTGTTTTCCTCGGCATATTTCGCAAACGTTTTCCGCATATTTATTATGTCCTTGGGCAGAGGACTCCCAAGTTTTGTCATAACAAAACAGGTTCGGGGACGATAAGAAGGTGCCTTGGAAAGGACATCTCCATCAGTTGGATTGTAACGGATCATTTTGCGTGTTTTTTTAACACAGGCACATTTTTGTATGGTCCCGGGCTGGATTTGTGCGCAAGGATTTTTCCTGCAATCCGATCTATCTTGACATAATGTCCCGTGCGCGGGTTCTTCGTTTGGACTACATCTTTTTTCATGCTCTAACCTCTGAATGCCGATTGTAAGGGAATAGGGAGAATATGATAAGAAATATTTCTACAAAATCACCATATTGTCGCGGTGAATCACCTCGGCGGACTTTCCATTCGTATGTTGCCCCTTGAGCGCGTCAATCTCTTCGCTCGAATATTCCACCAGTCCGCGGGCAAGCTGTTCGCCGGACTTCGACTGAACACGGACCATTGCGCCCACCTTAAAACTACCCTCAACGGATACCACACCGACCGGCAGCAGACTTTTGCCGGCGCGAAGCGCTTGGACCGCCCCGTCGTCGATGATCAAATGACCCTCTGACCGATTGAAAAAGGCGATCCAGCGTTTGCGTTTTGAGATTGTTCCCTCTTTAGGGAAGAGCAAGGTGCCTTCGTCTTTGCCTTCCAGAATACGGGTCAACACGCCGGTTTTTCGCCCGTCAGCAATCACTACCGGAATCCCGTTACGCGCGGCAATCTGCGCGGACTGCAGCTTTGAAGCCATGCCGCCCGTTGAAAGTTTATCCTGTTTGTCGGCCACCAGCCCGAGCACGGTATTGTTCACCTCTTCAATAAAAGAGACCCGCCGGGTTTTCCCGTTGCCGTCCGGCTCGCGCAGTCCATCGGTAGAGCTGAGCAGGATGAGCGCATCGGCATCGATCAAGATTGAAACCAGCGCCGCCAGCACATCGTTGTCGCCAAACTTGATCTCCTGCGTGGAGATCGTGTCGTTTTCGTTAATGACCGGAATAATTCGATGCGCAATCAGGTTGAGCAATGTATTGCGGGCGTTCAGGTGGCGTTCGCGGTGCTTGAGCGCATCGTGCGTCAGCAGCACTTGGCCGATGCCGCATTTGTTGTGGCCAAAGAGCTCGTCATAAATACTCATCAGGCGGATTTGCCCGACCGCTGCGGCCATCTGTAGATCCGGCATCGCCTTCGGTCGTGTTTTCATGCCCAGCGCATCCAACCCGGCACCTACTGCACCGGAAGAGACAAATATCGTTTCACCGCCGCTGTTTTGAAAGGCCGCCATTTCATCGACCAGCAGCTTCAGTCGCCGTCGATCCGGCCTCCCCGTGCTCTGCACCAACACCTTGCTGCCCGCTTTAACGACAATCCGTTTTGCGTTTTTCAGCGCATCTCTATGTTTTTTCTGCGTCATAAATTCCTGATAGTTGAATAAACAAGCGTAGATGTTATTACATTACCGGGCCCCTTGTCGAGCGTACTGCTGATTCCGTTCGAAAATCCGAGGTGCGGAGAGGAAAACGGTTGGATTGGGGAGTGAGCAGAAAACATATCGAAAAACGGTTGACGTGGATGGATTTCTAATGACAATCGCCGATTTGCTTTTCCGATATTAGGGGGCTCGATGATAAATTTGAAGAAAACACTTTCGCTGGATACGGTATGGGTTGACTTGAAAGCGAACACCAAGCAGGGGATCATCGAAGAGATGGTGGACCGACTGATAGCGGCCGGAAAGCTCAAGGATCGCGATGCGGTTTTGAAGGCCGTTTTTGAACGTGAAGAAAAAATGTCGACCGGGATGCAGAACGGCGTGGCGATTCCGCATGGGAAAACGGGTGCTGTAGATCAATTAGTTGCCGCCGTCGGTTTGCAGAAAGAGGGCGTGGCGTTTGATTCCTTGGACGGCGCTCCTTGTTTCATCTTTATCATGTCCATCTCTCCGCTTAATCGGGCGGGACCGCATATGCAGTTTTTGGCCGATGTAAGCCGCATCCTTTGCC
>CAYOBH010000139.1:0-7285 GCA_964402125.1 uncultured Verrucomicrobiota bacterium
AAGCGCTTGATAATTTCTTTCTTTTCGAGATGGCAGAGCGCTTCGTAGGCGGGCGGAAGATAGTCGCGGATCTCTTCTTCATTCACTTCCACTTCGACCACGCGATGGATGAGCGCGAGCAGTTGGTTTTCGCAGATGGTGCGGGCATCCGGCACCTTTTCCAAGCGAATGCGGATATTGTTTCGGCGCTCAAGATCGGCGATGCGGCGGCGCTCGTGCATATTGATCAGCGCAATGGAGATGCCCGATTTCCCGGCGCGGCCCGTACGGCCAGAGCGGTGCGTGTAAGCGGCCACTTCGTCGGACAGCTTATAATGAATCACATGGGTGATGTCGTTCACATCGATTCCGCGCGCGGCGACGTCGGTTGCGACGAGGACGCTGAGCGAGCGGTTACGGAATTTGCGCATTACGTTGTCGCGTTGTGCCTGAGAGAGATCACCGTGGAGGGCCTCGGCGGAATAGCCGTCGGCCACGAGGCGCTCGGCAACCTCCTGCGTTTCGGCGCGGGTACGGCAGAAGACAAGTCCGTAAATTTCGGGCAAATAGTCGAGGATGCGTTTGAGCGCGGGGTAGCGGTCTTTTTCGTGGACCATAAAGCAGAAATGCTCAATGTTTGCAGCCACTTCGTTGCGGACGCCGACGGAGATTTCGACGGGATCGCGTTGGTAGTTTTGGGCGATGCGCGCAACGCCTTTGGCCATCGTCGCGGAGAAGAGCCAGGTCAGTCGTTCTTTTGGCGCCCGCTCCAAAATGGTATCGAGTTCTTCTTTGAAGCCCATGTTGAGCATTTCGTCGGCTTCGTCGAGCACGACGGTTGAGACGGATTCCAGCTTGGCGGCTTTACGCTCAATCAGGTCGACCAGACGACCGGGGGTTGCCACAATGACCTGTGCGCCCGCTTTGAGCTCGCGGATCTGCGTTACAATGTTGGCGCCGCCGTACACTGCGGCAATGCGGATGCCTTTGATGAATTTGGAAAAATTCCGCAGGTCGCTCGCGATCTGTAGGCAAAGTTCGCGGGTGGGGGAGAGAATAACGGCCTGTACAACGGGCTGATCGACGTTAATACGTTCCAGCAGCGGAAGGCCGAACGCGGCGGTTTTTCCGGTGCCGGTTGAGGCGAGGCCGATAAAATCGCGATGGCCTTCCATCAGCACTGGAATGGCTTGTTCTTGAATCGGTGTCGGTGTTTCAAATCCGAGTGATTCGATGGCTTTAAGGGTTTCGGGGCTGAGCCCCAATTCAGTAAACTTCATGGTGTCCTCTCACGATGGGCAAAGCACACAGCGGCTCTGCGGGTAAAGTCAGGGCATCCCCTCCCGCGCCCATCGCAAGAAATTGGCCCCGAAAATGAACCGTTTAAAGGCGGTTCTGTAAAACGAACGGGCATGTATACGCCCATCTAATATCTATGCAACCAATAAGCTATAATAAAATTTCTGCTCCGGGTTTTCTCCGTTCGCCTAAATCAAGCCATGTCGACGCGCTGCATGACTGAATGTCTCGGGCGGAATACCGTAGACCCGCTTAAAGACGCGCGAAAAGTGGTAGGGGTCGATATAGCCGACTTCTTTGGCAACCTCTTTAACCAGCATATTGTGGTTGCCCAGCAGTTCGGCGGCCTTATTCATTTTGAGCTGTACGAGCAGCTTTCCGGGCGACTCTTCGGTAAAACGTTTAAAGAGGCGGGCGAGGTAGGCTTTGTCGATGTTGCACTGCGATGCGGCATCCTCGACGGACTCAATCTGTAGAAAATGTGCTTCGATATGCTGACGGCAGCGCAGATACGTCTGCCACGCCAGCGAGGCGGCGCTGTGGGTATCAATCGCGGTGTCGTCGATGGTGAGAATGAGCATTTTGAGCAGGAGGAGGCACTGCGCATTCCGATTGCGGCTCGGCGTGTTTCCGGCTTCAATCAGGTTTTCAAAGAGGTTGCGAAGTCGGAAGGGCCGCGAGGTGTAGAGGGGAATTCCCTTGCCGAGGATGGTCGTGTCGATCAGGCGGACGAGTTCCTTGCCTGTAAAGTCGATAAAATGCTTAACCAGCGGGGTGTCCGGATTGGTTTCAATGGTGTGCGGCGTTTCGGGGCCGTAGCAAAAGACAATGCCGGGGCGCAGTTCATAGCTGTTCTTATTAATCCGCAGAGTGCCTTTCCCGGCGGAAACAAATTCGATGGCGTTATAGCTGAAGGCTCTTCGTTCGATGCGGTAATCGGTCGAACACAGCTCTCGTCCGCCGCAAACCACCACCTCTTCGGCATCGTTCTCCGGGGTCATGTTTAGATAGCAATATTCTCCGGAGGTAACTTGCGTGGAGATGAAAGGAGCCGATTTTTCGCTCATAATAATGCCTTTATAAAATGTGTTCAGTGAAATCCGGATAGCTCTCGGGAGCCTTTTCAGAGTCATATATATCCATTTCATAGTCAAGTATAGTCATTGGCGTATTATCCGTCCGATGTTACCTTCGTCGCTATCCGTCTCGGAATGATTGTGTAGCCGCGACGGTCAGCATACAGACAACGAAAGGACTGCACATTATGGTCGCTGTTGGACAGACCACTTTTAAGAAGGCACCGGATGCAATTGATCCGTCCGCCATTCCCTCTGTTACGCTTAATAACGGGAAAAAGATGCCTGTGCTTGGCATGGGAACCTTCGGTTCCGATACCTATACGGCAAAGGAGATCGCCGACGCAGTGCTTGGCGCTGCCGAATTTGGTCAGCGCGCATTCGACTGCGCGTCGGTATACAGCAACGAAAAAGAGATCGGGGAGTCGCTCAAGGTTATTCTGGAAGGCGGTGTTCCGCGCGAGGAGCTTTTCATCACCTCCAAGGTGTGGAACAACATGCACAGCGATGTAATCGCGTCGTGTAAACAGTCGCTGGCTGATCTACAGCTGGATTACCTCGACCTCTATCTGGTCCACTGGCCGTTCCCGAATTTTCATCCGCCGGGATGTTCCGTTGAGTCGCGCAGTGCCGACGCCACGCCCTACATCCACGAAAACTACATGAAGACGTGGGCGCAGATGGAACAGCTCGTGGACATGGGATTAGTGAAGAGCATCGGTACGTCTAACATGACCATTCCGAAAATGGAGCTGCTCCTACGGGATTGCCGGATTAAGCCGGTTGTTAACGAAATGGAGTGCCACCCTCATTTCCAACAGCCAGCGCTCTTTAATTACCTCATGAAAAACCATATTCAGCCCATCGGTTACTGTCCGATCGGTTCTCCGGCGCGTCCAGAGCGCGACCGTACAGAAGACGACACCGTGGATATTGAAGATCCGGTGATTGTTAAAATTGCGGAAAAATATGGTGTTCACCCGGCGATTATCTGCGTTAAATGGTCTTTACAACGCGGACTCGTGGTTATCCCGTTTTCGACCAAGCGGAGCAAGTATACCTCCAATTTGAAAACGGCGCTGATGGCTCCGTTGACCGAGGAGGAAATGAAAGCCATCAGCCGAATCGACCGCAACTGTCGCCTGATTAAAGGACAGGTTTTTTTGTGGAAAGAGAGTAATGGCTGGGAAGATCTCTGGGATCTTGACGGCACGATTGCACAATAGTTTAAACACAAAGACACAAAGACACAAAGAACTCTAAGCTTGGTGTACTTCGTGTCTTGAGCGAAGCGGGTGTTATTTAAGGATTAGGAGAATGGTGATGTTTGAAATACCGAAAACGATGACCGGAGCGTATCTCCCCGGCAACAGTACAGTTGAGTTCAAAGAATATGAGATTCCCGAGCTGAAGCATGGCGAAGTGCTGGTCAAGACCAAGGCATCGACCATTTGCGGATCGGACATTCGCTGCATCTATAACGAGCATCTCGGCAAGGGGCCCGAAGGCTATCAGCCGGGAATGATCGCCGGGCATGAGCCCAGCGGTCAGATTGTTAAGTGCGGCCCCGGAACGCGGCACTTCAAGGAGGGCGACCGCGTTGTGATTTATCATATTTCCGGCTGCGGCATCTGCAACGACTGCCGTCGTGGATACATGATTTCCTGCACGAGCGAAAAATACCGCAAGGCCTACGGATGGCAGCGGCATGGCGGCATGGCGCCGTACATCGTCGCCGAGGAAAAGGATTTGGTCATGCTTCCCGCGCAGCTTTCCTATGCCGACGGCGCCCAGGTGGCCTGCGGTTTTGGTACGGTTTACGAAGGGCTCGAAAAGATCGGCGTGTCCGGGAACGACGCCGTGCTGGTGACGGGGCTGGGGCCAGTCGGTCTGGCGGCGGCTATGCTCTGCCGCGCGATGGGGGCCTCCAACATTATCGGCATCGAAGCCAACGACCAGCGCATCGCGATCGCCAAGAATCTGGAGCTGCGCAAGGGCAGCGGCATCAAGCTGTTCGATACGGTACTGAAGGCCGGGCCGAACAACGTGAAGGAGGTTCTTGCGCTGACCGGCGGTATGGGCTGCGAAAAGTCGGTGGAGTGTTCCGCCAACGCCAGCGCCCGTTTGACGGCGGTTCAGGCCACGCGCAAATGGGGCAAGATTGTGCTGATTGGCGAGGGGGGCCTGATGAGCCCCGACTTTGCGCCGAGCCGCGATATGATCCACGACCAGAAGACCATGTATGGTTCCTGGGTCACGAACATGTGGCGGATGGAAGAGCTGGTTGAACGGCTGGTCCGCTGGAATATTCATCCGGAAGATTTGATCACGCATCGCTTCGCGCTGGAGCAAGCGCCGGAGGCCTATGCGCTGATGAACAGCGGCACCTGCGGCAAGGTGGCGGTTTGCTTTGATGAAGAGCTTCCGGCATAAAACAACGGGGAGGATGTTTTGATGACCAAAGGTAACTGGGGCGTAGCTGTCATACTCGGCCTATCCGCTGTGCTGTTTGTCGGCGGAGTGGTAAAAAAGCTGAGTCATAAGCAAAGCGATAAGAAAATTATTGCCGTGATTCCGAAAGGAACCGCAGGTATGTGGTGGGAAGTGGTTCATAAAGGTGCAAATAAGGCCGCCCAAGAACTGGGCTATGAGATTCTCTGGACCGGGCCGGAGCAGGAAAGTAACCGCGAAAAACAGATTCAGTCGGTAGAGGACTCCATTATAAAAAAAGTTTCTGCCATTGTGCTGGCCCCGAATGACTATCAGGCCCTTGCGCGTCCGGTCAAAAAAGTTTATGCCGAAGGGATTCCCTGCGTCATCATCGATTCTGCGGTCGACGTCGACGAGAAATACTATTCCTCCTTCGCCGCCACCGACAACTTTGAAGGAGGGGCCACGGCGGCTCGCATTATGGGGGAGAAGCTCAATGGTCGGGGTAATGTAATCCTCACTAAGTTTGTCCCGAATTCGGCCTCGACCGATGCCCGAACCGCCGGGTTTGTTGATACGCTAAAGGCCGAGTTTCCCAATATACAGATCATCGACGAGCAATTTGCGCAAAGAAGCTCCGCTGAAGACAGTCGTCAAAAAACCGAAGACATGCTCCTGCGTAATCGCGACAATGTCGATGGACTTTTTGCGGTAAACCATCCAACGTCGGTCGGCGCCTACAAAGCGCTGCAGAGCACTGGACAGGCTGGGAAGATCATCATGATCGGATTTGACTCGGATAAGGTGCTGGTCGAAGGGATCGAAAGGGGCGAGGTCGAGGCGCTGATCGTGCAGAATCCGTACGAGATCGGCTACCAGGGTGTGCAGCTGGTCGTGAAGGCGATCAACGGGGAAACCAATCCCAAGATGGTCCCGATTCCGAGCATGGTGGCGGACCGCGACAGCATTGAGCAGTTGAAGCAGGAACATCCAACGGCCTTGGGGTTGTAGACGATGACTGCACCGACCTATTCGCTCCGCATGGAGCATATCTCGAAAAGCTTTGGTCCCGTTCAGGCCCTGAAGGATGTCACCTTCGCGGCCCGGCCGGGAACCGTCCATGCCCTCTGCGGTGAAAATGGCGCGGGCAAGTCCACACTCATGAAGGTGCTTTCCGGCGTCCACATGGCTGACGCCGGCCAGATCCATGTCCATGAAGAGCCGCAGGCATTCACCAAACCGGCCGAGGCGATCGAGGCGGGGATTTCGATGCTCTACCAGGAGCTGAATCTCGCCGAGCACATGAAGGTCTACGAAAACGTCTTTCTCGGTCGCGAAATCATGTCCGCCATTCCTTTCCGGATCGATGCCCCGGCCATGATCCGCCAGACGCGCGAGCTGTGCGAACAGTATGGCTTCCGGCTTGATCCGGAGGCACCGATCAGTTCGCTGACCCCCGGCGAGTGCCAGCTAGTGGAGCTGCTGAAGGCGCTGATGCGCAACGCCCGCGTGATCGTCATGGACGAGCCGACATCGTCGCTGTCCGAGGGCGAGGCAAGAACTCTCTTCGGGATTGTGCGCGAACTGCGCGAGCGCGGCCTGACGATCATCTACATTTCCCACCGGATGGAAGAGGTGATGGATCTCGCCGACGACATCAGCGTCCTGCGCGACGGCGAGGTGGTTTGTTCCGACCGGCGCGAAAACATGAACGTGGACGACGTCGTTCTTCATATGGTCGGCCGCGAGTTGAAGGAATATTATCCGGCGCGCGATGTTGAAGTTGGCGATGTTTGTCTGGAGGTAAATGGGCTTTCTTCGGAAGAAGGGGTTGAAGACGTTTCGTTTGAGGTCCGCAAGGGCGAAGTGGTTGGTATGGCCGGACTGGTTGGGGCTGGGCGCAGCGAACTGGCGCGCGCGCTGTTCGGCGTGGTTCGTCCCTCTGCGGGGAGTATTCGCTTCGGCGGCCGCGAACTGAATATCAAACATCCGTCCGACGCCATCCGGCAGGGCATGGCTCTGCTGACCGAAGACCGCAAGCGCACCGGGCTATGCGCCGGCCTGCCGTGCGGCTGGAACATTACGCTGCCCAATTATGAGCGCATCGGTATGAAGGCGCTGCTGAAGCTTGCGAAAGAGCGCGAACTGTGCGAGCAGCTCGGCTCCAAAGTGAAAGTAAAGTGGGAAGGCCCGGATGCCCCGGCGAATTCATTGTCGGGCGGCAACCAGCAAAAGCTGCTGGTGGCACGCTGGCTGATGGCCGATGCCGAGTTCATTATCTTTGATGAGCCGACGCGCGGTATCGATGTAGGCGCCAAGAAGGAGGTCTACACGATCATCAACGAGCTGGCGCTCCAGGGCAAGGCCCAGTTGGTCATTTCGTCCGAGCTGCCTGAACTTTTTGGAATCTGCGACCGCATCCTCGTGATGCGCTGCGGACGTATTGTCGGAAACTTTGTCACTGCGGAAACCACACCGGAAAAGGTGATGCACGCCGCCGC
>CAYOBH010000140.1:0-7269 GCA_964402125.1 uncultured Verrucomicrobiota bacterium
CCAAGAACGCAAATTCCACTTAAGCTAGTGGTCCGAAAATCGGGGGTAACCGCAATACGCTTTCATTATGATTATTCTACTGCTGACTACTCTGCTAAATGTGACCCCTTTGGATATTACACGAGTGACGATGGGTATGTTGCATTGGCGTATGAAGATGACCTTAAAGAGAAGTCTGGGGACGTAATCCTTGATGTTTCACCGGGAGATTCATTTTCTTTTTACATTGAGACGACGGACGGGGTTTGCGGCGCAAGTGAAGTAACCATTACAAATTTCCAAGCCATTCCCGAACCAGCGGTGCTCAGCGCGACAATCATAACAGCTCTTTTCGCACTATTCGTTCGCCAGCGCTTCCGAGCAACCCTTCCCCGATGACGATGAATTGTGGAAAGGTGCCTCCCCTGAACGGCACTTAGAACCTTCTGTTGAAGGTTCTAAAGCCTCGACCCGGTGAGGGCTGTTCGTCGCATCAGGAATGTCCGTCCACGAGGAGGGCGAGAGCGAATCCGCACTCTGTAACCGCCCCAGAAAACCGACTTCTAGCCCGGCGTCGCCGCTGGCGACCTCCACACGCCGCCATTGCGTCTCGCCGCAGCCGGCGAGCTTTGCCTGCATCGCCGGCGTCAACAGCTTGACCAGTTCCGCATTGTACGTATGCGAATAGGTGTTGGTCAGTTCAATGCTGCTGTACACGCGCAACGCGCCAAGCCCTAAGCTGACGGCGTTGGCCGCCGGCGAATCGGGTGTCGTCTCGATATCTACGTCCGTCGTCATGATCGAGATATTCGTATCGCTGTTAAGAAAGATCTCAAAGGAACGGAACTGGATGGGGAAATCCCGCAGCGACGGCGTCTCAACTTCCCAGAAGCCGCACTCGGGATGCTCGGGATCGGGCGACGGGAACGGCGTCACCACGTTCAGGTGCCGATGTCCCGCCATCACCATCAGGAGGTGTCGTCGAGTAAGATCACGCGGATCGGCACGTTTTCCAGCGGCTCAAAGGTGTAGCAGGCCGCCGTGCTTCCCGTGCCGTCGCGTCGGAAACCGTGTCCCGCCGGTTCCGTCGTTGTGTTGAAAAATTCATTGATGAAGTTCGTCGGCGACGCGATATTCTCCGTGATGATGCGGCGGTCCGGATCGGGCGCGACAGTCGGTGGTGCCGCAAACTGGTTCGTGGGCCCCCAATGGATCACATCCCCGTATGGCGTAGTTCCGTCGACCACGCCCACATACGTGCCGAAACCTTCCGACGCGTTCGGGAACAAAGGCCCGGCCTGGGGATGTGAATAGATCTCGAGCACGTTGCTGCCTACCAGCGCCTGCCGGACCTTATCTGTCGGATAGCCGACGCCCATCCAGAACTGGTCGTGATTGCCGACGACCGCGCACCACTTCGTGTTGCACAAACGGATAAAACATGGAAGGCTGTTGATTTAACGAGGATTTTTGATGATCACTGAAAAACTGAAGGACTGGGGCGTTTCTAACGAAAACATACTGCTGATTGCGGGACCGTGCAGCGCAGAAAGCGAAAACCAGATATTGCAGGTTGCCCGCGCGCTGGCGGATCGCGGCATAACCTATCTGCGCGCCGGACTGTGGAAACCGCGGACTCGGCCGGGTTCATTCGAAGGCGTCGGCCTGCGCGGCCTCGCTTGGCTGGATCGAGCGCGCAGTGAGACCGGACTGAAGATTGCCACCGAGGTGGCCGAGCCGTCGCATGTCGATGCCTGCCTCCAGTTCGGCGTGGATTTGGTCTGGATCGGAGCACGCACCACCACCAACCCATTCTCCGTTCAGGCGCTGGCCGATGCACTGAAGGGCTGCGACATGCCGGTACTGGTTAAAAATCCGATGAATGAGGACGTGGGCCTGTGGATCGGCGCACTGGAGCGCCTCGCCAATGCAGGGCTGAACAAACTCGGCGCTATTCATCGCGGCGTCAGCTCCACACAGGAAATGCGCTACCGCAATGCCCCCGCGTGGAAAATGCCGATTGAACTGATGCGTAAAATGCCGGACCTTCCAATGGTGTGCGATCCCAGCCATATTTGCGGAAAGTCGGCCTTGATTCCGTCCATCGCCCAGGAAGCCATGGACCTGTTGTTCGACGGACTGATGGTGGAGGTGCACCCGGATCCGCCCAGTGCGCTTTCCGACGCCGCCCAGCAGCTCACGCCCGAAATCTTTCTTCAGATGGTCGCCGCACTGCGTCACCCACATGAAAAAGGCGGCGATGCGGCGTTTGAAAAAAGAATGAGCCAACTGCGTGAAAAGGTGGACGAAATGGACGGACACCTGCTGGAAATGCTCGCCCAGCGCATGGAAATTGTCAGCAAAATGGGAACCCTGAAAGCGCAGCAGAATGTCTCCACCCTGCAGCCCCACCGCTGGCAGGAAATCCTGCGCGAACGCGAACAGCACGGCGCAAAGCTGGGGCTTCCCGCACACTTTGTCGATCAGATCATGCAGACCCTGCATGAAGAAGCCATCCGACGCCAAGAAGAAGCTCGATTGACGTAGCTCCCCGTCCCACTTTTCGACGAGACCGCATTTTTCTGGGAGAAATAGGGTCAACAAATGAATAAAAAGCAGCGAATGGGCATTATTGCCGCTTCGCTGCCGTCGCTGTGCTCGTTCCACTAAATCATTTTGCCAAATTTCCCTTCGTGAACTTCGTGCCTTCAGCGTAGCGGGTGGTGAAAAAAACTGAGGGTGCTTGGATTTTAGGCAGAATGATTTTGGACAGAATGATTATCGAGGGTGCATGGGGGTGAGAATCGCTGATTAACGCAGATGGAGACGGATACAGCGATGCCACCATATTTGTCTGCCTGATCAATGGAGTTCATGCCACTCCTCTCTCACCGACCCCTTCCTCCTTTTAAGGCGTTGATTGTAGACGATGCTTCCAGCTTCGTTGTGGGTGGTGCAAGGTTCCAAGGAGCACAACGGAGCACGATGCTCCGTCTACGAACATCTTGTTTTTCAGTTCCCGCAATCGTCCCTCTACTTGCTTTCCGTCGCTGCGCGGCAGCGGTCGAAGAATTCAAAGATCGAGGGCAGGACCAGACGCACCATCCCGCCGTGGTCTGCGTCCACTTCCATGTATTCAACGCGGAATCCGTCTTCCTTCATCCATGTCTGCATGGCGCGGCTGCCTGCCAGAGAAGGGGTTGCCCCGGTGCCTTCCGTAATGAAGATCGGCTTGTCGCGGATGCGGTCCCACGGATAGGTCGATTTCTGGACGAACGGCCCGGAGATCGGGGCGAGCGCCGCCCAGTAGCTGGCATACTTGCCGCCAATGTACCACGTGCCGCCGCTTCCCATCGAATGCCCCATCAGGAACATCGAGGCGCGGTCGACGGGATATTCGTTCATCACCAGTTCAAGCACGTTGATCACGTCGCGTTCGCTGTTTTCCTGCGACTTGATCCGCTCCGCCGTGCGGGTTCCGGCCAGCATCTTTGTTGCTTCGTCCTCTGCTCCAAATACGGCGGGCAGCCGCAGATAGGTTCCATAGGCGCCATCCGCCCCCAACGGCGACACAAGGATATAGCCATGCTCGTTGGCGAGCTTGACCATCTGCTTGCTGTTCGAATCGAGATAGGTGCTTTCGTTGCTTCCGGCACCGTGCAGAAACATCACCAGCGGCAGCTCGGATTTCCCATCCCAGCTATCCGGCACGCAGAGCCGGAACGGCATCTCCGTTCCGGTGTCGGGATTGCGGTAGGTCCGTCGTTGGTCCCCCTTGGCCCGCCACTCGGAACCCTCCGGTTTGGCAAGAGTCTTTGCCAAGGCGTGCGACTGGCGCATCTGCTCAATCGGACCAATATCCGATCCAAACGGCACAATGGGTTTTGCATCCTGAGCGAGCGCCTGCGCCAAGACAACCATTGAAAACAACCCCACAAGCTTAAACTTCATCTCCATTTGCCCTCCTCCTATTTCTTTTCGTACTCGCCCTTGCCCGTCTTTTTATACGTTGTAAAACCCGCCTGTTTGGCTCGATCGTGCAATCCGCTTTCTGATCGCCCAATAGACGGAGCCGAGAGCTGGCGCACCACCGGCGCTCCGCATTTCGGGCAACGCTCCAGCGCCGGCGAATGGATTCCCTCCACCTGCTCAAAACCGTCGCGGCAATGATCGCAGGCGTGCTCGGGATCGTGGGCAGCATATTCATGAATCGGCATCGGTTTCTCCGTTGGCTTCCTTTTATGGCGTCGCAGACCCAAAAATCAACACTCGCCAATCTAAAATCATAAATCCATTTAGTACACATGATTGCGCAGGTGCAGCTCCATGGGGTGCGGGTTCAGGTAATATTGGTTCTTCAGATAACGCTCATCATATTTCTCAACATAATGGTTCAGAATCGTGATCGGTACAATCAGCGGAACATGCCCGTCGTGATAGCGGTCAATCACTTCCTGCAGCTCCCGTTTTTCATCGGCAGTCAGTTGCTTTTTAAAATAGCCGGCCATGTGCTGCAGCACGTTCACCTGCTTTTTAACCGTTGTGCGCAGAGCCAACGCCTTCATCAGCCGCTCATAATAGTCCGCATGTATCTGTTCGATCGGACGATTTTTCATGTCGGCCGCAATGCGTCCGAGCTCGCGATACAAAGGAACGCTGTGAGCCATCAGTAGATATTTATACTGCGCATGAAATTTAACCAGCCCACTCGCTCCGCTGCCATCGGCGATCAATTCCCGCCAGCGCTTGATCGCCACAACCCGCTCAATAAAATTTTCCCGCAGACCGGGATCATGGAGCCAATCCTCCTCCGCAACTGGCAACTCCGGGAAATGGTGCATAAACGCCGCCGCAAAAAGGCCCGTGCCCTTATTCTCCGGTGCCTCGTTTCCCGCCGAATACACCTTTACCCGCTCCACACCGCAGCTCGGCGACTTCCGCTTAAAAACAAAACCGCACAGCGCCTCGCCCTCCAGCTCCGGCATACGCCTGCTGCACCACGCCTGCATCAACGCCGTCAAATCGTTGCGGGTTTCAACCGTCACCATACGCGGAGCCTCCACGCGCCCTTCCAACTGAATCCGCTCGCGCGGAACGCCCATGCCGCACTCCACTTCCGGACACACCGGAACAAACTCAAACCCTTCCGCCAGCACGCTGGTAATATAAGGGTCCTGTTTATGTTGCCCGTCGTAGCGCACGTTTTCGCCCAGCAGACATTTGCTGACTCCAACACGGATCTTTTCCATCAGAAAGTACCCAGCAGTTTAATTTCCCTCGTCAGTTCAAAGCCGAACTTTTCACGTACGGCGGCGATCATCATCTCCGACAACCGATACACATCCGCCGCCGTTGCATCAGGATCAGCAACGATAATATTGGCATGTTTATCAAACAGATGCGCCCCACCGACACGGAACGCCTTTGCTCCGGCTTGTTCCAAAAACCAGCCTGCCGCCTGACGCCGCCCCGCCGCCGAAGTCGGCTCTATATTGCGAAAGACACTGCCCGCACATGGCGTTTCCCGCCAATCCGGATGCTTGCTCCGGCGCAGCGCCACAATTTCGTCCCGCTCCGAGCGCATCGCTTCAATATCGCACCTCTCCAAACGAAGGAGTGCCTCCAGCACCACCGCCCCGCTCAGCTTTAACGCCGACGAGCGATACGCAAACTCCAGCTCCTCCCGCGCAACCTCTCGAATCGTGCCGCTCTTATCCATCAGGCGCACCGACTCCACCACATCGCCGATCTGCCTACCGAACGCGCCCGCGTTGCCCGCAATCGCACCGCCCACCGTGCCCGGAATGCCGCAGCAGAACGACAGATCCCCCACCCCATGTTCAATCGCCGTACAGGCAAGATCGTTCAACAGCGTATTCCCAGAGACGCGAACACAGCAACCGTCGACCGACACCACCGGATGCTCCTCGGCGCAATACCGCAGCACCACCGACTCAATCCCCGCATCCGACACCAAGAGATTGGACCCTTGGCCGATTACCTCGAAATCAATGCCCGCTTCGACTAACCGCTGCACCGCAGCACAAAGCGCTTCCGCATCCGGACAATCCAGCAGCGCAGGACAGCGGCCGCCGAGGCCGAAGGTGGTATACTGGCTCAACAGTGCGTCATTCACTACGCGCACCGACTCGGGCAGAGAATTTATCAAGGACACATTAATCATGGTTTCTTCCGTAAAATTCTCGCCATGCTAATTGTGCCTCGGCTAATTTCCAAGCCCTTGACAAAAGAACTTAACCAACCCGGATGTTGCCATGAGAGAAATTACCTCCGCCACCAATCCATTTATTAAACAGCTGCGCGCGCTGATCGAAACCAAAAAGGCCCGCCGCCAAAGCCAATCCTTCATCGTTGAGGGCTGGCGCGGAATCGATACGCTCCTTTGCCATCCGAGCCAAAACTACCAGCTCGAAACGCTGGTCATTGCACCGGAATGGATCGACGACCCGCGACTCCCCAAAGAAATCGACACCGTCCTTTTGCCCGCCCCGCTGCTCAACAAGGTTTCCGATGTTCAAAACACACAGGGCATTCTCGGCATCATCAAGCACACCCCCCAACCCTTTGCTGTTCCCGACAAGGGCAAGCTGCTGCTGATCGATAACCTGCGCGACCCCGGCAACTTAGGCACCCTCATCCGCTCCGCTGTCGGCGCTGGTTTTGACGGAATTCTCCTCTACGGCGACTGCGTCGATCCTTACAGCCCCAAAGTCATCCGCTCCACCATGGGTACCTTCGCTTACTGTACCCTCTGGAGCATAACCGATCAGGAAATTGAAGACCTGCAAGCAAACGGATTTGAACTATGCATCACTGCGGGCCTCGGCGGAACCAATCTCTATGAAAGCCGATTCAGCAACAAAACCATCCTCGCCATCGGCTCCGAAGCACACGGCGTGTGCGATGCGCTCCAGCAGCGCGCCACCCAGAAAATCACCATTCCCCTTCAGGCCCAGTGCGAATCCCTCAACGCCGCCGTCGCGGGCAGCATCTGCATGTTCCACATCTCCAATGTTGGATAAAGTCGCTCAAGCTTTCTCCCCGCATCTTGGGTGCTGCATCATTTTCACACAATTACCCCCCCCCCTTAGAGCAATTCACGAATGATATGCCGCATCATACTTTTGTAGCGCTGGAACGGGCATTGCCCTTCCAGCCGTGGCGGGACGCATAGCGAGGCTGAAAACTTGGAAGCCAACCTTATTAACCATTCCCGTCCTACAATTTTCGGCGGCATTTCAGCCGTTAATCTCCCTAACGCGGCTCCTC
>CAYOBH010000141.1:0-1114 GCA_964402125.1 uncultured Verrucomicrobiota bacterium
ATCAAACTGAATCTCCCAGTCAACCGCTTTTCGTAAAAAATGTTTTAGAAGAACAACCGTTCAAATTTTTCGCTCGCCGAATCGGCAAACTTTTATTTGAGCGGGCGGGTCATAGTAGCGATCTATTTCGATCACGCAACCCGAAAGTTCAACTTTTATCATCCATGTCAAAGATCAATTCTGCTTCGTCTCGAAGCATCTTGTTCAACCTGTACTGTGTGTTTCAACAACCGGTTTTTCGTGAACAAGGCGGGCTATAGTAACGATCAGCGTCCGCCGATCAACCCGAAAATCAAATTATTTTCAACACCTGAAATCGACGCTTAATGAATCTCCTTTATAGAAGAAACGGACGGTTGACATCAGCGGCTATCAGCGCGCTTGTCTCGCAGTCGCGGTTTCATTTTCTATATCAAAACCCGCGTTATTCAGATGTATCCAAAGAACAATTCTGCTCGTTCAGCGGGCCGCAATTTGCTTTCCGTTTCGTGAACAGGGGGACGGATAGTAGTCAGAATCGGGCTTGCCGCAACCGTTTTTTTGATTTATTTCACATTCCTCTCACAACCCGCTAATAAAGGGTATTTTGCAGAAGCGGTTTTATGAAAAAATTACCGTTTAATTTCCGTCGCAGAGGGTACATCCAGCTTTATCATCCGCCACATGAAGCCGAAATCGGCTGTGTTTTGGTCTCCAGCCAGGCGTTTTCACCGGCGGTTAGGTGAGGATTCAGGCGCTTACGCACGGTCTGATGATAAGCGTTAAGCCATTCGATTTCGACCGGAGAGAGCCGCTCCAGCTGAAGCGGTGCAACATCGATCGGGCAGAGCGTGAGCGTGCGGAAGCGGTAAAAGGTGCCGCACTCGGTTTCGCGATCTTCTTCCACAACAACCATATTTTCGGTGCGGATGCCGTGACGATTCTCTTTATAGACGCCGGGTTCGATGGTCAGAACCATGCCGGGTTCTAGCGGGGTATCGCTGCGCTTGTGCTGACTGAAGTTTTGCGGTCCTTCGTGTACGTTGAGATAATAACCCACACCGTGGCCCGTTCCGCATTTATAGTCGAGACCATGCTCCCAGAGCGGCTGACGAGCGAGCACATCGAGATTATT
>CAYOBH010000141.1:1214-7251 GCA_964402125.1 uncultured Verrucomicrobiota bacterium
TTTTTCCGCGCCTTGGGCAGTGCGGTCAGTTCTTTCCCGATGACCACTTTACATGCCACACTCGCTCGCAGCCCAGCGCTGACGCGCTCATCGCACAAATAGAGCGACCGCTCCTTCGGCAGCACTTTGAGCGTTGACCAAATCGCGTCGTACGGGGCCGCCTCCACGCCGTCGGCGTCCAGTACACTGCGGACCTCCTCCGTCAGCTTGGATTCCTCGACAAACAGAACCGCCCGCTCCTTTTCTACCAACGCATACGCGGTGAGCACCGGACACCTCGGCACATCGCTGCCCCGGAGATTAAACAGCCAAGCAATATCGTAGAGCGAAGAGAGCAGATAAATATCCGCGTTTGCCTCCGCCATTGCTTCGCGGATTTCCTTCAGCTTATCAGCCACCGTGCGGCCGGCAAATTCCAGCGGATGCAGACGCGCCGGCAGTACGGAGAGCGCCGGACGCTCCTGCCAAAGACCAGAGATCAGATCGAGATGGGTAAGCAGGCGAATCTTTTTAGCGCGGAACTTCCTTTTCCACTTTTCGGCCATCGACGTTGTGATCAACCGTCCATCCACGCCCACCCTTCCGCCCTCGGGCACGTTATCGCAAAGCCAATCGACCAGCTCCGGCACTCCGGGCATCTGCAGTTTAAAAAGGTCGATGCCGGAGCCCGCCAGCTCCTGCGCGGCCTGAATAAAGTAGCGTCCATCCGTCCAGAGTCCGGCGGAGTTGGGCATAACGACGACCGCGCCGGCCGATCCGGTAAAACCGCTGATCCAGGCACGGCACTTCCAGTGCTCGGCCACATATTCGCTTTGGTGCGGATCGGCGCTAGGCACCACATACGCATCCACGCCGTGTTTTTCCATCTCGGCCCGCAGACTTTTCAGCCGTTCATTCCCCTGATTGCTCATGATCCATTCTCCACCCAAAACGCTCATTCACCCAGCGTCTCCGGAATTTCCCGATAAAACATAATCAAAATTACCGCGACTCCGATCACCTCCGAAGCCACCGCCTTAAATGCCGGACCAGGGCCGACCTGCCATGCACAAATCGCGAACGAAAGCCCCGCCACAAAAACCAGACCGAGCGTAAAGATAAAGGTAATGCTGACCGGATCCTGCCAACTTTCCCGCAGATAGCGCAACCAGCCGAAATATTGGTGGCTCATAAAAACAAACAGCGCCAGTGCAAGCCACGAAAACTCAGCAAACACATCCATTATTAGAAAGGCGTCGTATAGTCCGTGAATGGCCACAATGGTTACAAAGGTCTGGAGCAGTTGCTTGAATTCCCGATACATACAGGCACGCGCCAGCGCTAAACCGCCCATGGCCGTGAGCGAGGTATGCACAAAGTTGGCGGTCACAAAACGTCCAACAGCACTGACGCCGATGCTCTTCTCAAAATAGTTTATATTTTCCTCCACGGCGAAACCCAACCCAACCAATCCGGCCACCGTAAGAATTTCCAAACTGCTCCGCCGCCACAAGAACGGCACCAGCGGCAAAAACAGGAGCAGCTTGAGCGCCTCTTCCCGCAAACCGATGCTCATACAATAGAGCAGTTGACCGATCATGTCGGGCGGTTCGCTCAGGCCCAGCTGATACTCCTGCCAATAGATAAACAGAATCGTGGCATGGGCCGAAAGCGCACCCAGCAACAACGCCGGAAGCGCCAACTGAACCGGGCGGGACCGAATAGAAAACGGCCCATTAAAACGAAGCAGAATGCGGCTCCACACCAGCCCCGTCACCAACGCCAACACCACCATTCCCCAATCCACTCGTTCATACGCCGCTGGGATCAGCGTCGAAATCAATACGGGCCAATCCATATTCGCCAATGCGATCTCCTGCCGAACCATCGGCGTAACAAACGGGGCATATTCGGGATCATTTTGCAGTTCCTTAATTTTCCCATATTCACTGTGCTCGAGATAAACTCTCACCACACTCCGGCGGGCAGCACTCAGATTAAACAATTCCGCCTCGCGTTTATATGCAGCCACAGCCGCCTCATAACTCAACGGCTCAAAAACCATGCCCTGCGCATAATGTGCACAGGGAGGCGGTTTTTCTGCACTCGCCAACTCCCCAATCTCACGAACTGCAGCAAACTTTTCTGCGTTCGATGTCGATACCGCCCTGAAAAATGCCGAAGCCACCGCATACTCCTCTTCACTGACCACAGAAATGTCTTTCTGCGCAGGAAAGCGGATCCCTTCAAATTCATCAGCCAGCACAGCGAGACGTTTTAAATCATCGAGCTTCGCATAAAACGGCTGAACACCGGACAACACTTCGTCCAAGGCTTTATTAACCGCCCGAACACGTGCATCGTACTGTTCCGATGTTAAGCCGAATTCCGACTCGGAATCCATATCCAGTGCATCCGACAACAGCCGCATAACAGGATCGCGACGCTCTGCATTGAGCCGGCTGACTGCGGCTCCCAGCCCGATCATGATCAGCGCAAGCACCAGCGCACTCCGCCAGAGCATCCGTGTACTTCTCGTCCAATAAAACAGTTTGCTTTTATTCATTGATAGCAGAGCTTAAAGCCGTTGCAGCTGTTACTCCAGAGTCTTTTTTTAAAAGTCTATTCGCCAACCTGCCGAGCACAAACGCGTATTTTGAAAAGAAAAACCCCCGAATTGACCCTATCTTTTTCGTGTAATTTTTAATGGCAACCGTTTATGGTCCCGGCTTCGAATTAAGCAGGATTATGGAATGATTGGTATAATCGATTATGGAATGGGAAATCTGGGAAGCGTATCCAACGCATTCCGGTTTCTGAATTTGGACGCGCAGATTATTACGCGTAAAGAAGAGATGGCGCAGTGCCGAGCGATACTGCTGCCGGGCGTTGGTGCATTTGGTGACTGTATGCGGCATTTAGTGGAACATGATTTTGTGGAAGCGATCCGCAACTGGGTGGCGTTAGGAAAACCGATGATGGGCATCTGTCTTGGGCTCCAAGCTTTGTTCGACTCGAGCGAAGAAACGCCCGGCGTGGATGGTTTGGGCATTCTTCCGGGCAGCGTTAAGCGCTTTGATCTTCCGCGAGAACTGAAGGTTCCGCAGATTGGATGGAACCGAGTGGATGAAGTACAGCCGGATTGCCCCATGTTTGAAGGCATTGAATCGGGCTCGTTTTTTTACTTGGTACACTCCTTCTATGTCTGCCCGGAAGAGGCATCGGTGATGGCCGGGAAAACGGAGTATGGAATTGAATACTGCTCCTGCGTGTGGAAAGACAATCTGTTTGCAACACAGTTTCACCCGGAAAAATCGCAGTCCGTCGGACTTCGTATGTTACAAAACTTTGAGGCATGGGCGAAACAGATGTAAGATGGAGGACGGAAGGAAAAACGCATGAGCTTAAAGGGTAAAATACTCTGGATTCTGTTTGCGACATGGGTCGTTTCATCGGTCATTGCCGGCGCTTGCCTCACGTGCTTGGTTTCGGCTTTCGCCGAAATGTCCGACGGCTCGGGAGCGCATCCGCTGGCCATTGCCGCGCCGATTGTTCTCTTTCTTCTCGGCGGCATCGGGTTGCTGCTGATCTTCAGTTTCTTAATTAACAAGCACATCGTTATCCCTTCCGTCGAACGCGAGTTTATGGAGAAGGAGCGAACCGTGCTGGCCAAACAGCTTCAGCAGGCACAAAAGATGGAGTCGCTGGGAAAACTGGCCGGCAATATAGCGCACGACTTTAATAACCTGCTGACCATCATCGACGGATATTCCTCCCTGATCGTTGCCAACCCGCAGGGGAAACAAGTCGAACAATATGCTCAGGAGGTCGTGGATGCCACACACCGAGCCACCTCGATTACTCGAAAGCTGATGAGTTTTAGCCGCAGCGAGCAGGAAAAATCGGCCTTGATTGACCTGAACCATGCGGTCTGTGATGCCGAAAAGATGCTTCTGCGCCTGATCGGCGAAAGAATTACCCTTGCCGTTCAAGTTTCCGGTGAGCCGGTCCTCGTTAAAATAGATCCGCCGCAGGTCGAACAGCTGTTGATGAATCTAGCCATAAATGCGCGCGATGCCATGCCGCACGGCGGACAAATCCGTATTGGGCTGAAAACCCGATGGATTGCCGACGATGCGTGCGGGAAGCCGAGTAGACTTCCGGATGGTCAGTATGCCGAGATTTCATTCCGCGACTCCGGATGCGGCATGGATGAAGAAGTGATGGGACGGATTTTTGAGATATTTTATACCACCAAACAGGAAGAAAACGGGTCCGGGCTTGGCCTTGCTATTGTTAAAAGTATCCTTAAAGAACATCACGGCTTTGCGCATGTTGAAAGCGCTCCCGGAAAAGGCGCTCTCTTCTGCCTCTACCTGCCGATTGCCGATCCGCCCGAGGCGAGCGAAGAAGAAGGAAAACAAGACGATGAGCTGGTGCTGTCCGAAGAAAAACTGGTAGCCGCTCATCATTCCAAAGGCTCCGAAACCATTCTACTGGCGGAAGATGACCCGATTATTCGCGAGTTTGTTGGACAGACACTTACTCAACAGGGTTATACCGTGCTGACCGCAGAAGACGGAGGGGAAGGCATCAAAATTGCGCGCACACACACCGGCGGAATTGATCTGCTCTTTTCTGATATCGTTATGCCCGGCCTTGACGGTTTGGAGCTGGCAATTGCAATGAAGGAGCTCTTTCCACAGATCAAGGTTTTATTTATGTCGGGCTGTTCCCGCACCGAGCTGCAGAAGGAAGAGATCCCGGAAAACGCCATCCTGCTGGAAAAGCCGTTTACAACGGATCTGCTGCTCTCCACGGTGGAAGAGCTGCTTAAATAATCAAAGCGCCTGAACCACGAGCCCGCACTCGGCAATCATCTCCAGATCTGCCTCATATTGAGAACCGGCGACGGTCAGATAGTTTCCGGTCATTAGTCCGTTTGCGCCCGCCGCAAAAAGTTCCTTCTGACGAGAACCCAGAATATGGGACCGCCCGCCGCAGATACGAAGCGTCGTGGTGGGGAGCAAATAGCGATACAACGCAATAATACGCAGTGCTTCCTCAGCAGAGAGCGGTTCGTTACCTGCCATCGGCGTTCCCGGATGCGCATAAAGAAAATTGATCGGCACGCTGTCCACACCCAGTTCGCGCAGTTCAAGCGCAAGATCAATCCGGTCCTGCCACCCTTCCCCCAGCCCGAAAAGCCCCCCTGAACAGACCGCCAGTCCGGCCGCCTGCGCCGCTTTGACGGTTTCACAGCGCTGTTTCCAGCTCTGGGTGGAACAAACGGAGGGATAATAATTTTCTGAACTCTCCAGATTATGATGAAACCGCCGAATGCCGGCGGCCTTAAGCTGAGCCAGCTCCTTCGCCTCCAATCGACCCAGCGAAGCGCAAACCGGCGCCGGAGCATTTTTCCCCATTTTCTGAACAACCGATTCCAGCTCCCGAAGCTCTGCTCCGGAAAGCTTCCCTCCGCTGGTCACCACGCCGCAAAGACGGCGATTGTCCGCAAGGGTTTCTTCAATCTGCTGCTTGAGCACGGTACGTTCGATGAACGGATAGACTTCAATAGCCGTGGAGTTATGGCCGCTCTGCGAACAAAAGCGGCAATCCATATCGCACTTTCCGCTCTTGGCATTGATGATGGAGCAGAGCTGTACGCGATGGCCGAAATGAGCTTCGCGAATACGGGTTGCGCCGGAAAAAAGCGCTCCCTCGGGGAGCTCAATCAGCGTTTGGGCTTCCGTTTTGGTGCAGCCCGTTCCCCGGACGGCCTGATCTACAATTGTTTTCAACATGAGCGTCCCTGTGTTTAAGTGTCTGGACAGGGTACGGATGCCGCTGAAATTTTAAAGTCTCTTTTTCAATCGTCGGCACAGCAACGCGAATCTCGGCTCACAGAGCCGACCCTACACCCAACGCCACCGACGTAGCGGCGGCGCTACCGATACAGCCTGCGCCACTCCGTGCAGCCTGCGTTACACGCTGGCTCGCTCCATCGCGTCTCCTGCTTCGCCCCGCTATCGCTTGGGCGAATCCTGCCGCTCCTCAC
>CAYOBH010000142.1:0-7154 GCA_964402125.1 uncultured Verrucomicrobiota bacterium
TGGCGGAATTTCAAGTTCGTCCACAAATATATATGTTAATGCAGCAATGTTCCGAGCGGTTTCGGCTCCGTAGCCGGGCAACGACAGAGGAGCCGCCAAAGGGGCCAGAATGTCAGAGTGAATGTAAATTATATTAAAAAAGTTTTATGCATAAAAAAGGATCGAGAAATATTGATTTGGAATGGCTGAGATAAGTCGGATGTAACATAACGCCCCGTATTTTCAGGGCTTGTTTGTATCGGGGGGCGTGCTGCCGAGAGGATGATCTCGCAAAGGCGCAAAGACGCAAATTTTGGGTGCAGGGGAAAATTTTGCCACGAAGATGGGAAGAACGCGAAGCTCTGGTGCATGAGGAGAACAAAATAATTAAGACAGGATAATTTTCTGAGGGTGCATGGAGGTTTGAACCACGGATTAACGCTGATGGACACGAATATTTTGGAACATAGATTCTTAGCGCCGTAGCGGCTTTGCGTGAGACAATATGAACCGCTGATTAACGCGGATCGAAACGGATTTTAATTTACAACGAAGCGCAGGTGCTTGGTTTTAGGTAGGATGATTGAAGGGCAGGATGATTTTTAGGGGTGCATGAATGTCTCAAATTGAACCGAATAGGAATAATTTTTTTTGCCACTAAATCATTTTGCATAATAATTCTGTGTAGATTTATAAGTGTGATGGGAGTGATGATATGAAAAAGAGTTGGATTGTTACCGGACTGGTTGTGGTGGTGGCGCTGGGCATTATTGTGTTTACCACGAAAAACACGAACGACACGAAATCCGGGGATGAGCAAACCACGGAAAGCACCAAATACACGGAAGGTGCGGGAGCTCGGCGGCACTCAACGTCAAATAGTTCTGTTCAATCGGTGGATCGGGGGGAGTTTGTTTATTCCGAGCAGAACCTATCTGAAACGGTGCGGGCGTTGTTGGGATTCAACGGCGATGCACGCAATTATAGCTCCATGGTGAAATCCATCGGAAAACTTTCAACGGACTTGGCCGCAGATGATGTGGCAGCACTCAGAGATTTTCTCACGTGGCCGAATGATGTTTTTCCGGAGGGTATGCGAGAGATTGAAATCAATTCCATAAAGAACGATGTGCTTGCCAATTTACTGAAGCAGGAAGAGTTGCCGGAGGCGATGGGATATCAGCTTATGGATATGTATTCCGATACAGAATCGGATCCGATATGGAAAAACTATTGTGTGCAGTTTATGTCGACATATTATCAACGTGCGGCAGAGGAATTAGGATTAACCACGAAATACACTGAATACACGGAAGGTCCGGAATCTAATCAATCTGAGAAATCTGTGGATGAGCTAAATGCTGTAAGAGAGGCGATGTTTGCGGCGCTGGATGAACGGGATGAAACGATTGCCGGGACGGCGCTGATCGGCGTTGAGCTGCTGTCGCGGACGCATGAGGAGTTTGATCGGGAGCAGATTGTGGCGAAGACGGCGGAGATTGCATCGGATGATTCAGTATCTACGGGATCGCGCCTGACGGCGTTACGGATGTCTGCACTCACAGGCGGGGATGAGACCACTGCGGATACAGCGCGGTTGTTGGCTCAGACGGGCGAGACGATGCTGATGCGCTCGGCGGCGGTGGTTACGCTGGGTGAAACGGGGACCGCAGAGGATCGGGAATTGCTGGAGTCGTACACGCTGTCGGAGGATCGTCAGCTCTCAGGCGCGGCGGAGCTTGCGCTGCAGAAAATGGACGCCCGGGGGCTGTAAACCACGAAGCTTGGGTGCATGGATTTTTGTCCGCAAAGGCGCAAAGACGCGAAGCTTGGGTGCACGGATTTTCGACAAAATGATTTAGGACAGAATAATGCTGAGGGTGCATGGGGTAGGAACCACGGATGAACGCAGATGGACACGGAATTTTTTATTTGCAACGAATGAATGAAAAGCAACGAATGGGTATCATTATTGTGCCACCAAATCATTCTGCCTGATAATTCTCTATGAACTCGGTGTTCTCAAGCGCAGCGGGTGGTGAAAATAAAGCCCAAGGTGCATAAAATTTAGACAAAATAATTAGGACAGAATGATTCTTTGTTGTAGTCTTCGTTCCAGAAGGGGGTTGAGCCGTCTGTGTTTCGACGGTTTTCAAACGTCTTGTTTCCATTTTTAGGTTTCCGGTTTCAAGTTTCCGGTAGAGATCGCTTTGGTGCCATCTACAGGTCCGTGTCCTTCTTCCATTTTTTTGTAAGACAAAAGGCATAAATCAATTCCGAAAAAAGGACTCGCCATTTTGATCACCCTGCGCTTGAATGTAACATCATCGGGAAAGGGGAGGTGTAGCGCGGGCGGGTCTGTGCGCGGGCGATGGGAAAAATGGCCGTTTTCGTGGTTGCCCCCTTGATAAGGTCATTTGTGGAAAAAGTACTAAAGAGGACGAGTAAATGAACGAAGAAACATGTTGCCCTAAATTTGATCCAATCCCCTGGGATGGAACGACTATTAATTGGACTAATAAAAAGTTCATTAAGGATAAGGTCTTCACCCTGTTCTATATTCCAATGAATTTTGGTGGTGTTATAAAGAGGATGGATGAAAAAGTGAGAAAGAATGGGGGCAAAATTCTCGATTGTCTTTGCTTATCGGACCATACGTCAAAGTGGAACATGGACATTTACCTCGCGGTAGACGAAGAAATTCCCGGAGAAGACAACGCGACCCTAACCGGTGAGTTTTTCAGTAAAGTATATGAAGGGCCGTTCAAAGAAACCGGCAAATGGTGTAAGGACTTCAAAGCCATTGTAAAGAGCAAGAACAAGAGCGTTGAGAAATTGTACATGTGGTATACGACGTGCCCAAAATGCGCAAAAAAGTACGGCAAGAATTATGTCGTAATTCTAGGGAAGATGAATTGAAATTCAGGTTCTCCGCCGGATCGGTGGGGCAAAAAGTCGAGTTGACCACAGATCCGGTGGCTTGGCGTCTCTGCCTTGTGATGGAGCCGTCTGAGGACGCGCCCGTGTCAACGGTTGTCCGTTCATCTCGGCAGCATAGTGGCGGCGAGCCCCGAATAGGTAGATGCTGAGAGGGGATTGTGGGGCGCTGTTGCAAATGATTTAAATCGGGTCTTTTCAAACATCGTTAGGGTTAGTATATCTTTCCCAATCGAGGTTTTATGTACGAGATCACCAGAAAATCATTCTTAATCAGCTCCGTTGTTGTTTTGGCCGGTTGCTGCTCGCGAGCCGTAGAAACTGTAATTGAACCCGCGACAGGGCCGGTTGAGCTCGGTTATCTCGCCCGACTTTACAGTATGCAGATCAACCGTATTGCAGAGCGGAAAATCCGCCTGCAGAACCAGTATAATACACTTGATGTTGAAGAGCGCAGTCGGACGATCTGGATTAACGGCGTTAAGGTTTGGCTCAATTTTTCAACCGAGGGAAGCGGTGCAAGCTGCAAAATTTCGGCAGCGGATTTTAATAAAAACATGGATCCCATTCTGCGCTCTGCGGGTTATCTAAAAAGAGAGATGCCGCGGATTATTGTACTCGATCCGGGACACGGCGGAAAAGATCCGGGTACCAGCGGGCCGAACAAGCTCCAGGAAAAGACCGTGGTGCTTGATATCGCAAAGCGGACCCAAAAACTGCTCGAATCGCGCGGGTTTACGGTCTATCTGACACGCACCGGCGATACCTATTCTGAACTTTCCGAACGCACGGCGTTTGCTGCTCGGGTAAAGGCTGATCTCTTTGTCAGTATTCACGTAAATGCGGCCGACGCATCTGTCAGCGGCATAGAAACCTTTGTGACGACGGTGGAAGGTGCCCGAAATACCAGCGGAGAAGAGACCGATAAAGTGGCTTATCTGAATAATAGGTTTGATGCTTCCAACTCGCTGTTGGGCTATCTGCTGCAGAATAACCTGATTAAGGCTGCAGAGCGAAGTGACCGGGGATTGAAGCGCGCCCGTTATTCTGTAATCAGAAACGCACCCTGTCCGGCAGCGCTGGTCGAGTGCGGCTTTTTGAGCAATCCCGCAGAGGAAGAGCTGCTGAACAGCGCATCGTATCGTCATAAGCTTGCTGTCGGGATCGGCAATGCCGTGCTTGGCTATTCGACATTGGTCAAGAAAGCAAAATAATCTCAGTGGCATCGTTACCCCTTTAAGTGCGGGAAATGCTTTGTGCCCAAGTTGTTTGATTGAGTGTGAATCTCTCTCCAGTGATATTTACATAACAATAATTGGTGCAATCCAACGTTTTTTTCGGCTCAGGCATGTATGCAAAACAAAAACAGGAGGTATTGCATGGAGAAAAGAGCTTGGAAGGTTGTCGGTCTTGCCGTGTTTATTGGCGGGACTGTCGCATTTGCGCAAACTGAAACTGCAGCACCTGCTCCGGGCGGAGCTCCCGCAGGATTCCCAGGTATGGGCGGCGGTGCTGGTGGTGCCGGTGGAGGATTCGGTGCCATGGGTGGCGGTGCTGGCGGCGGATTCGGAGGAATGGGCATGGGAATGACCCGGCAGACTCCTCAGGAAATGCTTGATACGTATGATGTTGAAGTCAAGGACGCGACCGGCAAGGTTACGAAGGCCAAGGACAAAATGTTGGATCTGGACGAGCTCGTTGCGATGCAGACCGCCCGTTTTGCACCACGGCGCACTGGAGCCGGAGAAGGCGCGGCAGCTGGTGCTCCTGGAGCAGGAGCAGCCCCTGCAGCTGGTGCTGGTCGTCCTAGAGACGGAGCCGGTGCGGCAGCTGGTGCCGGAGCAGGAGCTGGTCGTCCTAGAGACGGAGCCGGTGCGGCAGCTGGTGCCGGCGCTCCCGGAGCCGGAGCAGGTCGTCCTGGAGCCGGAGCAGGCGCGGTAGCTGGTGCTCCCGCAGGAGCGGGCCCGGCAGTTGGTGCTGGTGGTGCTGGAGCCGGAGCAGGTCGTCCTGCTATGGATCCTGCGGCTCAAGCTGAACGTGCAAAGACGACGGCTCAACAGCAACTGGATCAGTTTGACGTTGAAAAGAAAGACGACGCTGGCAAGGTTGTGAAGGCCAAGGATAAGAAGTTGGATCTTGAAGAGCTCACCGCAATGCAAGCAGCCCCCCGCGGTGGCGGCATGGGCGGAATGGGTGGCATGGGCCAAGGCGGCGGCGGATTTGGTGGTATGGGCGGTGCCGGTGGCGGATTCGGCGGAATGGGTGCCCGTCCTGCAGCGACCAACGCGCCTGCACGTGCGCCTGCAGCTAGATAATTAATTGATTTCGAAAGAGATCAGTCGCAAAGCGTCACATGGACAAAAGTTCATGTGGCGTTTTGCTTTAGGATAGATAGGATGGAGGAGGTAGTTTTCAGGACCATCTTTTAACCTTTTTTTGATTAAGAGACGGAGGTTAGCTGAAAACCCAACGAATAAATAACCAGGAAAATACCCGGCCATGTCAACAACCGCCCTCATTGCCCTCATTATCTTTGTCATCACCTACTTGGGGATCATCTTCACCCGTTTGCCCGGTGTCAATGTAGACAGACCTTCGGCCGCCTATTTCGGTGCTATTTCCATGGTCGCATTCGGCGTCATCACTCTGGAAGAAGCCGTGAGCGCCATTGACACCAACACCATTTTCTTGTTGTTGGGGATGATGATTGTCATTGCCACCCTGCAATTAGATGGTTTTTTCGATCTGATTGCCAGGCTGACGGTTCGTTATGCGGGCTCACGAATTCGTCTTCTCAGTTTGATTGTGTTAGCGACCGGACTTTCGAGCGCGTTCCTAGTGAACGATGCCGTGGTGTTAATGTTCACCCCAGTCATTATCCACATCTGCCGCTCATCGAAGTGCAATCCGTTGCCCTACTTGATTGGAGAAATTTTGGCATCCAATGTGGGTAGCGCCATGACCATCACCGGCAACCCCCAAAACATGTTGGTGGGTTTGGCCTCCAACATTTCATACGGCCGCTTCATGCTGCACCTGCTCCCCATCTCGTTAGTGGGACTAGGGTTGACCATCCTCGTGCTCCGCCTGTTGTACAAACAGGAATTTGCCAACAACACCCCCCTCGTTTTTCCAGAAGGAGAGCCGCTCCAGCTGGGTCAAATCGCCCGATCCGGATCTGTGTTCGCCCTCATTGTCATCGGTTTCTTTTTGGGTAAGTTTCTCAACCTCTCCATACCCCTTATTGCTTTAATGGGTTCCGCGCTCATTTTGCTGATAGGGAAGGCCAAGCCCTCAGCCATTATTCATCAGGTTGACTGGGTATTGTTGCTCTTTTTCGCCTCCTTGTTCATTGTGGTCGCCGCCGTTGAAAAGACGGGGCTTTTCAGTGGTCTGCTGCAAGGCAACCTGTTTAGCGCTGACCTGAAGGGCCTTGGCTTGGTCCACGGCACCTCACTGCTCTTCTCTCAGGTAGTGAGTAATGTACCTTTTGCTGTGCTGATGCTGCCCTTTCTCAAAGCAGTTGGCAGCGACATGCTCTGGCTGGCTCTGGCCTCGGCCTCTACCTTGGCCGGCAACGCCACCATCATCGGTGCCATGGCCAACCTTATTGTGATTGAGTCGGCCCAGAAAGAAGGCGTATTCATCGGCTTCATGACCTTTCTCAAGGCGGGTCTGGTGGTCACCTTGCTAACCTTGCCGCTATCCATGGGCTGGCTCTATCTGCAACACCTATGGGGCTGGATTTTTTGATCCCATATAATGTAGCGGAGCTGCTCCGTTGTGCACGCTGAGCAAAGATAACGGAGCAAGGATGCTCCCGTCTACGGGGGGCGCCGCTACGACGATGAATTGGCTCGCAGAGCCAACGCTACAACGATGAAACGTTGTAGAGTCGGCTCTGTGAGCCGAAATGCGGCGCGCCGAGGACGTCGGCGTTTACGACGATGCAGTCACCCTTAACTCGCGAATTAAAGAATCAGCATGCAATCGCCGTAGCTGAAGAAACGGTATTTTTCCTGCACGGCGGTGCGGTAGGCCTCGAGCATGAGTTCGCGTCCGGCGAATGCCGACATCATCATGAGCAGGGTCGATTTGGGCAGATGAAAGTTGGTGAGAATGATGTCGACGTTTTTAAATGCGTAGGGGGGATAGATAAAAATGTTGGTGGAGTCTTCGGTTGCGCGGATGGGCTGAACGGATTCGAGCGTACGCACAGAGGTGGAGCCGACGGCGAC
>CAYOBH010000143.1:0-7150 GCA_964402125.1 uncultured Verrucomicrobiota bacterium
AAAGCAGGAGGGATAGAATTCTAACGCGGCTCCTCAGCAGAAAATGACCGCAAAGACGCGAAGACGCGAAGAGAAGAATTTAGCTTTTTTTCTTAGCGTCTTTGTGGTCAATAACATCCTTGTCCGCAGAGTATTAAGCATGGCCGTTTTGAAACGAAAAATGGATAGAAGTTGAGGTGTAAGGAACTAATTATTGGAACACTAGGGGAGATTGAACATGCCAGCACCCATGTCGCCGGAACTGACCAAGCAGATAACGGATACCATATATGCCGGACGAAAGATCGAGGCCATCAAACTGTACAGGGAACACAGCGGCCAAGGGTTGAAGGAGTCAAAGGACTTTATTGATGCGCTGGAAAGAGAACTACGGGAAAAGGAGCCCACCAAGTTCACTGCACCCCCGCCCGGAAAGGGATGCCTTGGCGCCGCGATACTTCTCGTGACGGGTACTCTCGCCGTCGTGGTTATGGTATCCGTGTGGTGGTGAGAGTGCCACCTGAACCAGATGCTTATCAGAGCGGCGCGAGAAATTACTAGATTACGGGACCGAGCCCTTGGGCGAGTTAGATAGCATTAGATAATTAAAGGATTATGCATTTATGGATAAGAAGAATATTATATTATTATTTGTTTGCTCGTTTGTTCTGAGTGCTTTTGAGGTGTGCGCTGAGACAAATGTTGTTTCATTGAAGTTTTCGGTACAGTTTGATGGAGAGCCTGTCTCCGCAAACTATTATGTTACATCCAACTATATGCCATCACATAATAAGCAAGGCAAAAAAACCAGAATTCAGGCAAAAAAGTCTTTTAAGGACGGAGTTGCAGTAGATGGAGTTATTCAAGAAGAATTTGTTAAAGGGTATGACTATAATCTTGTAATTGTTCCGACTGGAAATGCTAGCTATAGCGGTGAGCTGAGGCTGGATGGAAAGCAGATTGAGTCGTTGTCTCAAACAAATGTTGTTGTATTCCCGGTAGAGAAGTGCCCTGAATTTAGTGCAATTGTCGTGGATCAGGACGGGAACCCGCTTAGTTCAATGTGGATATCATTGTCTTTTCGCCAAGATGACATTGGTCGTTCTAGATCAAAAAGAACAGATCAGCATGGAAAAGTAAAAATAACATCCATACCCCTTAATGCGGAAGATTTTTTCGTTACTGGTGGAAATGAGTTTTACGATGTTCTGAAAAAAGAAGTAAAAATGGAAATTGAAAATAGACTTGTAGCCGTACAGAAAGGGTCTCAGAAAGGGTCTGTCCCGTAATCTAGTAATTTCACGCATATGCTCTCGTTTTCCGGCGGACGAGCCGTCGAGCGCTCTTTTGGAGACATAGAAACGCAAAAAGAGAAAAGAATCAAACCCTTATGGGTATATTCTGAAGAAATCGCAATCTACTTTTCTCGCCTCGGGTTTTTGATAGACCCTTTTCGCGGAATTCCGGCTGTTTAGGGACCAATCTAACGCGGCTCTTCAGCAGAAAATGGCCGCAAAGACGCGAAGACGCGAAGAGAAGAATTTGGCTTTTTTTCTTAGCGTCTTTGTGGTCAATAACATCCTTGTCCGCAGAGTATTAAGCATGGCCGTTTTGAAACGAAAAATGGATAGAAGTTGAGGTGTAAGAAACTAATCGATTCTCTGTTTGGGCCACGCTGAAGCGTGAACTACAAACGTAAAGCCGTGCGCTGGACATCAACGCGCCTCTGCCGCTTGAGGGCCACGCTGAAGCGTGAACTACAAACGTCAAGCCGTGCGCTGGACATCAACGCGCTTCTGCCGCTTGAGGGCCACGCTGAAGCGTGAACTACAAAAGTCAAGAGCCACGCCTTCAGCGGAGGCATGTGGCCTATATACCGAAGTCGTCGGCCATGATCATTTCGGGATCAACGCCGATGTCGTAGGTCATCTCTTTAACGCATTTGAGCATGATGGGCGGGCCGCAGAGATAAAACTCGATTTCGGTTGGGTCGGGGTGCTGGTCGAGATATTCGTCGAGCACGACCTGATGAATGAATCCGACGGGGCCGGTCCAATTGTCTTCGGGCAGCGGATCGCTGAGCGCGATGTGGAAACTAAAGTTGGGGAACTCGCGCGCGAGCTGCTCAAATTCCTCAACGTAGAAAAGCTCGCGGACGGAGCGTCCGCCGTACCAGAAGGTGATTTTACGGTCGGTGCCGATGCGCTTGAGCTGGTCATAGATGTGCGACCGCATGGGCGCCATGCCGGCGCCGCCGCCAATGAAGCACATTTCACGGTTGGTCTCTTTGGCAAAAAATTCGCCGTATGGGCCGGAGAGGGTGATTTTGTCGCCCGGCTTGAGGTTGAAGAGATAGCTTGAGCAGACGCCGGGCGGATAGCGGGTGCCGGGCGGCGGCGAAGCGATGCGGATGTTGAGCATGATGATGTCGTCTTCGAGCGGGTAGTTGGCCATGGAGTAAGCGCGAAAGCAAGGTTCCGGATTGTTGGCTACAAGATCCCGCTGATTCAATTGATCCCAGTCGCCGCGATAGGCTTCGGCAATGTCGAACGATGTATAGGAGAGGTTTTTGTAGGCCGGGACGTCGATTTGGATGTAGCCGCCCGCGCGGAAATCGAGCGTTTCGCCTTCGGGGAGTTTGAGGACGAGTTCTTTGATGAAGGTAGCGACGTTGTCGTTAGAGCGCACAGTGCACTCATATTTTTTGATCTCGAGGATCTCCTGAGGAATCTCGAGTTTGAGGTCTTCCTTGACCTTCAGCTGGCAGGCGAGGCGCAGGCCTTCTTTGGCTTCGGCTTTGGTGATTTGACCCGCCTCGGTGGGCAGGAGGTTGCCGCCGCCGTCAACGACTTTACATTTGCACATGGCACAGGTGCCCCTGCCGCCGCAGGCGGAAGGAAGGAATATTTTCTGTTCGGAGAGGGCGCTGAGCAGCGAGGCGCCGGGCTTTACTTCGACCTCGCGGTCGCCGTTGTTAATGCTGAGCTTGGCGAGTCGCTGCGGAACGAGCTTTTTGGCCGCGATCATCAGCAGAACAACCAACAGCATGATGATGAAGGTAAAAACGGCAACACTGGCGATAATGTAAATCAGATTATCCATAGTGGAACTCAGTTATCCTCTTGGTTCTGTAGATCGTCGATCGCTTGCGCGGCAGGTGGCACGTTGTTCTCATTTTTCTTTTCGAGGCTGATGCCAGCAAAGCACATAAAGGCCATGGCCATCAGGCCGGTGGTGATCATGGTAATGCCGAGGCCTTTGAGCCCGCTGGGAAGGTCGGAGTAGCGGAGCTTCTTTCGGATGGCCGCCATTGAAGCAATCGCCAACAGCCAGCCCAAGCCGGAGCTGAATCCGTATACGGTCGCTTCGCCCAGCGCCATTTGGTCTTTCGCCATAAAGAGCGAGGCCCCGAGAATGGCGCAGTTGACGGTGATCAGCGGCAGGAAAATGCCGAGCGCGTGGTAAAGGCGCGGAAAAAATTTATCGAGCACCATTTCCACCAGCTGCACCATGGAGGCGATCGTCGCGATAAAGCAGATGAAGGTGAGGAAGCTCAGATCGAGATCGTTGAATGACGGGCTGATCCATTTCAATGCACCCGGCTCCAGCAGAAAGTGACTGATGAGCCAGTTGACCGGAACGGTGATGGTTAAAACGAAAACGACGGCAAACCCGAGGCCGACGGCCGTATCCACCTTTTTGGAGCAGGCCAGAAAGGAGCACATGCCCAGAAAGTAGGCCAGCAGGATGTTTTTAACAAAAATTGCCTCAACGGCGATGCTGATATATTCCATATTACATTTCCATTTTTACCCGCGGATTTCGCGGATGGGGCTGATGGTTTTTAATTTTCTCTTACAATTCGTTTCCATTGAAGTATCCGTATTAATCCGCGTAATCCGCGGTTATTTATTAATTATTCCTCCACTCGCTTGGTGATGGTGCGCTGCAGCCAGATCAGGAGGCCGAGAATGATGAATGCGCCCGGGGCCAGCAGCGCCAGCCCGTTGGGGACATAGCTTTCGGGGAGCAGCCGAATCCCGAACCAGGAACCGAAACCCAGAATCTCGCGGATCGATGCGACGGAAATCAGCACGATGCCGTAGCCGATGCCGTTGCCCAGTCCATCGAGGGCCGAGGCACCCGGCGGATTCTGCAGCGCGAAGGCCTCAGCGCGACCCATGACGATGCAGTTGGTAATGATGAGGCCGACGAATACGCTCAGCTGCTTGCTGATGTCGAACAGGAACGCTTTGAGAATCTGGTCGGCCACAATCACCAGCGAAGAAATAACGGCCATTTCAACAATCATGCGGATGCCGCTGGGAATGACATTGCGCATCAGCGAAATGATAAAGTTGGAGAGCGTTACGACGGCGGTCAGCGCCAGCGCCATCACGAGCGCGGTTTCCACTTTCACCGTAACCGCCAGCGCAGAGCAGATGCCGAGCACCTGAACGGTGATCGGGTTATTATCCGAAAACGGATCCATTAAGAGTTTCTTTGCGGAAGCCATGGTTAGTTCTCCCTCCGTGTTTTGAAATAATCGGCGTACGCAGCGGCATCCTTGCGGAGCAGATCTTGAACGCCCTGGCTGGTCAGCGTCGCGCCGGAGATGCCGTCGACCTCAATGTCGCCCTTCGCCATGCCGGGCTTCGTGATGGTAAAGGGGGTGGGGAGGCCGGCTTCGTAGAGTTTTTTCCCGACAAACTGATCCTGGAAGGAGGTCTTCTCAATCTCTGCACCTAGGCCGGCCGTTTCCTCGTGTTTATAAAAGGTGATACCCGCAATGGTTTCAAGATCGGCTTCCACCGCGACATAGCCGTAAAGGTTGCCCCACAGGCCTTTCCCGGAAATCGGGAAGGCATACTTCGATGGTTTCGTCGCGCTGTCGTCGGTCCAAGTGTAGAGCGGGAGTCCGTTGTCGGTTTTGATTTCAGCCACATTGTCCTCAAACGCGGCTTCAATTTTTTCGCGCGGCCACGCAGTTTTGTCGGTCATTTTGATGCCGAAGGCCTTCAGAATATTGCGCTGCTCATCAAATTTTTGATTGGCCTCAATGCGGGTTTTGAGCACGGCCGCTGTGCCCGAAAGGAGCAGACTGCACGCAACGCAGATGACGGCAGCGAAGGTGAGCGTTTTTGTCTCTTCACGCATGGTTCAGGCTCCTTGCATAAGCGCTTCTCTTTTTGATGTGGGCTTGCACGACAAAGTGATCAATCAGCGGCGCCATGACGTTCATGAACAGGATCGCCAGCATCACGCCTTCGGGAAAGGCCGGATTGGTTACGCGGATCAGCACCGTCAGCACACCGATCAGAAAACCGTAAATCCATTTCCCGACGTTGGTCGCTGCGCCGGAGACTGGGTCGGTCGCCATAAAGACGATGCCGAAGAGAAAGCCGCCCATAACCAGATGATAGTAGAAGGGAAGGGCGGTGTAGGGGTTGTCGATCGGGAGCAGGTTAAATAGCGCGCCCATGGCCGCGCAACCGATGATTCCGCTCACCATGATTTGCCACGAGGCAATGCCGCATAGAAGAAGGATGATCATGCCCAGCAGAATGGCAATCACCGATGTAGAACCGATACAGCCGGGGATTGTGCCGAGCGTCATGTCCCATAAGCTGTAGCCCGCCTCATTCAGAGCGGCTGCGGCGTTCGCGCCCCTTTCTGCGGCGGAGGCCACCGCGAGCGGCGTGGCCTGCGTCACGACATCAGCCGTATGGCTTGCTGTGCCGAGGAGCTTGTCGATCAGCGGGTTTGCATTCAGCGAACCGACCCAGACCGTATCGCCGGAAATCCATTTGGGATATGCAAAAAAGAGAAATGCGCGGGCGGTCAGCGCCGGGTTGAGAATATTATAGCCCACACCGCCGAAAATTTCTTTCCCGATCACGATGCCGAACGAGATGCCGATCGCCACCTGCCAGAGCGGAATCGTCGGAGGGAGCACCAGCGGGAAGAGCATCCCGGTAACGAGGAAGCCTTCGTTGATTTCGTGCCGCCGCACGACGGCAAAGAGCACCTCCCAGAGGCCGCCTACCAGATAGGAGACCAACAGGATCGGCAGCACCATCGCTGAGCCGCGCAGCAGATCGGCCTTCAGTGTGGCGTCAATGCCGTTGGCCAGATTAAACTGATGCCCCGCGTTCCAGATGCCGAAGAAAAGACAGGGCATCAGGGCGTAAATCACAAGGATCATCAGGCGCTTTTGGTCGATGGCATCGCGCACGTGCGGCGCACTCTGCGTCACCTCTGCCGGTGTTCGTGCAAAGGTGTCGCCGGCTTCGTAGAGCGGATAGAGCCGCGCTAATTTGCCGCCGTTTTTAAAGTGAGAGGCCACCTTCTTTTCCATTAGGTCGAATAGTGCTTTCATACCATTATAGTCCACAGATTTCTCAGATTAACCCAGATTAGTTGACAAGCCTTTTGTGTTGAAGTGATTGAGTTCCAAAATTGAGGAGTAATTCGATAGCCAATGCTTCCTGATACACCCGTTCGAGAAAGCCGCAGCCCAGCTCCTTATGAACTTCCATTGCTGCGCCAATAATGGCGTAGGTTTCAGGATCATCTTTGGCTGTGTGTTTTATGTTCATGTTAGCAATCTGAGTAAATCTGCGAAATCTGTGGATTAAAGTCAGAGTCCTTCGTTTTCAATTTCTTCGAGGCCGCGTTTGATAATGCCACAGACGTCGGTTTTATGCGGGTCGGTAAAGGCCGCGAGGGCGAAGTCTTCGGGGTCGGTTTCGAGGATGCCGAGCTGAATCATCTCTTCTGTGTCGTGCGCGAGCGCTGCGCGGACGAGGTAGTCGGTCATAATATTGAGCGGCTGATAGCGGTCCATCCAGCCGGTTACGACCATTGCGCGTTTGCTGCCATGCAGGTTGGTGCCGAGCTTCCACTCCTTTTTGCGACTCAGCAGCGTGGAGAGGGCAACGCGGTGTGCGCTGTATTGAAACAGCCCCGGCGTGGTCCAGCCGAAGAGAATGCGCGAGCGGTCCTCCTCGAGGGCAAAGAATTCAGCGCCGTAATAGCGCACGGCGGACTCCGCCGTCACCTGATCGCCCCAGAGTACATTGCCGGAAATAATGCGGACTTCGTCGCCCTCCAGCCCCTGTTCAAAGAGCGGTTTGAGGTTGGCGCCAAGGGGGACGCGATAGTGCTTGCG
>CAYOBH010000144.1:0-7079 GCA_964402125.1 uncultured Verrucomicrobiota bacterium
TCGGAAAAGAATGTTTTTCGGGAAGAAGTGTCGCGGTCGGAGACGGTTTTTGAAGAGATTCCGAAACCTGCTGCACCGCCTCAGGTGAGTGTCAGTAAGGCGTCGCCTGCTCCTGTGAATGAACCTGTCGATGGAGTTAAAGACGTGTCTGAAGAGATTAATTTAAATATGATTATGGATGTGCCGGTTGACGTCCATGTCGAGATCGGAAACACAAGCCTTCCGATTAAAGAGTTTTTGAGGCTGGGGGTCGGTTCTGTTGTGCAGTTGGATCGTCTTGTAGGCGAACCCGCCGATCTAATTGTGAACGGCAAGCTGATCGGACGAGGCGATGTGGTTGTGGTGGATGAAACGTTCGGTATCCGCATCAGCGAGTTGGTCGGAGAAAAGGAACTGCTCGCCTCTTGGTAAAATTTGCATAGGGGTTAACCCCTGATCAACGGCTCTGAATGCGGAAATCTGCATACAGAGCCGTTTTTATTTGTTGGGGTAACGTCACCCAATTCGTTTCATTTCCAGCATTTTCATCAATGAAGTCGGCACGCTGTCACGGCAGTGGATAGCTGAGCGGTTGCGAAGGGCAATATTCGAGCTAGGCAAGGCCGGTAAAATATTGTTTAGTCTCCGGGATATAGCACATTTGACAACGAGGAGAGAGTGACTATGGAAATCAAAGAGATAAAACGAATCGTAGAATTGATGAAATCAAATGGACTCACAGAGTTTTCGATGAAAGACGTAGATTTTGAACTAACGATGAAACGCGGAAGCAGTGAAGCTCCCGTTGTATATACCGCGCAAGCAGTCGCTCCGGCTCCTGTCACAGCTCCTGCTCCTGCGGTGACTTCGGTGACCGTCCCCGTGAAGGAAGAAGGCTTGGTCGAAATCCTTTCGCCGATCGTGGGCACATTTTATCGCAAACCCGCTCCGGATGCGGATCCATTTGTCAATGTGGGTTCCGCTGTGGGCGATGAAACGGTGGTTTGTATTGTTGAAGCCATGAAGGTGATGAACGAGATTAAGGCGGAAGTGAGGGGCGTGGTTAAAAAAGTGCTCGTCGAGGATGCTTCGCCGGTACAATTCGGTCAGCCGCTCTTTCTCATTGAACCCAAATAAGGGAGCGATCCATGTTTGAGAAGATATTGATCGCCAATCGTGGCGAAATCGCTCTGCGCGTTATCCGCGCCTGCAAGGAGCTGGGTGTGAGGTCGGTGGCCGTCTATTCGCAGGCCGACGCAGATTCGCTCCATGTTCAGATGGCGGATGAGGCGATATGTATCGGCCCGCCCGCTGCGAACAAAAGTTATCTAAAAATCAGTAATATCATCAGCGCTGCAGAGATTGCCGATGTGGATGCAATTCATCCCGGATACGGCTTTATGGCAGAGAACGCTCATTTTGCTGAAGTCTGTGCCAAGTGCAATATTACGTTTATCGGCCCGAAACCGGACTGCATTCGGAATATGGGCGATAAGGCGGTTGCGCGCGCAACGATGAAGGCCGCCGGTGTGCCGATTACCCCCGGCTCCGACGGTATTCTGAAAAATTCCGACGAAGCCCTCGCGCTGGCCCGTGAGATGGGTTATCCGGTCCTGCTGAAGGCGGTTGCGGGTGGGGGCGGTAAGGGCATGCGCGTGGCGCGTAACGATGTGAGTCTGGTGCAGGGTTTTATGGCCGCATCGGCGGAAGGCGAAGCCTCCTTCGGTAATCCCGACCTGTTCATGGAAAAATATATCGAGTCGGCCCGCCATATTGAGGTGCAGATTATCGGCGATAAACACGGAAATGTCTGCCATCTGGGCGAACGCGACTGTTCAATTCAGCGCCGACATCAGAAGCTGGTGGAAGAGGCCCCGTCTCCTACCCTGAACGATAAAGAGCGAAACGCTTTGGGCGATGCCGCGGTGAAGGCGGCCAAAGCGGTAAATTATGACAGTGCAGGTACACTTGAATTTCTTTACGATGAGAACGCCAAGCAGTTCTATTTTATGGAAATGAATACGCGGATTCAGGTGGAGCATACCGTCTCGGAAGAGGTCTGCGGGATTGACCTGGTGAAGGAGCAAATCCGTGTGGCGGCGGGAGAAAAGCTGTCGTTCACGCAGGAGGATGTGGTGATTCGCGGTCACGCAATTGAATTTCGGGTGAATGCCGAAAATCCATACAACAACTTTACGCCGTCACCGGGGCCGGTGGAAGCGGTTCATTTTCCAGGGGGGCCGGGGATCCGCATTGATTCGCATGTCTATTCGGGCTACAATATTTCACCCTATTATGACAGTATGATCGGAAAGATCATTGCGCACGGTAAAGATCGGGACGAAGCGATTGCTCGTATGAGCCGTGCGTTGGAGGAGTTCACCATTAACGGGCCGCACACTTCGGTGCCGTTGGGGGAGGCGCTGATGGCGGATTCGCGCTTTAGAGAGGGCCGCTATAATACCGCCTTTTTGGAAAAGTTTATGCATGAGGTTTTTCTTAATCCCTAATTAAAAAGGAGATGTTGTTATGAATGATCAGGCAGGAAATGCTGCAAAAGAACTGAACGAAATAGAACAGACCGGTTCTGAATATGGAACGATTCGCATCGATAATTCGGTGCTCGCAGTAATCGCTCATGAGGCGGCCAAAAAGGTGGTTGGCGTGGCTGAAATTCAGGGTGGTTTAGCCGATGGATTGGCCGGAATTATCGGCAAAAAATCAAAAGATCGGGGGGTCCGTATCGGAGCGGAAGAAGAAGATTTTCGCTCAATTGATCTGGCGATTGTTGTCGAATTCGGCGTCTGTATTCCCGATGTATGTCTCCAGCTTCAGGCGGCCGTTAAACGGGCGGTTGAAGATATGACGGGTCAACCGATTTCTTCAGTGAACGTGGTCGTTCAGGGAATCCGCAGTGCGGAGCCCAAAACGGAAGAGGAGTAAAAAACCATGAACAGACGTCCGATTCATTTTGGTGAAGTGGTTGTCTTATTGCTGCTCTTCCTGATCGGCGGCGGGCTGATTTATGGAAGCCAGTTCAATACGGAGGTCGGAAAGCGCATGGTGCAGTGGTTGGAGAAGCCTTTTTTCTCCACCATTCTCGGGGCCATTCTTGTTCTGGCGGTTGCTTTGCGCCTGCTGGGTGCTCTGCGTAAATCCAGAGACGTGTTTATTGATTACCCATCCGAGGGCGGTTCTGTTGAAATCAGTACCCGCGCAGTTCAGGATTTTGTCGAGCGGATCGGACATGAGTTTGCAGCGGTTAAGCAGATTGAAACCAAGCTGCTTCCGCGTCGCGGCGGCGGGACGATTGATCTGCTGGCCATGGTCTCCGTTCGGGCTGGAAATAAAATTCCTGAGCTCTCGCAATTGATGCAGCAGCGCATCCGTGAAGGGGTTCGTGAATCGTTGGGCTTGGAAGACATCGGAACGATTACGGTTCGGGTGAAGGAAATTGTTGACGAATCGCGCCCGTCCAAGGAAACCAAACAGGATGCGCCGACCGCGAGTTAGGGCGGAGAATGGATTCGATGGTTTTTATAAAAGAAGGAGCTCGCAGGGCGGGACTCCTTCTTTTTTTGTGCCTTCTTCTGGCGGGATGTGTCGGCGGTTTAACCCGGCCTGCCGGGCCTTGGTACGAGGTCTATCAACCCATTAATGATCCCGCTTCTCATGCGTTTGTTGCGGAGGTGCTGAAACAGGCGGTGGACGAGTTCGGCGAGCCGGTGGACCCGGTTGAGCAGGTGCTGTTGCGCAGATCCCGCAAGAGCAGGGAATTCAAAAACTATCGGGTGAGAGAAGATTTTTCGCTGACCGAGTATCAGGACGCGACTGCGGGTCTTTACGTAATCTATATGGGAATGGGCCCCGATGACCCGGACTACTTTGCATTTTTAGCCCACGAGTGCGCCCATCTGCTCAATCCGCGCATCACCGACTGGTATATGGAAGGAATTGCAACCCTCTTCTCCGAGGAGGTGTGCGAGGCGCGGGGAATCGACTGGAATTCGCTGCGCACCCATTTTGAGACCGACGAACGGGAGCCGTATGCACTTTCGTACCGCATGATGAAAGCGCTGAAGGAAGCGTTCCCAGCAGCATATCCATCGATCATTCGTTTTGTTGCTCCCAACCGAAGCGGTGAGGCGTGGCAGCGGATTGATATCGATGCGTGGATCGCTTCGCTCCCTTCCGCGGATCAACGCAAAGCACTGTCGATTATCGAACCCTATGCAAAGCGCCTGGCGAAGGAAAAACGCAAGCTGTACGATTTTACGGTTCCATCGGGAATCGAGTGAAAAAATAAAACGAAGGAGGCGGAGATGCCGTTGATTAAGCTGAGTTGTACACAGAAGGTTTCACCCGAGCTGTTGGGCGAATTGTCCGCCGCTGTGGCGGAAACCATGGGGAAGCCGGAGCAGTATGTGATGGTCGTTGCGCAGACCGCTGAGCTGATGGTGTCCGGTAGTGCGGGCGATGCCGCCTACGCCGAAGTAAAGAGCATCGGCGGTCTGAACCGCGAGGTGAACGGCGCACTGATAAAAAAAATCTGTGCGCTGATGGAACGTCGACTGGGCATTCCCAGTGCGCGCGTTTACGTGACGTTCCAATCTGTCGAGCGCGATCACTGGGGATGGAACAGCTCAACCTTCGGCTGATCCGTCCCGATGCGTTCTGCCTCTTTGGGATTCCTTAATCTGGCGGTTTGATCCTGTTCCATCTGAAAGCAGTGGGGCCTGTGCGGTTTGTAAAAGAAGAATCGGTTTTGCGCTATTTTGGGTGTTTTGCGGGCCAAAAACAGAGGCACGGGTAGATTGTCCTTGAAACACCGTGAAAAAATGAATTGGTTATGGGTGGCAGAATGAGGGTAAAAAATCCAATGCTTGGTGCTCAAAACCTGCCAAACATGTTTATGAAGAGTGAAAATTGGGATAAATAGAAATATATTCAGAGGTTGAAAGCATATTGATTTGGTCTATTGTTCGCGCATTAGTAGGAGAGAAATAATATGAGTCCCGAGAAAAATTTCATGACACTGGAGGATGTGGCGGAGCTTTTGGGAGTCAACTACCAGCTTATCTATCGTCTGGTACGTTCAGGCGAGCTGCCCGCTATTCGATTGGGTCGCGTATATCGTGTTACCCAAAGCGATCTGGATGCCTATTTGACGGCACAAAAAACAGCACGTTCCGGAGTGGTTTGCGAGGCGTGTGGAACGGTTTACAGGAGTGAGGAGTCCGTGCGGCAGGCTTGCGAATCTTGTGGTGCGCCAATCTGTTTCGATTGTTGGCAGCGCGCGAAAGTGCAGCTGTGCAAGTCGTGCGCTTCAGGGGACGCAACGGGAAAGAAAAAAGGAAAGTAGTTTTTCCATGTTTAAGCCCATGGAGAGGATAATATGCTTTAAATAAGAAAAAGGAGGCAAAGGATGGGTATATTTGCAGACAGGTGCGGGGCATTGATCGACCCGGAAACAGGTCGCGCATTGAGTGGCGACGCATTGATCAAGGCAAGGGACGGGGATGCCGGCATTTTTGCACGGTGGCCTCGGTGCAACAACACGGTGAAGAAGACGGCGAAATTCTGCAACAAGTGTGGAAAGGCGGCACCAAAAGGGTGGTGGCGCTGTCCGCATTGCAGGAAAATCGTTCGAAACGATTCGCACTATTGTTGGAACTGTAGTGCGCAACTTCATCCTGAGTCGCGCGTGAATATTGCGGGCGGAGTGTGGAACAAGGAACCCTTGGTTTTCGCCCAGCGTTTCGAGATCGGAGACATCCGTGCGATGCTGAAAAAGAATCTCCAAATTCAAACCGGGACCATGGCGCTCCTGATTGACGGAGGCAAGTACAAGGGAAATATCGACGCTGGTCAGTACGATCCGGACAGCCTGCTGCACAAGATCAACCACTTTGGTTCACCCCCGCCGCGCAGCGTGATCCTCGTTGATGTCGGTGACGTGATCCTGCCGGTCCGCATCGACAACCTTCGCTCTTCGGAAGGCATGGAGCTGGAGTTCTACGGTGAAATCGTTCTTCGCTTCGATCCGAAGAGAGCCCAGGATTTCCTAGAAAACCGGATGAAGGATAATCGAGAGCTTGCATACGATGCGCTTTCTGACGTGTTGCAGGGCGAGATTCGGCACGCGGTCGCTGCCCTGTGCACCACCAGTACCATCGACGATCTTGTTCGCGATCCGGAACGCCGCATCCGACTCCAGGATGAAATGTCAGCGAGCCTGGCAACCATGCTGGAGCGCAGCGGCATCGAATTGATTCATGTCTCTTCGTCCGAGTTCAGTGGCGATGCATACGAAACGTTGCTTGAACAGCAGGGGGACAACGAAAAGAAGCGCCGCGAAATCGAATACGACACGCAGCTCCGCAATATGCTTTCGCAGGAAACCATGGAAAAGTTCAAGTCCGACCAGGATTTGAAGGAATACCAAGAGCTGCTGGTGCATGAATACCAGATTTCCGAACTGCAGCGAAGTCGCGAAGAAAAACTGTTGCTGCGCGGATGGAAACACCAGGACGAGTTGGAGGATTTGCGGCAGTCCATTCATATCCAGGAGGTCTCCGCCGATGCCGAAATCGGACTAAAAACCAAGCACGACGATTATGCGCGCGGGAAGCAAGTGGCTGATGCAGAGGCCATGGTGCAGGCCCGCGCCAAAACCTTCGGGCAGGAAAAGGTGGAAACCCATCAGGCGTTGGAGTGGCGTCGGCAAAAAGGCGAGATCCGGCAACAGGAACTGGCGGCCCTGTCGAAGGTGTTCTCGGGAAAGAGCATGGAGGAAATGATCGCACTTTGCGAAGATCCGCAGCGGCGGGAGCAGCTGCTGCGCTTGCACGAACAACAGGTTAAGGCCGGGATTTCAGAAAGGGAGCTTCTTGCGGCGGCCAAGCTGGAGTCACTTGAAGAACAGAAAAAAATGACGGAAGCTGGTGCGGAACGGTTGGAACGTGTGATGACGGAAGCGCTCAAGGCGAAGGACCCGTTGAGCCTGCTCGAGGAAATCACCCGCCTCGAATCCAACGGCGTCTTCGTCCTGCGCGATTTCCATCAGTGCTGGGACCGCCAGCCGCGGATCATCCGGAAAC
>CAYOBH010000145.1:0-6958 GCA_964402125.1 uncultured Verrucomicrobiota bacterium
TCCTTCGTGGGGCTCCGGCGCACGGCCAGGATCGCGGCCGCCGCGAGAAGGATCGCAGGAAGCGGGGTCAGGTCTGCACATTGAACGTTTAATTGATCTTTAACGAGAGGAGCGGAAGTTGGGGTGGCCTTTACGAGTTGATATTGGAAAAGGTATTCTGCATCCGACCGACTTAATTTTCAAAGAACCGTATTATGGTTATCAGTCCTATCTTTTAACCTTTTTTGATTGAGTGGCGGGCATTAACCCGCAACGGATTGATGAAACGAAGGACGGCGAGCTGGTACTCCGACCCGAATGCGTCTGAAAACTCATTCCGAAAAACGGCTTGAAACGGAAGGACTATCCTGTACGGTATTCGTACATTGATTTCGGCTTAAAGGATTCCTTCATGACAAAAACCACCAGCGAGAAGATTCAAGGATTCGGAAAACGCTTGGCCTCTTTCCGGAAGGCGGCAGGATTTACGCAGGAACAACTGGCACAAAGAGTTGGTGTCTCACGACGCCGGATTGCCTATTACGAAGGGGAAACACAGCACCCTCCCACAACGATTCTGCCCAAACTGGCTGTTGCACTTGGAGTATCCACGGATGCTCTTTTCAGTGTTGAAATAGAATCCCTGAATAAAGAAAAAGAGACATCAAACCGTTATCCCGAAGCAGTCGAAGAAATCAACCACTCCACGCTTTGCGTTCAAGAAGTCTATCAGGAAAAAAACGTACGAATCATCCAAGGCGATTCTCGTCAGGCACTGGAGGATATCCCGGACGGTACGTTTCAATGCTGTATTACAAGCCCTCCCTACTGGGGTCTGCGCGACTACGGATATACCGGACAGATTGGCGCGGAAAACGATCCGTCCGATTACATTGAAGATCTGGTCGGGATTTTTCGGGAAGTAAGACGGACGCTGACCGATGACGGCACCCTCTGGTTGAATATAGGTGACTCATACACGAGCGGAAACCGGAAATGGCGCGACGCCGACAAGAAAAATCCGGCACGGGCGATGTCTTATCGACCGCCGACTCCAAAGGGGCTTAAACCAAAAGATCTGATTGGAATCCCTTGGCGGCTTGCGCTCGCGCTCCAGCAGGACGGATGGTACCTGCGTTCGGATATCATCTGGAACAAACCGAATTGCCAGCCGGAATCGGTAAAGGACCGACCGACTCGATCCCATGAGTATGTTTTTCTCATGAGCAAATCCAAGACCTACTACTATAACGCCGAAGCGATCAAAGAGCCTTCCGCCAACGGATCCGAGCCGAAAAACCGGCGCACGGTTTGCAACATCAATACAAACGGATTTCACGGTGCTCACTTTGCGGTTTTTCCGCCGGAATTGGTGGAAATGTGTCTTTTAGCCGGAACAGTCCCTAGAGCAACTGTTCTTGACCCGTTTTTTGGTTCCGGGACGGTCGGTGCAGTTTGTATCGAACACAACCGAAAGTGCGTTGGAATTGAACTGAATCCTGAGTACGTTGGGATTTCCGTCGACCGAATCAAGAAGGTTCACCCGACGTTGGGACTCTATTCCTCGGGTTCGGTGGAAAAGACCCACGTCGCATGAACGATACAGAGATCCTTTCGAAGATTTTTGACCTGTAACTTCCGCTCTGTGCCGCCATCAAAATAAAGCTGATACTTCAATTTCCCGTCCGTATCTGTCACATCGCAATATCCCGGCTTGGGCGACTGCGTACTCTGACTCCGAATGGATAATTTTCCACCTTTTGCTTCCTCAAGAAGCGATTTGGGAATTTCGACCAGTTCGTAATGCCAATGCTTAGGATCCTTTGATAGGCACCGCAACGAAAAGATCCGTTTGTACGACGTCATATGTTCAAAAAACTGATCGCGCAATCCTTCCAAATCTTTAACGCGCGCCGACCAATGACCCTTTCCCAGCTCCATGAATTTCGATATGTGCAACCTGTCTTCTTTAATGCCAGCATCCGCTTGTGTTTTAAGGGAACAGGGAATTCCTTCGATCGTTATGTCGTGACCAGGGTTGCCCTTCGGTGCAAGTTCAGCAGATTTGCTACACTGATTCAGAATCTTTTTGAGCGCATATTCAAACCGATCTTTCGAAAGTGCTTCTTTGGAAAAGCAGTGATGGATGCGAAGCACATCACCGAAGTCGTGCAAAAAAAAGTCATCCACAAAATCAGATGACAAATCCCGCACTATTTTTATGAACGGCTTCCTGAACTGCTCAACCACGTTCTCGATAAATTCAAGCTGAGGACGGGTAAGCTCCGCCAGCGCAGAAGCAAGGTTGTCTATGCGTGCAATGAAATCTTTTTGTGTCATGGCGAGACACTGTAATGCCCCTCAATCATCATCACAAGCCTTATAGACAGAATACTATCAATGTTTTCCAATCAATTTACTGATTGATATGCACGATCATGAAATTGAAAAGTTGTTGCCCATTAGCCCTGCCACCGGAGGATTGCCTGATTTTTAGTGAATGGACCAAGATATCTATCTTTCCCCATTTTTGATTGAGTGGCGGGCATTAACCCGCAACGGATTGATGAAACGAAGGACGGCGAGCTGCTACTCCGACCCACTGAAAAAAGGGACGCGGAAGGCGATTTCGCTCCGCGTCCGGCTTTTTGTTTGAGGGGCTCCGAAGATGGATTGAGGGAAGCGCATTGCGTGCTTCCCGACACCTTTCCGCAAAGGCTACATAGGATAATAATTTCTAACATTTCTTTCCTTTGTATTGTTTGCGCGCCGAACGACATCGTTGACTGGCGAGATTTACCGAGTGCGGTTGGACGGCTTGTTCGGCATTCATGCTATCCCCACAGCTTTGAAGAAGGTGTAGCAAAATGTGCCGTCCGGCTCGGTCGTTCGATATAGATCCTCAATTCCTCTATCGTACGTAGCGGGATCGATGATGCCGTTCTCCATAGCCGATTGACCTACGCCCTCAATCATCGCCGTGAATGTCTTTTTTGTGAATCCATCGACCAGTTCCGGCTTACTGGAATCGACATACACCATCCGAGGCGATACCCGGACGTCGCTATAGCCCGCAGCAACCAGCAATGGGTAGAGCGACCTTCCGATCAGCGCGTTTCCGCCCGCACGAGACTGCAATTCGACCAAGCAGCGAATCGCTGCATTCGCCGCATCGCTATCGGGGTGAAAGTAGGCCGAGCCATGGTCGCCTTCAATGACCGTAATGGTTCCACCCGGCCGCAGAAATGATTTCAACTTCCGCAGGGCAACGCTCGGCTCTTTCAAGTGCTCCAAAACGAAACAGACGAAGATATGATCGAACGATTGTGGGGCAAAGGGCAACTGGAAAATGTCCCCCTGCTGGAACCGGACATTGGTCAGTTCCGCCGCCAAGACCTTTTGCTCAGCCTGCGCGACGGAATCCTTCGAGATATCGACCGATAAAATCGAAGCTCCGGGGCTATTCCTCGCGAGGGTTACCGTTTGTGCGCCAACACCGCAACCCGCTTCCAAGACGCGGCTTCCCGCTGGATATGTCGTATCGGAATGCAGCAGGTCGGACAAGGTCTTCGCCTGATCCTGCAAACGAATGTTCTCCCGCGGATCGTATCCGTGAATATATGCTTGAGTCATGACTTTGTGCTCTCTGACGAACGATTGGTGTGGCCCGCGCTGCACTAAACGTTGACCGGATTAACCGCCGCTGCCAGCGTAGGGTTCATGCCCTCGTTCGCTTATTTGTTAATCCTTTTGTCTTTTAACCTAAAGAAAGCGATGAACCAGCAAAAGGAGGCAATAGCAACCCAAGCTAGTCCGAGTAAAATTGAGTAATTGAATAATGCCAGATGATCGATTGTATTCATCTGATGTGTTCCAGCCATTTCATCGTTACACCATTGGGTAAGGCATGAAATTCCAAACCTCGTGGGAATAACCCAACCCATGCTAATAGCGATTAGAAAAACTCTGATACTCCATTTCTTCATTTTGGATCTCTTTCCACAGCGACAGTCGCTCAGGCAGCACCGGCACCTGCCTACTTATTATCCTTAACACAGCTCTTTTTACGCGATAGAGAGATTGCACAGATCAATAGTCGATGAAAAGAAGAATGTCCGACAAAGAGGACTTTTTGATTACGCGAAGGGGCGTTGCGCGACGAAGAATTCATAGGCGTAGAAGTCGGAATAACGGCGGTGTATCTCAGGCTCTTCCGCGAGTTGATCCAGTATGGCCAAAGCTTCAATATCCTCAACATACGTACCACGCAACTCAGTAATACGAGCCTCCATGGGAGTGTAGAAATCATCCCACCATGCTTCATCGGGCAAAGTGAAGTGTCCAACGAGATCAAATCCACAATCTTGTATTACCGCCAAATCGTCTTCCAGCCATCCCATTGCAGGATAATCAAAGTCGAAAGAGGCTTTGACAATAGGCGGCGGGTTCTTCTTGCGCCAAACCGCGTCGGAAAATGATAGATAGCCGCCGGGGCGGAGTAATCCATAACAGATGTCCAGCGCTTTCCGGAGTCCAATGTTGTAGAGCGCACCCTCCGACCAGATGAGATCAAAATGTTCAAGCGGTTGCTCTGGATCGGCCATATCTCCGACGACCGCACGGACGCGTTGCGAAAGCCCGCGCTCCGCAATAGCCGCCCGAAGCCGTTCAATACTCGGCGAGTGGTTATCGATTGCCACGATGGAACCCGCTGTCAGTTCAGCGAGCTGTAGAGTCTGCGCGCCGACACCGCACCCCATATCGAGGATTGCGGGAAACTCCGGCAGGTCGCTGCACAGTCCAACAGCTCTGGCGGCGCAAGCGCGGTTGCCAGGCCCCTGACGCGGCAGGTTTTCGAAAACCTCGAAAAAAATCTCCCAGAAGCGAGGGCTCAGTTCATTCATAAATGTTCCTTTCTCTCTTTGGCTCGAACGATGCGGATCAGGCGCGCTGTTAAGCCATCGCTTGTATCCGGCCTGTTGTGTTCCATTATTCCGGTCTTGAGCAGATGTACGCCCGCACTTGCGGCGCGATGTCGAGTGTTTGGTCAATCTGGAAACCGGCACGCTCGATCATCCCCGACAGCACCCAATCCCACGTACTGAACTCATCACGAATGTGCACGATGGTCTCATCTGCCATTTGTGCACCCGCAAGTTTGCGCATGCCGCCCAGCCAACCCTCCAAGGTTTCTCGGTAGGTCCTTGGGTCGAAATCAAATACAACATCCGCAAGAAACATCTTGCCGTCGGGCTTGAGCAGATCGTGAAGCCGACAAAGGGCTATCTGCTTCCAGAAATCCGGCAAGTGGTGGAGAGCGATGTTGGCAACGATGGCGTCCAAGGCGCTGCCCTCGTGCTGGTAGGTCAGGAAGCCTGCTCGCCGGGGTGTGACATTCTTCAGTCCCTCGTCTTCAAGTTTCACCTTGAGGGTGTCGATCATGGCGTCCGACACATCCACCGCATACACATGCCTGCATTTCCGCGCGAGGCAGGTAGAGAGCCCGCCCGTACCACAGCCGATATCCAGCACGGTCGAGGCGGATGTCAAATTAAGCACGGAGGCGATCTTATCGGCCTCCGCCTCGAAATCCCGGAACCCCTTGTGCTGGTTGTCGTAGTCAGCAACGATGCTCGAATCGGAATAGTCAACGCCGACTTGCTTTGACTCGTCGAACAGCCAGTCTGCATGGTCGTTTTTCATGTTTCGTTCTTTCCTAACACAACGTCTCGAAGCAGCGTTTGGGAGCGGAGCGACCAATAAGCTGACTTCGCTGATTAGTCTAGATTTCTTTTCCTAGAGCCGATTCGAGTCGAACTCCTTCCAGTATGGATTTTCCGCTTTCGTCAATTTCAGGGGTTAAATCATCTTTTGTTCCGCGTTGAGATACGTACGCATCAATAATTGCATCCGGCCAATTCGGATGTAAGACAACAAAGCCTTTCATCGTCATGACGAGAGGGGTGTCGGAGTTGACCGGTTCTGTATCTAAAGACTTCAGGGAATAGTTGATACACCACTGGCCCTGCTTCATGCTTTGGGAGCTGGTGTATTCCAGAAGCTTCATCCTTCCGCTGGTGGATGTTTTTTCTTTTTTCCACTGCTTCTCAAACTCATCAATAGATTCGGGGTGTGCTTGCAGACTGCTTACCTGTATCAGTGTGTATGCAGAATACGTACGAGATGAGCGGTCCAGACGAAAGCAGGCAGTGAAAGGCTCTTGCTCAGATTGATATAAGCACCATTTGTTGTCCACTGGTCGTTTTACGGTAAATCCGTGATAGGTCAGTTTGGGTATCATGCTTTCGGTGGGAACTTTATCAATGAAAGCTGCGCATCCAGAAAGCAGACTGGAGAGCAAAAGCAGTGTAGTGATTTTTTTCATATTTTCCTATGGCTAACAGTTTATTAGGCAGAAACCGCACCTGCCTACATATTTCCTGAACACGGCTCCCTCCATGTAACAGGAAGAGTGCATGGATCAATAGGCGATGAAAAGAAGAATGTCGGACAAAGAGGATTTTTTGATCACGCGAAGGCGCGGAGGACGCGGAGGTAGGGCTCGACCGCCGGGCGCGCCGCATTCCAGATTTTGAACCACGAAGACTCGATGGCCGCAGCGCGGCATAGCCGCAACCAATAAACACCAAGGCACAAAGGGCTCCAAGCTTGGTGTTCTTGGTGCCTTGAGCGTAGCGGGTGTTTAATAAAACGTGCATAGAAAACAAGAAGTGGACGGATAGTAGTACGAAGGATTCTGGATAGGTTACATTTTCCAACCGAGAACGGGAACGAGCACGAGGATAATGAAACTTGGCGCTCTTGGTGCCTTGAGCGAAGCGGGTGTTGTTTATGATCACGCGAAGGCGCGGAAGGCGCGCGGGTAGGGCTCGACCGCCGGGCGCGCCGCATTGCAGATTTTGAACCACGAAGCAACGGTGTTAAACGACAACCAAAAAATCAGGATTTTTAACGGCTG
>CAYOBH010000146.1:0-6903 GCA_964402125.1 uncultured Verrucomicrobiota bacterium
TATTTGCGTCCATTAACGTTCATTTGCGGTTTCTCTACTGCATTTTTTAGGTTTATGCAGGGGAAGATTACGCGTAGATTGCGCGGCCTATGACTACTTCTACACAAATCCGCTCCTTCGGCGGTTATCGGGAATTGCTGCGGATTGCGTGGCCGCTCATTATCAGCACAGGCTCTGTTTCATTGATGACCTTTTGCGACCGCATGTTTCTCGGCTGGTACAGCCCCGAGGCGTTCCGCGCGGCGGTTCCGGCAGGCATTTTGTCTTTCACGATGCTCTGCGGGTTTGTTGCGCTGGCATCCTATTCCAGCACCTTTGTGGCGCAGTATTTCGGGGCAAACGAGTATAAAAAATGTGCTGAATCCACCATGCAGGGCATCTGGATTTCGCTGCTCGCCTGGCCGTTGATCCTGCTGCTGATCCCCGTCGGTTTCTTTGTTCTGAAGATGAGCGGACATGGCGCCGCCGTTTTTGAGCAGGAGCGAATATATTTCGGGATACTCATGCTCGGCTCATTGGCGCAGGTGCTGACTGCGGCAATCAGCGGTTTTTTTTCCGGACGCGGAGACACGATTACCGTGATGTGGGCCAATGTGCTGGGAAACTCGATTAACATTGGACTCGATTATCTTTTAATTTTCGGCAAATGCGGATTTCCGGAAATGGGCATCGCCGGCGCGGCCATCGCAACCGTCATCGCAAGCTGGACGATTCCACTCATTATGCTATCGATCTTTTTTTCCACGCGAATCGATCGGAAGTTTTCTACGCGGAGCGCGTGGCGTTGGAACGCCCTGTTGATGAAGCAAATCGTCCGTTATGGCGGGCCGTCGGGCATTCATCTCTTTCTCGACCTCGCCTCATTTTCATTGTTTGTGTTGCTGCTTGGACGGCAGGGCGAGGTATCAGCGATTGCGGGCAATATGGTGCTGAGTATTAATTTATTTGCGATGATGCCGCTGATTGGACTGGGCATTGCCACCTCCATCATGGTGGGGCAATATATGGGCGCAGGGCAACCGGATTGGGCGGAGCGCTCGGGCTGGATGGCGCTGAAAGCCAGCTGCGCCTACATCGTCCTGATTGGGTTCACCTTCGTTTTATTCCCCCACTTTTACGTCCAAATGTTTGCAAGCAAGTCGGGGAGCGGGGTTGCCGTCTCGCCGGAGGTGTTTGAACTTTGCCGCACGCTGCTGCTTTTGCTGGTGGGCTGGGGTTTTATGGACGCCGCCAATTTCGTACTCAGCGGCGCTTTAAAAGGCGCTGGAGACACCCATTTTGTGATGGTTTTTCACAACTCGGTGGCTTGGGGTTTCTTTGCGCTCGGTGAACTGCTCCTGGTGCTGGTCTTTAAGGTCGGCCCGATCGTGGCGTGGACGTGGTGCCTCATCTACATTACCCTCATCGGGCTCGGGTTTGGGCTGCGCTTTAAATCCGGGCGCTGGAAATCAATCGATATTTTAGACCGCCGCACACCGATTGAGGACGTCCGGATTCCGGTGGAACATTAGAGCAATTCACGAATGATATGCCGCATCATACTTTTGTAGGGCTGGAACGGGCATTGCCCTTCCAGCCGTGGCGGGAAGGTTTTTAACCGTTCCCGCCCTACAATTTTCGGCGACATTTCAACCGTAAATTTCTCTAAGCGCCGATATCTGCGCAGGCAGGAAGGCCTGCGCCACGGTCGGATCGCCGACACTATCGACTGCCGCAACTACATTTTCTCAATCACGGCGGCACCAAAGGTAAAACCGCCGCCGAAAGCGGTGAGACCGACTTTATCTGCCGCAGCCATCTGCGGCATCAGCTCGGTCAACGCGATCGGAATCGTGTTCGACGAGGTGTTTCCATATTTCCGAATGTGGTTAAACATTTTTTCCGGCGGGCATTTGATCGTCTTACGGATCGCTTCGATAATGCGTTCGTTGGCCTGATGCGGAACAATCATCTGTAGATCTTCAACGGTGATTCCATTTTCACGGCAGGCTTCGTCCAACATGTCGATCATTTTGCGGACGGCCAGTTTAAAGACGGTCAGCCCTTCCATTTCGATCACTTCGTTGCTCCCCATATTCGGCACATAAAGGACTTTAGCATCGACGCCGGTGGCGGAGAGGACGGGGCGGTTCAGCTTAATACGGATATCGCCCGGGCGCTTTTCGCAGCTGACTAATGTGGCCGTGGCGGCATCACCAAAAAGCGCCATGGTTTTTTGGTCGTTATGGTTCAGCATCGGCGAAAGAGTTTCGGCGGTAATGACGATCACCTTTTTATTCGGTGCGTTCGTTAGGAAATCGAAGGCGGACTGCAGGGCATACATGTAGCCGGAGCAGGCGGCGTTCACATCGTGCGCCTGCATCAGCACTTCTCCCTTTTCCGGGCTGAGCTTGTAGAGTACGCTACAGGCGAGCGATGGCGTCATAGTCAGCGGCGTGCCGGTGGAGCAGATGATGGCCCCGATGTCGGAAATGTGGAGCTGTTCTTTTTCGAGCAGATCACGCGTGGCCTGAACCGCCAGCGTAAGTACATTTTCGTCGCCCTGAATCCAGTAGCGGTTTTCGATGCCGGTCCGCTTGCGGATGGCTTCTGAATCCCACTCGCCGTGGCCCTGCAGCAGTTCATCGTTTGAGAGAAGCCGAGAGCCGAACACCGTGCAGATGTTGGAGATGTAGATGGAGTTTTGAATTTGTGGTTTGAGGTTTAGGGTTGTTCCCGGTTGAACCTCTTTTACCCTTCTGCGCTCCATGATCGGGGTGCCGGGATCTTCCTTGGTAAGCGGCTTCAGCTGTGCCGCTTCGCTGGAGGCAATTTTGACCATCGGCGTTCCGACACGCAACACGTCGCCTTCAGCGGCCAGCAGCTCAGCAATCGTTCCGCTGACGGGCGCGGAGATATCCATGGAGGCTTTATCGGCTTCAACGGAAGCGATCAGGTCGCCTTCGGCCACGGTATCGCCGACGGCCACAGCCAGTTGGACAATCGTGATCGTTTCATCAGACGGGCTGGAGCCGATCGCCTTCACGGTAACGATTCCGGCCTCTTCTTCAATCGGCTTTTCCCAGTGGAGATCGATCTCCAAGAGCTCGCAGCATTTCTCAATCGTGCGCTTGTAGGAAGGCAGCACATCGATCTGGCAGGAGTAGTCGTACGGAATATAGGTGTCGGGGCGGGTGACGCGCGCAATCTGAACTTCGTTTCCTGCGCGTTCGGCCACGACGGCGGCAATCTCGCCGCCCATGCCGGCAGTCTGGTTGTCTTCATGAACAATAATCAGTTTGCCCGTTTTTTTGGCTGACGCGAGTACGGTCTCTTCGTCCCACGGAAAAATCGTACGCAGGTCGATGATCTCCACATTCACGCCGATTTCTGCAAGCGCTTCTGCGGTCCGCTCACAGACGGGCATTGATCCGCCCCAGCTGACGAGTGTGAGATCCTTGCCCGTACGCGCAACGCGCGCCTTGCCAATCGGTACATACTGTTTCTCGACGTCAGCGGAAGTCGTGTTGGTGCGGTCGTTAATCAGATTTTTCGGGAAGAAGAAGACCGACGGGCGCCCCGACTCGGTAATGGCATTGAGCAGACCAGCAGCGTCAGCCGCGGTCGACGGCATAAAGACATCGACGCCGGGAACGTGCGCGCAGATCGACTCCATCGTCTGAGCGTGGTAAGGGCCGAGGCCCGGGCGATAACCGCCGCAGATCGACATAATCAGGACGGGCGATTCCCACTGGCCGTTGGTGCGCCAATACATCGCTCCGATTTCGGAAATGATATGGCTGTAGGCCACCGGAAGGAAATCGGCAAACTGCATAAACGCAATCGGATGTCCGCCGGCGAGCGCCTTGCCGGTAGAAACGCCGAGAATCGTATTTTCCGCCAGCGCGGCATTTTGCACCTGATTCGGGAAGGTGCGGCTGAGGCCGCGCGTCAGACCAAACACGTCGCCTTTTGGATCTTCAATATCCTGACCGAGCAAGGTGGTTTTGGAATCTTTTGACAGGCGGGCTTTGAGTGTTTCGCGCATCGCCTCGAGCATACTCAGCGTGCGGTTTTCTTCGGTTCCGCGATATTCAGCACGCGGTTTCGGCAGCGGCTTCTTTGCGGTTAGATCGGCCTTGGGTGTTGTCCCTTTTCGCGCGGTATGGAAGGCGGCGTCGATGGCGGAGCGGACCTTGTTCTCCACCGCAGTAATCTGTTCTTCGGTGACTCCGCTGGCGAGCAAGTCAGCGCGCAGGCGACGGCACGGATCGGCATTTTCCTTCGCGTGTTGGACTTCTTCCTCGGAACGGTACATCGTTTGGTCGTCGGCGTTGGTATGACTTTCGAGGCGTTCAACATGGAATACGGCCAGCTGCGGTCCGCGGGTGTCGCGGAGGGCTGAAACGATAGCGCCAAAGGCGTCGTGGGCAGTTACGGCGTTCGCGCCGTCGATCCGGTGAATCGGCAGACCGTAGAACGAGTCGGAGTCGCCGCTCGGCAGCGAGTAGAAGGTTTTCCCCTTTGTGAGGGTGGAGAGTGCAAAACGGTTGTCTTCAATCAAAAAGAAGACCGGAAGGTGGGCGCGTACGGCCTCGGCAACGGCTTCATAAAAGTCGCCCTGCTGCGTAGCGCCATCGCCGACGCTGACGAGCACAAACGGATTTCCATCCTGCTCCTTGATGGTTGAAGCAACGCCGACCGCCTGCAGTACATTGCTGCCGACCAGCGTAGGGGTGCTCAGGATGTTGAGCGATGGATCGCATTGAAAGCCGGGCATGCGGCGGCCGACAGAGTTGGATTCTTCTTTGGCGAACAACCCGTAAAAGGCACTTTCGTACGATACGCCGCGCGCGTAAGCCAGTGCGCGATCGCGGTAATGCAGGTGCAGCCAGTCGGCATCGATCAGGTGTGCGTTCAGCGCGGCGGTGGCCTCGTGTCCCGATGAAGGGATATAAAAAAAGACCTCTCCCCTTTGTGCGGCGGCCGACTGCACTTGATCGGTGTAGCGCGACGCGATCATAGACTCATAAATAGAAAGCATTTTTTCAGTAGAAGATATACTCATAGTACTTCCGAATAATTAAACGAAAACAGTATGCCATCTGTTCCATTCAGGTCGATTCGTAAATGAGAGAATCTAACAAGACCCCACTTTCCCCCGAGGTCTCCCGATGAACCGGGCCTCTAGCTCTATTTGCTTCGCAAATTATCTATCGATTCGCTTTCGGTCCGCGCAAAGAATGTCCGCCCATATTGCCTTCCCGTCCAGTCCACGCGATCGGCTCTCGGAACAAAGTGATTTCGGAGCTCGATAGCCCGCCTGTGCTTTCCCCTGTCAACGCTTGCCGCTTCGCTGCCGTCGCTTCGCGCCAGCCTCACTTCGTGTCCCCACGCCCTCGCGGGTCGTCGAGGCATGACTCAGGGCCAATGTGGATCGCTTCACCTTCATTGTAAAACGCTGCACATTCTCTATTCTCTGCCGGTTTTAATCGGCGCTTTCGGACTGGCACCTTTTCCATCTTGATTCTTGAGACCTGAGACCTGATCCCGCGCTTCATGTTTGTCAACTTCGTTTAGCAAATGCCGATACAATAGATATGTATTTTGAAAGATTAGGGGTACCAGTGTTTTTTTCCCATCATTGGTTTTGATGACGAGATAACCATTTGTAAGGGAAACTGTTTTCATGGAAATCAGAATGATTGAAAGCACAGCCTTTCCATTAGAGTATTCCAGCACACTGTCTTTAACCTCCAAGTATGCTTTCTTTAAACGCAATAACAACAAAATGGAAAACAGAGTGATAAGTATACCGACTATCATTATTGCTATAAGCAAATCGTAATGCTCTTCATATGCCATAGAGCCAAAAGAAACTAAAATTCCCAAACCAAGGAACACATAACCTAGAAGCGTTATCCATGGAGATACATTATATGTCTTATTCATACACTACATTTCCTTCGGTTCGATATTCTTAGAAAAGGGGTCGGGACGCCTAATTCGTCATTTTGCTTTTCAGAGTGCATAATGCATTCCCATTCGATTGGTCCACTTCTCGAATATAGCGGGCAAAAGTCAGTCCCGTAATCTAGTAATTTCACACAAATACCCCTTTTTCTACCCGGTCGCTGGAGCGGCCAGTCCGTCGAGTACCCCTTTGCGGACATAGGAACGCAAAAAGAAGGATGAGTCAAAACATTTACAGACCATGTTGCATAAGCCCGAATTCCGAAACAATCCACAAGAACTCAAATTCGAAAACGGCCTCGTGTCGCCCATTTGGGGAAGCCGGCGTTGATTCAGGATGGCTCTTGATGGTCGTTTCCGGATATAGCGTATTGAGTGTAGAATGTCTTGGCGCATTCGGGGCAGATGCCATGGGAAAAGGTCGTTTGGCCATGTTGCTGGAAATATTTTTCAATTTGGACCCAGTATCCGTCGTCGTCGCGGATTTTCTTGCAATGGCTGCAGATGGGAAGCAATTGGTTCAACTCCCGGATCTCGCCCAGCGCCTGCTCCAGCTTTTCGGTCCGTTCCCGAAGCATATCGTTCGCCGAGACGAGTTCCTCATTCATCGCCTGTAACTCGCGCTTTTTGCGCAGGTTTTTCCTCATGAGGAATGAAAGGCTGGCAAAGCATCCGCCGCTGAGCACGAAGGTGGAGATGAGGGAATCCAAGGCCCGCGCTCGATCCTGCTTGGCAGGGGATATCCAAGAGGGATAGGTTTGTTCCATGATGAACAGCACGACCATGAGGCCGAACAGGGCGCAGAGAATAAAGTTCTTTCTCGAGCCCGCGTCGATGATCATCGGGATAGTCATCGAAAAGGCGATGACGACAACGGGGGCCGCCCCGAAAATTCCCCCTAGTGTGTCGTCCTGTTAATTCATTGACATATTCATTTTCGCATAGATGGGC
>CAYOBH010000147.1:0-1933 GCA_964402125.1 uncultured Verrucomicrobiota bacterium
GAACAACGAACTGCGTGCCTGCGAATTTCCGCGGATCGCCGGCGGAAAACCGTTTAACATTGATGAACCTTGGTTTGGAAAACTCCTCGCCGACATTGGTCAGGAAAAAGGAGACAGAGTCGAGGTTGCGCACTAAAAATCGATCATTGACCGCCCCGCTTCGGGGCGGTCGTTAACCCACTGGAGATTCGAACATGAAAACGACCCTCATGCTGCTTGGTACACTCAGCCTCCTGCTGACGGGATGCGTCAGCCGAACGATCAGTTCCGATCCATCGATCTCCGATTTCAACAGCGGGATCGGGTACACCTCCGACGACAAAGTCGTCAAAAAAGATATCGTTTGGATCTGGGAAGCCGAATTCTGGGGAAAATAGTCTCACAAAAGCGATTGCTGACTATTTTTAGATCGGGTCTAATGTGCACCCTGATTATCTTCAGGCTTTTGATTTCTAAAGGTTTTTGTATGCTTCGGGCGTTCGTTTTTTCATAAACCAATTAAAAACAAGGAGCAGAATATGCCGAGTATCAAAGGAACCGAAACCGAAAAAAACCTGCTGAAATCCTTCGCAGGCGAATCGCAGGCGCGCATGCGTTACACCTATTTTGCAAGCGCAGCGAAAAAAGAAGGTCTCGTCCAGATGGCCGATATTTTTTCTGAAACCGCTGATCAGGAAAAGGAACATGCCAAGCGATTCTTTAAATTCCTCGAAGGCGGCGAACTGGAAATTACCGCTGCATTTCCTGCCGGTGTAATCGGAACGACTGCGGAAAACCTTGAAGCAGCCGCTAACGGCGAGCACGAAGAGTGGTCCGCCATGTACCCGGCCTTCGCTAAAAAAGCACGGGAAGAAGGTTTTTGCGCCATCGCAACCGTCTGGGAAAAGATCAGCATTGCAGAAAAGCAGCACGAAAAGCGCTACCGCGATCTGCTGAACAACTTGAATGCGGGCAAGGTATTCAAAAAAGACGGGAAAGTGGTTTGGCGCTGCCGCAACTGCGGCTACATCCACGAAGCCGAAGAAGCGCCCAATATGTGCCCCGCATGTGCACACCCGCAAGCGCACTTTGAAGTGCTGGCAGAGAATTGGTAAACTCCGACTGCGCCCGGTCCAATGATCGGGCGCAATTCTCTTAAGCGTCCGGCTTTCTGTTCCTCCAAAGAACAAGGGCGGCAGTTGCGGCGGACAACAGACAGACAAGCTGCGTGAGTGTGATAGGACCAATATAAGTAGACAGTTCCCCGTCACCCCGGAATAGATCAACACCTGCACGACCTAAACCATAAACAAAGATAAACCAAAACAATAATAGCCCTCGCCACCGCGCATTGTTCAGTCGCAGCAACAACCACCATAGAAAAAGAACAAGAATGATTTCGTAAACCTGCGTCGGATGAAGCGCCACTCCGGTCGGAGCCGCAGTACACGTTTCCGGAAAAGTGACCCCCCAAGGCAAACTGCAGGGTCTCCCGTAGCAGCAGCCGTTCAGAAAGCACCCCGTTTTGGCAATGGCCCACGAGGGTGAAATGGTTATTACGGACAAGTCCAGCAGTTCTCGACGATGTTCAGCGGAAAATCCGGCCAACAGAATAACGAGGAAAAGATAGACCAGCATTCCTCCCCACAACCCGCCTTGAATGTATGCATCAACATCAAAAACAACCAAAGGATCAAAGCCGACGGTTCGCCAATGATAAAGAAATTTTGCACCAGGAAGCATACCAAGCACATATAGACCGGTTAAAGCAACCGCCCTCCGCCGTCGAAGATGTAATCCGGGAGCAACACACAGCCCGACAACACCATGCATCACGAAGCTCAGATAATACAGAATGCCGTATGTCGTCACAGAACCGATAGTGTTCCACATCGCGCTCCCTCATCTCCATATCATCGAAACAGGGGTCGTACTGATCCGGGCGTTTACTGCA
>CAYOBH010000147.1:2033-6873 GCA_964402125.1 uncultured Verrucomicrobiota bacterium
CCCTCATCTCCATATCATCGAAACAGGGGTCGTACTGATCCGGGCGTTTACTGCACCGGATTAAACAACTGCTGCACCGTACGCAGCTCCTCCTCATAATAACTGATATACTCATTGAAAGCCTGAGAGAGAAGTTCCGCCTGCTCTGGAGGAAGTATCTGCGCAGCCTTCGCTGAAATCGGAGTTCTTAGCCCCTGCATTTCGTATAAAAAGGTGTCGATTTTTTCCGGCGTATATTCAGAAAAGACCGGCACGCCGTCCTTCTCAAAATCAAAAGTGAATCGCGGATATGTTGTAATCTCTTCATAAAGCATATCAACCAACCGCTCCTTAACCCCCTCTTCAAGTGCCGCATCGGACTGCTGCAGTTTTTTGTTTATTGAATCCACAAAGAGGCGCTCATGCCCTGTTCTTTCGTAGTATTTGAAATATTGACTGTCCAGAGCGTTATTTAGGAACCAGTCAACCTCCGCATCAAGCGCATCCGTTTCTTCACTAATCCTCTGTAGCAAAAGATCACGTTCTTCTTCGGTCAACATTCCGGTCATCAGCCGAATTTTCAGGTCCTCCTGCAGCATTCTGCGGGCTGTCAGAAGATCAAGAAAATATTCCCGCTCCGCTGGATTCAAATTATAGGCATCTATCAGATCATTGAACTTATTTGAAACCAAAATACGCTGATCCCTCATAATCGCCCGGCTCACGCCAGGACTTTCGAGGCTTTGGGAAATATTGCGCATGAGCCGTTCCTTATGTTCAGACTCCAGCTCCACACGCTGAAGCAGCGTCAGCCTTTCAATATCTACAACCGACCGTTGCACATCTGAACCCCTCGTCTCCTCTTTTGGTTCCGACGTTTCAGAATCCACAGTCTGAAAAAGATTTTCGGCGTCATTTTCCGTTTTGACCACGCCGTGCCACATGCCCAGAAAATAAAACGCAGAACACAAAGCCGTCATAACGATGACTGATGCCACAGAAACCGATCGGTTATTTTTTGATTTCATTCCCCTATCCCCCTCAACTCTTTTCTTCCCCGGAGCACGTCTCCGACGAGATCTACTCTTTTTCCAGAGCAGATTCAGCGCCAAGAAACTCTCTATTTTCAAAATCGTAAGGGAGAAGAAAGTTTTCTCCGGGGGCAAGAATGTTAGGCGTAATAAAAAAAAGGATATCTACATTGCGCACAACCTCATGCCGACTGGTAAAAACCCATTTAATCAATGGAATATGACCGAGTATGGGCACTTTCTTTTCCTCAACGGTCTTTCGGCGCGTTTTGAGCCCCCCGATTACAAAGGTTTCTCCCTCCCGCAATGTGACTTTAGTCTGGGTTTTAGAAAGCGTAATGACCGGTCGATCAATGTCCTGCAACGTCATAAATCGAGAGCCGGAGGAGACTTCAATGTTGGATATATCGAGCGTCACGGCTCCGGGATAATCAAGCTCAATATACGGGGTAACCTCCAGCTTCACCCCAACTTTTTTCTTCTGAATATTCAGATTGCCTCCATCGTTTATATCGACATAAGGAAGCTCATCGACCGTCTGAATTTCAACCTTGGTTTTATTAAGCGCCACGCCGATAGGGCGCGTACGAATAACGGCCTCGCCATGATCCACCAACGCACGCAGCTCCGCAGAAATCACCGAAGCATCGACATTCATTCCGGCGAGACTGATCCCCAGTCCCGGCATTCGATTTGCAAAACCGATACTGGTGGATCCGTCGGCCTTCTCCGCCAGGGTTGCAACAGAAGCCGGAGTAAATGCGGACGAACCCAGACCGACATTGCCCCCGTCCAGCACACTGGAAGAATCACCACCGTTTGAATCCAATGTAGAAAGCCCATAGTTGAAGCCCAGCTCGCGGGCGCGTTCTTCGTCCACCTCAATCACCAGCGCCTCAATGGCCACCATGTGCCAATCCATCTTATCCTGATATCGCAAACGGTCGGGCAATACAGTTTCCTCCACCTCATTCGTAGTGGTGGATTCTTCTGCGGGCGGAGCGGACGCTTCGTCCGCGGCCATCGCGAAAGTCGCCGCGAATATGCTCAATCCAATGATGATACCGCGCAGTCTCATTCTGCCTCCTCCTCGACATCGTCAAAGTAGTTTTTATAAGGAGTGAGAATCTGCGCTTTCACCAGAAAGACGAGTTCCTTCTCAACCGTCTCTGTACTGGTGCTTGAAAAAATATATTTCAACAACGGGAGTTCGCCCAGAATCGGGATACCCCGCCGCCGTTCAACCTCCTGACTGGTCTTCATCAGTCCGGCGATAAACATTTTTCCATCCACCACAATTAGTCGGCTGCTGATGGAACGGCGATCCAGCGTCGGGACTCGCGTCGGTTGATTCAAATTATTCAATCCGACATTCACAAAGCCGGTGATATCGGAAACATTGGTATCCATCGTCAAGACGATCAGATGATCATCAATCACCTTCTGAACGCTTACCACCAGCGAAACCCCGGCTTTCTGATATTCCGTGATCGAAACCAGATTACGTCCGGCCGCCTTGGTCGACTCATACGGGATTTCGGTCTCGTTGCTGAGCGTTGCCGTGTTATTGGCGCCCTTTTTTTCATCATTCAACTCGGCATCAGAAACCTCGGAAGAGGTGACCACATTATACGGCTGACTGAGAATCCGTACGGTTCCCGCCCCCTCCAGCGCCTCAATAACAGCATCAAAACTTCCTGCAGAAGTATCCAACTTGTCGAAAAAGAGCCGCGCAGCGGAACCGAGCGGTTGATCAGACATGGTCGTCAACCCCGCGCTCTGAAGGGCAGAACCACCGCCCTGGTCCCGCTGATAAGCGACAGCAAAATCGACATCAAGTTCTCCCGAATGCTGCCACTCCAATACACAGGCCTCAATACGGACCTGCGGCTTTTCTTTTTCCTTCTCCAGCGCAAATAAGGACAAGGGCAGCGCGAATGCATACACCACCGCAACCCGCAGTGTAGCTTTCAAATATCCTGCCCTTAATAATGTCATAAAATATCCTTAGAGCCGTCAGTGCTCCCAATGCAGCTCCACATCATAACTTACAATGTTATACAGGTTATCGTAGCTGTCTGCCCGAGAAAGAAACGTTTTTACTTCGCCGGGACCGAGAGTTCCGATTTTAACATAATCCACATCCAGAACACTTTGCGTGATATCCCTGTAAATCACCTCGACTTCGACTCCGCGAAGCAGCTCGTTTCCCTGATTTCGAACACTGCCGGTCAGGTTATAAAACTGTATATCGCCTCCGGCATCTCCCGATGGGCTGCGCGAAGTGTATGTATGCATGCCATACACCCGCAAGGGTCGACGCCTCACATCCATCTGATTCAAAATATCAGGGGTCAAGGGAATCGGTTGTCCGTCATCATCCAGAATCAGCTTACTGTTGTTCAGATTGCGCTCCTCGCGCGTTGAGACGATTTGATTGGCTTTGTAATAGTACGCTACCGCCTCTTCATAATTCCCCAGCTTCCACTGCGTATCGCCGATCGCTTCGAGCACGCGCGCATCGGTTGGGTGGTCCGCGAGCAGAGCAAACAGATCATTCAGATCTGCCCGAGTCCGTACATCCGCCAACCTTTTTGCTGCAGCAGGAGAGGCTTTTGACATGAGCAGATCGATCTTCCGCACATATTCCTCAACGTCTTCAAAATACTGTCCGTGTGGATATTTCTCAAGATAGCCCAGAAAAACGATCCGGGACTCGTGATATGCTGATGCTGAATAGAGGGCAATGCCCTGTCGAAAGATAATGTCCTGTCGGATCGACGTCTCGGGATATTGGTCCTGGAGCGCTTCATAGCGCGCCGCCGCCAAAATATATTCCTGATTGTCAAACGCCCGGTCCGCTTCCACCCGTCGCTCTCTATACGGAAGATCACTAAGCCACACGCACCCCGACAGCAATAACGAGATGACAAAACAGAGAGATAACTTGGACAACGAACGATACATAATCAACCACACAAATTGATGGTGTTGTATCAAACTGCTATACGGCATGAAAGCGAAAACGGGAAAATATAGGGTGACAACGACCCGTTGTTTCTCTTTTTTCACTCATCCAGCAATGATCTATAAAAAAAAGGCGCCCACTCGGACGCCTTTTTTGAACAACCTTCACTGTTGTTGCTACACCTCTTCGGGGCTTTCTTGGAAGGCGAGCGGATCGCCACCAAGAACATCCTCAACGGAGATTTCTTCGCCAAGTTTGACCGGTTTGATATCGCGGTACATGGGGAATCCGGTACCCGCCGGAATCAGACGGCCCATGATTACGTTTTCCTTGAATCCGCGGAGCTGGTCGACCATACCGAACGCGGCAGCCTTCGTCAGGACACGAGTAGTATCTTGGAACGAAGCGGCCGAAATGAACGATTCGGTTTCAAGCGCGGCCTTCGTGATGCCGAGCAGCACGGGAGAAGCTTCCGCCGGACGACGACCTTCCGCCTGCGCCTTTTGGTTGACTTCATGGAAGGTCTGCTTTTCAACCTGTTCGCCCCAGAGAAACTCGGTATCGCCGGGATCGGTGATCTTAACCTTACGCAACATCTGACGAACAATCACTTCGATGTGCTTGTCGTTGATTTCCACACCTTGGAGGCGGTAAACTGCCTGCACTTCGTTCACGAGGTACTCCTGCAGATCCTGCGGACCGCAGACTTCGAGCAGTTCCTGCGGCACAATTGGACCTTCAGTGAGCTGCTGTCCTTTGCGGACAAAGTCACCCGAGAACACAATCACGTGTTTACTCATCGGAACCAAATGTTCTTCCTCAGCACCGGTAACCGTGTCGCGGACAATCAGCTTGCGCTTCC
>CAYOBH010000148.1:0-6825 GCA_964402125.1 uncultured Verrucomicrobiota bacterium
AATATCAATCAAGGATCCGCTGTTGCTCGCCATGATTTCGCTGATGTAGACGGCGGCCACCGAAGCGGGCAATAGCGCAATAAAGCAGAGGATCGACAAAAGGGATATGGCTATTTTTTTCACTCTCAAATACATTCTGAACTACCTTTCCTGACATAAAACCGACAGATTTGAAGGATTAAAGGTAACAAGGCAACGATTAAATGTCGCCTTTTTCCGTCGGCCCCCAATCGTACCGTTTGCCCCTGCCGCAAACGATGATAGACAGTCGCATCTCCTCTCGACGCGACGGGAACGTCGCGTCTAATGCGCCTTTGAGCACACAATCGAAAACCATCCAGGAGCGTAGGCTCGAAGCTTTTTACTCTAAATCGACAGCAATAATGTAGTATCCGGAGCTATCGCCTCCATGCTCCGTGTCCGTGAAGCTGCTGGTCGGATAGGTCAGTCCTTGGGCAACAGGCTCGAAGCGCTTCTGGAGATCGTCGGTCCAGTACACCGAGTAGGTGCGGCCGGGCTGCGGATCCCAGTAGACCGTTGTGCTGTCGATGGCCGTGGTCCGGAAGCGCGATGCGTTGTTCGCGGGGTCGGTTCCGGCGATCTGTTCCTGCCGATTGTTGAATCCGTCGTTGTCGGGGTCGTCGTTGGGGCCCTGATCGAGCGATCCGAAATAGTCGTTTTCCCACGCGTCGTCGAGCTGGTCGCCGTCGGTGTCAGTGTCGGTGCGCACGATCCACGAGAGGCTTCCGCTGCGGGTAAGCGGATATCCGGTCCCGTCGGCCGCCGCAGGCCACGGTGCCTGGTCGAAGTAGTAGACCTCGTCGACGACCACCCAGGAGATATCGAGCGGAAGCAGCGGATCGTCGGAATCCTGCGGGCGCTCGAGCGCAACGCGTTCGCCGCGGTTGGAGAGTTTGCCGAGGAACGGCCCGAGGATCGTTTCGTTCGCGGGATTGATGCCGTAGGTGGTGCGGAAGAGATTCATGGCCGCCGTGTTTGCGGGATCAAACGGCACCAGCCACACCTTTTTGCCTGCGGGCAGAACAAAGTCAGCGGGGAAGGTGTAGGAGACGCCGCCATCGATCCGCCAAGCCCCGGCGGTGGTTGCGAACTCGACGGACGTGCCGCCAATGTTGTCGATGCGGATATATTCAAGCATATCGCCATCGTCATATCCGAAGGGTACGGCCGGGTTGTACATCAGTTCGCCGATCCAAACCTGCTGCTCGGCCAGTTGATTGGTGGCGTTCGGGGTCGGGACAGTGACCATCCAATCCCCCGAGCCATCCGGGAAGCGTCCAAACGAAGCGCCGTTCTCCTGCCCTTTGAAGCGGATCGCATCGATGATGCCGGACGGGGAGGAGAGAATGACCATCTCGCCCGCCTTGTCGAGTCCGAAGCCGGAGACGCGGTCGGGATGGAAGTCATCTTCATCAAAGAGGACGAATCCAAGCGCGGGCACCTCGGTGCCGTCCGGGATCGCCCACTTGTACGGCTCGTCGATGTCGTCGCTGAGGTACCAACCGTTGAGCACAATGGCCGATTCCGTGGGATTGTAGAGCTCGATCTGGTCGTTGGAATCCAGAGGCGGCTCAAACTTGGTGTCGGTATGGGCGGTGATTTCGTTGAGAAGCACCGTTGCGCCCGGCACGGGGTCGGCGTATCCGGGGGAGCCGCCGTAGAGGGTGCTCGCGCGCCAGTTTCCACCATAGTCGAGCGATCCGCGTGCCTGGTGGGCCATAGCGGAATCGATCGGAACCAGGGAGTGACCGCCGCCATCGGCCGCCTGCGGCCAGTCGCGGGCGTCGGAATAGCTGAAGGAGATGACGTTTTGGTCGTGGAATTTCAGATCCACCGTTTCGCCGCTGCCGATCAAATTGCCTCCAAACTCCCCGGCGATGCGTATGCCGTTGGTGGGGTCGTAGAGCATGGAAAACACATCGATATTCTCGACGACAACGAGGAACGCGCCAGGTTCAAGTTCACCCGAGAAGGTGAAGTCGATGGCGCTGTCGAGCGTGTAGCCGTTGAGAGAAACAGTCTCGGTGGAGGTATTTCGGATTTCGATGAAGTCGGCCAGGGCATCGTTCGGGGCGTTGTACATCAGCTCCGTAATTGCCAGCGGTACCTTTTCTGTCAGGAAGACGGCCTCAGAAAGGGCACTCCACTCGGAACCGTTCTTGGCGCGGGCCTTGAGGATGGTCGGCTTGTTGAACGAGAGTGGGCCGGCGTATGGCGTTCCTTGGATTGCACCGCGGATGGCCCGCGGATCCGTTCCGTCAACCGTGTAGTAGATCGTTCCCTGCTCGGCGGAAATGGTGACCTCCGTGTCGGGATCGATTAGACCTCCGGCATGGGAAAGAGTGGGCGGGAGGATAGTCGGCAGGAGGTTATCCGCTTGCAAATATCCAATGACGACATCTTCCCGTCCGACAAAGAAATCGCGGACCTCAGAGACGGCATTTATCCACGTATCGCGGTCAAGATTGTATCCTCCCCAGCGTGCGGCATTTGCAATGATGGCCCGGTCAATTTGAGCCTGTCGTGCTTCCAAACGAGCCTCGTTTCGTGCCTGCGTCAATGCCCCGTTGTTGGTCAAATGTTTGTAGACACGGTCGGCAAAGGCGAGCTTGTATTCGGCGTTGGCCAGTAATTTTTCGTGGAGGGTCTGCGGGTTGAAATATTGGAGTTTCGATAGGTTTGTTTCCCAGAAAGGGCCTGTCCGATCCAATAGGGATTTGTTGTTATTGAGAGCCGTGACAGCCGTGTCGAGCGAATGTTCGCAATCGTGCAGGATCCATTTGAATCCATCGGGATTTTCCCGGTTGTAGATGCCATACAGGTTGTTGGGTTCATTATTCTTAAAGGCAGAGAGATTGGTATCCGTCGCTGCGGTGTAGTAGATCACCAGCAGGTAATCCATCAGATCGTTGATATCCACCAGCTTTTCCTTGGTGGGATCCGGCTGGCCATTGCTGTCGAGGCCTAGAACTGAAAAATAGGCAGTATTGCTTGCGAAGCCCATCATAGCGGCTAGGTAAAGCCGGTGGTAGGCACTTAGGGTTCCGTCGGTAGCGTATACAGAATTGGGGACAGGATCCCTCCAGGAAGAGCTTTTTACAGTATCGTAATCGCTCTTGTCTCCTCCAAAATAGGAGGCGCCATAGCTGGCTTCGGGGCGTTCTTCCGTCAGATAGATTCCCCAATAAACCCCGTTCAAATAGAGGTGGTAGAAGCGGCTGCGGGTATAGGACGCGCCCATATCCCTGGATGAATCGCGCGCAAAAATATCCCGAAGGAACGTATTTTTTTCCGGTGGATCACTATTTCCAGGAGACCAGCAATAATTCTGAGCCGTCGCGAGATCGATCATGTCGAATTCATCGACCCCTTCGTCCTCAAAGAGCGGATATTTCAGTTTACCGGCGCCGTAGGATTTCCGGAAAAACAGTCGAAATGCATGTTTGGGATAGCCGTCATGACGGCTCCATCCGCCCCGGATACGGAGGCCGGAATTGGCCTGGAACCCAACGCTGCCGTCCGGATTGATGAGCTCGATCGAGGCCGGTTTTTCCCAGTCTTCTGCGGGATGGACATAAATGCCGTTTTTAGCGCCGAAGAGATTGTCGTCGTCCGTGACCACCGAGAGGGTCGGGATGTCGAGCAGCGCGTCCCGAATCGTGCAAGGCTCGTCGTTTGCATCGTAATACCACCCATCATAATAAACTAGGTAGGAATCCATTCCGGTAATCACGGGGTTGTTGTTGATATATTTCGTGCTGCGCTCTTTCGCTATGACATCGTCGAGGAAAATATAGGTATCGGTTCTGGAAAAAGAGGGTCTCCATCCGTCCATGAAGGCCTTCGTCCGCAGCGGTGTTGTTCCAGAGATGGTGATGGGCTCCGTGTAGATCGTGCTCGAAGCGGTGGGCTCGGAGCCATCGGTCGTGTAGCGGATTGTGGCGCCAGGGGTTACGTTGGAAAGGGTAACTTGGATGGGCTCGTCGTAGAAACCGCGCTCAGGATAGGCAACCGGCGCTTCGGCAAAACCGTCGTAAACCACGGTCTCATTTTCCGCGCCGGGGGTCGGGGAGGAGAAAAGTCCGGAGGAGGAAGGGTTAATTTCGCTGACATATTCGACTTCAATCCGCGGCACAATAAGCATGTCCCCGTTAGAATTACCTAGGTTCAAGCCATGAATGGCCAATATATTGTCTCCTTCGTTGAGCAGTTGGGCATATTGGGTGAGATCAAATTCCTCGAAGACGATGGCGCGACTATTGTCGCGCTGTGAGCTCGCCGTGCTATTCCAGGCAAGGGTGCCGGAAAAGTTGGCCGACTGTATCTGGGTTCCATTCAGGAAGGCGACAAATCCGTCGTCATATTTCATTTTAAGGATAAGGGAATGCACTGCACTCGTAACGGAAAAGGGGACGCGGATATACGCCGATACCGGGTAGAGTCCTGTGTCTGTCCTAGGCAGCGTCAACCCAATGAGACTCCTGAAGTTCGGTCCCGCATCAAAACCCACGCCGGTTGTTCCGGAAAGCCACGCCGAATCGTCGAAGCTGATTTCTCTCCATCCGCTGGAATCGGTCGAGTTTTTCGGTACGCGGGCCTTACAGGCCGCTCCGGAATCCAGAACAACCCCATTTTTGAATGCATATCCATAGGAAACATCCTTGGGCATAGTCGGGAAAACCTGCTGATCAACCACCGTCGTGCCGTCGGGCTGGACCAAGACAACCTGTTCCCCAGTGGAGCTCAGCTTAAAGTTGGCGTGCAGTTCGCCCGGAACAGAATCTTTTCCGGAGGCAAAAACAATCAGGAACCCCTTGGCCGCAATCGTCGTGGTTGCGGGGAATTGCCATTGGGTAAGGGCGGTTTCGCTGTCGGTTAGATACCAGCCCGTTAAATCGACAGCGCTCTCCGAGTCGTTGAACAGTTCAATCCAGTCCGATTCTTCCCCGTCGATATCGATCAAGGATCCGCTGTTGCTCGCCATGATTTCGCTGATGTAGACAGCGGCCACCGAAGCGGGCAATGGCGCAATAAAACAGAGGATCGACAAAAGGGATAGGGCTATTTTTCTCACTCTCAAATACATTTTTGAATCACCTTTCCTGACATGAACTAACAGATTTGAAGGATTAAACCAAACAAGGCAACGATTAAATGGCCTTTTTCGTCTCTCAATCTTACTGGAGCCCGAATCCACCCGATTCTGCGGATGAGGCGAAAACATGTGGGGCAGACCTTTGAGCTGAAATCGAAGAAAAAAGACGTTTTTGCCCGCGAACAGCGAAAGACGGGTTAAGGTTTCCTGAACTCTCGTGGACTCATTGCACAGAACGTTGATAGGTGAATTTCATAACACTCACCGTTGAGATCATATTTTAGTTCAGTAACCACTGGTTGCTGTTTACTTTTTAATGAATGAAAGTAGAAGTCGTCGGGATTTGATGCGAACCACATATTTTCTCTTTGAGCCGCCGCCGCAGAGATATACTTCCACCCTTCCGTGTGAGCCATATCAGGTGTGATGTGAATACGGCCACTTTTTTTCGGATTTTCATCTCCCCCGATCACTGAATATGTTTGCAGGAATTTGATGAAGCCATCTTTATCGATATGTATGTATGCGTCTCTGTTTTCGTTTGGTTCACTGTAATCCATAAATCGGATGGCTACTTGTCCATTTATTGAGACAATAATCTCGGTCGGATCGCTCCAAAATACAACGCGTTTAATCGGGAAGCGGCTACAGCCGTCATTAAATCCAAGCAGCAACACAACAATCATGCATAATCGAAAAATTTTCATCCATACTCCAGTTAACTGTTACCACGGAAGGGTAATACCTATGACAGGGACATAAATTCCACTTAAACTAGTGGTCCGAAAATCAGGGGTAACCGCAACGATTGTGATGGAAATCTGACGGCGGATGGAACGTGGCGCTACAAATGGGATGCCGAAAATCAGTTGGTAGAAATGTGGACCTATCACAGCCCGGATTCTCCGCAAAGCGGCGACAAAAAAATAAGCTTCACTTACGACTATATGGGTCGGCGGGTGAAAAAAATGTCTTATGTGTACAACAACGGCTCTTGGTCGGAACAGAAGAGAACAGACTTCATTTATGACGGATGGAATGTCATCCATGAAAAGGAAACGGTTTCGACTTCAACCACCGTGAAGCACTATGTATGGGGCTTGGACCTCTCCGGATCCCTTCAAGGGGCCGGCGGAGTCGGCGGTCTCGCCGCCGTTTTTATTAACGGAACCTACAACCCCATTATCCCGCTCTATGATGCCAATGGAAATATTACGGCGTACACCGAGCTTTCAGGCCTCGTGAGGGCACAGTTCTATTACGATGCCTTCGGCAACGTAACCGAACGAACAGACGGCTACCAACAAAGCCCGGACCTTTTTAACTTCCGCTTCAGCACCAAATATCAGGATCTTGAAACGGACCTAAACTATTATGGATACCGCTACTACAAACCCTCCTGGTGCCGCTGGCTCAACCCAGATCCGATTGGGGAACGCGGTGGCCTGAACCTGTATGGGTTTGTGGGGAATGATCCTGTCAACAGCTTTGATATATTAGGTCTATCTGAAGAAGAGAAAGATCCATGTAAATGCTTACGGCTGGAGTTGAGTTTAGCTAGTAACACAGACTGGCTTGGAAATTGGAAGTGGGTTGGGAAAGTTCAGCCGGGAGGGATAATAAGAGAAAATCATCTTAATGGAAAAGTGCCAAGACCTGCTGCCAAGCCGATTTGGGATAGTAGTGCGGAGGGATGTGATTGCATAATG
>CAYOBH010000149.1:0-6666 GCA_964402125.1 uncultured Verrucomicrobiota bacterium
CGAAATGCAGGGCACCGCTGCACGCACCGTCGGTAGTCTGATCCATCTGGAAAAGGGGAAATCCTACAGCGTCCTGATCCAGTTTGAGCGTAAGGCTGCCCCTGAAGGGAACACCGGAGGCAATCGCGGTGGTCCGCAAACCAGTATTGTGTTTACGCCCAACGGCGGTGGAGCTTCCGGTGGCGGAGCTCCCGGTGGGTTTGGTGGTGGTGGATTCGGACGCAGAGGCCGCGGCGGACAATCCTTTGGCGCAACAGCCGAAGCACCGGGCGTTACAGCAAGCGCTTCAACAGATTCTGATCCATTGTTCCAGCTCGCGTGGACCCGCCCAACAGCAGATGGGTTGCCCGCCAACACGGTCGGAGAAGACCTCTACGCTGAAGCCACGGACTTAGTGAAAAAGGCCGATGCTGTTATTCTGGTGGTCGGTATCGACGGCTCGCAGGAGGGCGAAATGCGCGATCGAAGCGCCATTGAACTTCCGATGGTGCAGGAGGGCTTGATCCGCGCCGCGACCCTTGCTGCAGGCAACAAACCCGTAGTGGTCGTTAATTGTTCGGGCAGCCCGATGGCGCTCAACTGGGCGAATGAGCGTGTCCCGGCAATCCTTCAGGCCTGGTATCCGGGACAGCGAGGCGACGCCGTGGCGGATGTGCTGTTCGGAAAATATAATCCGGCAGGCCGCCTGTCCGTAACGTTCTACAAAGCCACCTCAGACCTTCCCGCGTTTACGGATTATGCGATGTATAACCGCACCTATCGTTACGATACCCAGCCGGTGCTTTATCCGTTCGGATATGGTTTATCTTACAGCTCATTTGAGTATGCCGGTCTGAACGCACCTCGCACGGCCAAAACTGGCGACGATATTAAAATCTCCTTCAGCGTCAAAAATACGAGCGACACCGACGGCGAAGAAGTGGTGCAATGCTACATCAACCGCGATGTTCCTAAAATCGAGACGATGCCGCCTGCGGAGGAGATGACCAACGAGCAGGCCACGCTGGCCGCTACGCCGCGCAAAACGCTGGTCGGATTCGCCCGAATCCCGCTCAAGGCAGGAGAGAGTAAAAATGTGACCTTCACCGTGACGCCCCAACAGCTGTCGCTGGTCGTCGGCAAAGATGGACTGCGCGAAGTTCGTCCCGAAAAACTCCAGATTCAAGTGGGCGGAAGCTCTGTAATTGACCCGAGCTCCCTAACGCAGGATCTGACTTTGGAAGGCGCTCCGCACACCCCGGAATACCGTTTTGCAGAGGCGACAATTAAATAACAGCGACTTTGCAGGGAAAGCTAATCCGCCTTGTGCTCGTATAGGTGAACATCCCGCTGCGGGAACGGAATGGTGATCTCTTCGGCGTCGAAGCGTTTTTTGATACCTTCGGTAACGGCGAAATAGATTGTCCAGTAGTCGGCGGGTTTACACCAGGGGCGGACGGCGAACTTAATGCTGCTTTCTGCCATTTCAGCAACGAAGATAGCAGGTGCCGGTTCCGCGAGGATTTCGGGGACTCCGTCAAGCACGGATTGAATGACAGCGCGCGCTTTGTCTATATCGTCGCCATAGCTGATGCTTGCTGTTAAATCAACGCGGCGGGTCGGGTTCACTGAATAGTTCGTAATGTTGTCCGCGGTAAGTTTGGCGTTCGGCACAATGGTTTTTCGGTTGTCCGCCGTGTCTATTACCGTCGTGAAGATTCCGATCTCCTTGACGGTGCCCAGCACACCGCCCGCATCAATGAAGTCCCCCACACGAAATGGCTTAAAAATAATCATTAAAACGCCGGCCGCAAAATTGGAGAGCGAGCCCTGCAGCGCAAGGCCGATCGCTAAGCCTGCGGCACCGAGTACGGCGATGAAAGACGTCGTCTTCACGTCCAGCGTTTCGAGCGCTGCAATAATCACAAACACCTGAAGTGCCACATGGGACAGGCTTGCAACAAAGGAGATCAGGGTTTCATCCATTTTGCTGCGATGCATAATCTTCACCACGAGCTTTTTGACCTGCTTGGTTACCCATAGGCCGATTAACAGAATGGCAAGGGCTCCAATGGTTTTCATCCCGTATTTGACGCCCAGTTCCTGAACAATCTCCACAACCTTATTCCATGATTCTGAAGACACGACTCCTAATACATTATATGCGGTCATTTTTGATTTCCTTTCCTGTAATTCAGTTCCAACTTATTAGAGATGGTAGGCAAAGGCCTGATGTGCCGCAAGGTATATCCATATTAATTGCCTCCTCTTGCATTAATTCCTACGCGTTTTTTTTGTTATAGAATAATCGGTTTCAATGCCCTGCGTTTTCCCTTGCAAGAGCGGAATAAACTTTCTTCTCCATCGGCGGGAACAACTTGCTATTAAATAGTCCTTTCATTTGTTTTTGTTTTCCTGTAGTACGGAAAATTCAAACTCGGCGTATGGTCGGGCAGTTTTTATTAGGTAGGGTAAGAACAGGAGGATAATATGAGGACATATCAGAAAACAATGCTGGGCCTGCCGTTGGCGGCTCTGGTTCTGCTTACTTCAGGAACTTCCCTGAACGCAGCAGAAAATGTTATCGGAGAATGGGAATTCACCATGAGCATGGGCATGGGCGGCGGAGAAGGGATGGAAATGCATCCCAAGGCGGTTTTCTCCAAGGCCGCAGACGGAACCATTTCGGGGACGTGGGAGATGAATTTTCAAGCGCCGGAAGGTGCGGGTGCTCCTGCCATGGGCGGCGACTTCCAAATGCCGACGTTTGTGCTGACCAATGTTAAAGTCGAAGATCAAAAGCTGACGTTCACCCAAACGGGCGAAATGGGCGGCGGCGGGCAATCCTTCGAAATGCCGTTCGAAGGCACCATCAAGGGCGACAAGATTGAAGGTAAGTTTGCCAGCTCGTTCGGCGGTGGCGACATGGTCGCTACTGCAACCCGAAAAGCAACCGTGAAACTTGAAGGAGACTGGGCGTTTGAAATGGAGCTCGGCGGCGGTGGAGGCGGAATGGGCATGCAAATGAAATTCCTCATTGATTCCACGTTCACCAAAGGCGCGGATGGGAAATACACCGCTACGTGGGATCAGAAAATGCAGCCCATGGAAGGCGCAGAAGGACTAGGCGGCGGATTCGGACCTCCGGGCGGCGGTATGGGTTCCTTTGAAGTTAAAATCAGCGACATCCAACTCGAAGGTAAAAAACTCTCGTTTACCCAGAATGTAAACATGGGACAGATGGCATTCGAATCCAAATTTTCCGGCACCGTCGAAGGGGATACAATCACTGGGGCGTTGACGAGTGAACAAGGCGATATGCCGTTGAGCGGAACGCGTAAATCCGCCGATCTTCTGAGCGGAACATGGAGCATTGAAACAACAAGCATGGGTATGGGCGGACGGCCCGGTGGCGGTGCTCCGGGTGGAGCAGCACCCGATGGCGCGGCTGCAGCCCCAAGAACTCGCACTGTTGAACTGACCTTCACCAAGGGAGAAAACGGAGCTTATGCTGGCGAGTGGAAACAGCAAATGCCTGCAGGAGCAGGTGCGGGTGCAGGCCCCGGCGGCGGAGCCGGGCCAATGGGCAACATGGGCGCGATGGAAACAAAAATCATCGATATTACCCTCGATGGGAATAAGGTGAGTTTTACCCGCAGCATGACCATGGGCGAAATGTCGTTCAATACGGTTTATACCGGCACGATTGAAGACGGCACCATGACCGGCACCATGACCCGCAGCGGCGGAATGGGCGGTGGAATGGGTAACGGTATGGGCGGTGGAGAAACCCCGTTCACCGCCAAGCTCAAGGTCGAAGAATAATTCTTCACAAAATCTGCTGAACAACAGCAACAGCCGGTCGCGGATAGTTTACCCGCACCGGCTTTTTTAGTTTCGGGTCTTTCACCAAATCGGTGCGCGGAGGTTGGGATCAGGTCTCAAGAATCAAGATTGGTTGGAGAGTCCTCATTGTAGTAGACATTGCGTATGATAAGGGGATTAGAGTTGCGATTGACTACAACCGTCGCTTGGAGAGCGCAGGGATGGTTTTGGAAATAGAATGGAGGATGTGCGCAATCTTGAATCTTGAGACCTGACCCCGCGCCTCTGTGAACCAATTGGTTTTGACGCAATGCACGGGCTGCTCCTACTGCAGAAACTTTTTTTAAAAAATCACTTGCGCTGACTCTGGTACTCTGACACCTTGTGCAAAAATACGTGTATAGTGTAAGTGGGTGATTTTGGCTTCACGGAACACGGGAGCTAAATGAATTTTGTTAATGCAGCCAACAAAAGTATAACTTTTACGATAATATATTTTCAATCTGATGCGAGGAATCTGATTAAAACAACCTCACATCATTGTTTCAACATACAGAATGGGTTTTTAAATGATAATGTCTATATTTGTGTTTATTGCTTCGTTTTTTTTAATTGGGATTTTGGTTGCGTTATTACATGAGTACATAGTCAAGTTCATCATCGAGGTTTGTGTTTTAGGAGGAGCGATTGCAGTCACGGGTCTATATCGTTTAAGCAGAGATACAACAATCGACTTATCATTCATTGACTTGCTTCTAATTGCCATTTGTATCAGCCTAGTTATTGCATTTATAACGATTCCATTATTGCCTTACATTGGAATGGAAGGAAAGTTTAGTAAACTACACGAAAAAATTGAATCATTGTCTGAAAAAAACAACTCAAACAATGAAAAACAAGAGAGTATACAGGAAAAAGAAAAGCTAGATCAGTCCGAAGAAGCGGAACGAAAGCGTGCCGAAGAAGCGGAACGAAAGCGTATCGAGAAAGAGTTGCAAGATAAGATCGAAAAAATCAAAGAGGAATCCCGAAAGAAACTCGCTGACAGGGAGGATATCTGCCCTCATTGTGGAAATATATATCGGCTTTCTGATTATCGAGAAGGGACTGATTGGTTCTGTTCTTTTTGCAAGAAATTATTACCAAAGACTTAATCTATATCAATCACGATGAGAGCCAACATCAGTAAAGGGGTCACCCATTATAGGTTCCGGTCAAACACAAAATACTCTTCCTTAGCCGTTTCTCAACGGCCTTTCGATTCCTTCTTTCTGTTGATCGGATCAACGTCGCCTTCCATCGCTGAAACGCCGTCTGTTCCAATGTCTTCGTCACGTGTCTGTACAGTCACCCATCTGGTTCTAGAATGCGTCCGGTGAAAGCGCGGGGTCAGGTCTCAAGATTCAAGATTAACTGGAGAGGCTTCATTGAAGCTGGCATTGCGAGGGGTCGGGTCGCCTAATTCGTCATTTCGGGGTTTGCTGGTATTGGAGGGTTGAATGAAAAAAAGTTGGATGGTTGCCGGACTGGTCATCGCTGTGGTTGTTGCGGTGGGCGTTTTTATGCTGACCACGAAAAACGCGAACGACACGAAACGTGGGGATGATTCAGCCACCGGGAACGCAGAGCAACGGTGTTAAACGACAACACCAAAATCAGGGTTTTTAACAGCCGAATTCGCGGCAATAAGCAGTTTCCTCATCACGGCGGTCAGGGCCACCTTCTTGGGACGATGGTTGTCAACCACCAGCCGCGTGTAGAAGGCCTTCATCTGCGGATTGTGCTGGATGGCGCAAACCGCGGCCATGTACAGGCAGGCGCGGAGCCGCTTGCGACCGCCGCAGACGTGTCTTCGCCCCCGGAATGTGCCGCTGTCCCGGTTATAGGGGGCCAAACCCGCGAGCGCGGCGATCTCCTGGCGCGAGAGGGTTCCGATCTCGGGGAGGTATGCCAGCAGTGTCGCGGCGCAGACTTTTCCGAGCCCTTTGATCGACTCGATCCGCGCGGCCTTTTCACCCATCTCCCCGTGGTCGCGAATCGTTTGGGCAATGTCCTCGTCGAGCTTGTCGATCTGCCTGCCAAGCCAGCGAAGATGCTGCTGGATCATTTTCCGCAGCTCGGACTCCCCGGCGGTGCCAAGCCGGTTGCTTTCGGCGGTCTGCATATCGATCAGCTGCTGCCTGCGCTCGACCAGCACGACGAGCCTGCGCTGCTCGTCCGAAGGCAGTTCGGCCGGCCTGGGCGAGGCTGCCCCCGCGTATTCGGTGATGACACGTGCATCGATATGATCGGTTTTGGCCAGCTGCCCCATGCTTTTGGCGTATTCGCGCACCCGCCCGGGGTTGACAATGCTTACAACGCATCCGGCCGCCAGCAGCTGCCAAGCCGCCATGCGCTCGTATCCACCCGTGGATTCGAAGACATAGTGGACGTTCCCTGCACGCTTCGCGAGCGCCCTGGCCCCAAGGGCCGTGTTGTCGAAGCGCACGGTCCGGCCATCGATGAAGGCGTCGAGATAGTGCTTGGAGACATCCACTCCGCAATATACCTTTTGATCACAGTTCATGTTTGCTCCTTCTTGTTGATGCGAGCTCGCAAGGGCGGCTCATGCAACGGTTCGAGTTCAACATGGCAACCGTCCGGTGGACCAAGGCTCTGCGACGTTCTGCCCAAGGGCGAACCGAACGCAAATCGGTCTCGCCGGACGGGAACCGCCCCCGGTCTGCCGATCGGGAGCGGCACTCCTCTTCGAGGATTGCACAACTCCTTTCACGGGAAAAAGCATTTCTCCGACGGGAAAAGCGCCCATTCTCGAAATGCTTTTTCCCTACCCTTCTTGAATTGATTGGAAAACATACAAGA
>CAYOBH010000150.1:0-6660 GCA_964402125.1 uncultured Verrucomicrobiota bacterium
GCTCTGTTCCGACCATGGACGACACGGAGGTCGTCCCTCCAAATGACGAATTAGGAGCTGTGCGGAGGCGCAAACGGGAAGATTGGGAAGATTAAGGAGTGCTGCGGGTTATGCTTGTTTCCGAACGGAAGCTGAATTACCTTGGACAGCATTTGGAGGAACATATGAAGATTCTTGTACTGAACGGCCCCAATTTGAATTTGCTTGGATCGCGTGAGCCGGAAATTTACGGAAAAGAAACGTTGGCGGATATTGAAACCCTATTGCGTTCATGTGCCAAACAGCTTTCTTCCGATATCGAAATTGAATTCCGTCAATCAAACTCAGAAGGAGAGCTGATCACTTGGATTGGCGAAACGCGCGGAGTATATGACGGTATCATCATTAACCCGGCGGCACTGACGCATACAAGCCTCGGTTTGTACGAGGCGCTCAAAGCGGTGTCCGATCTTGTTCCCGCCGTGGAAATTCATTTGAGCAACACGCACACCCGAGAAAAAATCCGTCAAAAAAACCTGACGGCCTCAGCCTGTGTTGGGCAGATTATGGGATTTAAAGGCTTCGGCTACACGCTTGCACTCCAAGCCTTGATTCAGACCCTCAGCAACCGCTGATCAGCGGAAGCATTAAAGTAGATGTGTGCAATATAATAAGGCGAGGTCCATGAACCTCGCCCTTTCTAAATCTAAAAAGCACACCATCAATTTACTTATCGGCCACCTCGGCGCCCCTGACCACCCGACGCGGCGCCACCACCCATTCCGGGCGCACCGCCGCCCCCCATTCCTTGGAAACCACCTTGCATCCCCGTGAAACCACCTTCCATTCCGGTCGCACCGCCACCCCCCATTCCGGGGAAACCACCTTCCATCCCGGGGAAACCACCTTCCATTCCGCCGGGCATCGGCGGCTGTCCAGCGGTGGTTGTGGTCGTGGGTATCGGCGGCTGTCCAGCGGTGGCCGTATTCATCGTCGGCTGAAAACCATTTTCAAAGCGTCGCGAAGCGGTTGTTGAGGCAGTGGCGGTCGGTCTTGTAATTCCGGCACCAGCTGTTGTTGTCGTTTGTCCTCGCACGTTGCGTCCTGCATTAGCTGGCAGCGCCCCCAGCTCAAGGGGCACAGTAAGCCCATTATATTCAACATTGGCAATCGAGTTTTCCAAATCAACGCTGATTAATTTAATCCGTATTTGTTGATAATTTTCACCCTCTTCCAAAACAAAACTTTTTGGTTGTCCAGCGGCTGGGCGCAAAACCTGAAACCCGGCTTTAATGGTTCCTTCGTCTTCAGATTCGAGCAAAAAATTGAGACGAACCTGCTGTTGCAGATCCTGAACAACCTCAGGGTTCGCGACACCGCCAGGAAGGACTATCGTCTCAGCGGCCGTGCCAAAGGGAGCCCGGTCAATAATGGGTTGGTACCGATCCCTTGAATAATCTTCTTGCGCATAAGATGTCGCGGCAAATCCGACAAACAAGGCAAACCCAAAAAATAAAATGATGTGTTTTTGTTCAATCTTCATGATTCTGTCCTCCAAATGATAACTGCATTAACTGGATTTAACGCTACAGGGTGAATACAACGAAAATTTTAGCGAAAATATTGCCCAAGCTGGTGCTCATATTCGCCTGATTATGCCGCCGATCAACTCGTCTTCTCTGCCAAACACCTTACTCCAAGGGCGGCAACACACCTTCAAAAACGAGTTGATCGTCCATCTCCTGCGTCAATGGAACGGGAAGAGGTGGCTGTCCTTTGCGTAAAACATCCATCTGGATCTCCTGGCTCCGGATAAGATTTTCCTCCCTCAGCAAAGCCAGTTCCTCTGGGGACAACTGTACAACCTCAACGGAAACCATCGGCTCCTGATTTGAATTGTTTCCTGTGTTTCGGCCTCTCGAGGGCTGTTTAACCGCTTCCATCGTAAGCGTTATCACTCTGCCACCATATTCCACCGAGGCGGTTGACTCTTTCAGATCAACATCAATCAGCGTTATTCCATTATAGGTTTCGTTGATGGAAATAATTTCGCTCTTCGATTCACCGGGCTGAGGTTTTAGATTCTGGAAACCAGCGCGGATTTCTCCATCCGTGTCAGATTTCATAAGAAAACTGAGTCGATACTGACTCTCCAGATTTAGTAAATTTTCATTGTTGGAACTGGCGGGCATCTCAGCTTCAATTACCGCCTCCACCTTTCCGAAGGGCGCACGTTCAATAATAACCTGATAACGCTCCCGGCTGTACTCCTGCTCTGCACAGCAAACCCCGGCAAGTAAAACCAGCGCACCAGCACTAAACAAACATAACTTAATGGCTCTCATAAATCCACCCTTCAGAAAAGAATTAATCGCCACTGTATTACCAGAAGTCCATGAGCAACAATGCATAGCAATACCTGAATATTGCGACAAATGAAAGCTTATACCTTCACCCGACGCCCCAACGGAATAGAGAGCGTTCCATTGAAAAACTCGATGATATGCCCTCGTTCAATCAGCCAACTTAACGGCTGAAGCGCCTCCATCGCTTCTTTTGACTTCGGATCAAACTTCGGATACAGAACTTCCAAGAGATGCTGCCGAGTTGATCCTGGATTCTGTTCCAGAAAATTAAGTACCTCGGCAATGTTCGGAACCGTATCTTCCGGACGAACCGGGTGCGGTTTAATGTGCGTGACAAAGCTTACCTTGCCCGCCTTGAACAGGTGCAGATGCATATGCCTGAATGCCGCCCGCATGGCAAAGGACGTCGTCAAGGGAAACCGATTTTCCTTCGACCACGCCCGGTGAATCGTGTGCATCAGACTCCGATCCTTCAACTGCTGCGCCGTCCGAGCAGGCATCACCGCACGGTGAACGGTTTCGATAAGCCCATCTATCGTTTCAGAAAAGGCAAGCTCGGCCCTTCGCCGATCTATCGGCTCCGCCTCGGGATCAGACTTCAGACGATACACCACCTGCTTCCGACTCTCTTCCTTCCACTGCTCAATCAACTCCTCATCCTTAAGCACTTCAATGTTGCGCTTATATTCTTCAAAGGGAATGTGAGCAAAACGGGTTTGATACAGTTCATTCAGCTTTTCAACATAACTATGGTGGTTCGGCGGCCCCAACAGAATGCCCGTTATTCGGCAACGAGCAACGCCGGGAAAACTTCCGCTGGGCGGATCGCTAAGGGTTTCCTCTTCCTCGTAAAAGTCGGTCAAATGTTTACCTAGAATATGCAGCCGAAGGTCTTCATCGGAACGACTCACCGTCTTGCACTGCTTACATTGAAAAAGCTTAAACTCGTTATCTGCCTCAATTTTCACCAAATACCCTTCCGGATCACTAATCAGCAGACTCGCAAGATCCATCAGCGGATACGCGCGACGCGAATGATGAATCTGTCGGACCAGCGAAGCCAGCCGTTTCTGCTCCGGAAGAAATGATACGTCAATCGGAAGCTCCTCAATCGGTTCCCTCTCCTGCGGCGGACGGCTTCGCTCATTTCGCTCATGTTGATCCTTCGGATCCCTGCGGGGTGGGCGGACACGATCATCACGACGCCGTTCTGGTCGAGAGGTCCGGCTCCGCTCGCGGCGCTCTTCGCCCTCGTCGGTCTCTGCCGTATACTCCTTCTGCGCGTAATGACTCTCTCCCGGCGGCTTACGCGCCCATTGAGGTACAAAATTAAGATCCAAAACCAGATCCTGCGAACTCGAGTTTTCACTCTGCATTTTGCTTTTATCTTCCATAATGCCAACCGTGTGTTTATACAATTTGAAGACCGATTTTAGACGATTACTGCCCAAAGAAAAGCCTTAACCCTTACATAGATTACCCATGCAAAAAAAACCACCCATCTTCCTGCACGTTGATATGGATGCATTTTTTTCCTCTATAGAACAGCACGATCATCCAGAATTTAAAGGGAGACCCGTTGTCGTGGGATCACCACCTGACCAACGCGGCGTAGTTTCTGCCGCATCTTACGAAGCCCGAAGGTTCGGAATTCACTCTGCGATGCCCTCACGCACCGCCTACCAAAAATGCCGCCACGCCGTTTTTCTTCCCGTCAATATGGCCCGCTACAAAGAGGTTTCCCGCCATATCATGCGCATCTTTGAATCCTACACCCCTCTCGTCCAACCCCTCTCCATCGACGAAGCCTTCCTCGATGTCACTGGTGCACAGCGCCTCTTCGGAAGCGGCTACGAAATTGCACAAAAAATACGCCGCGACATCCGCGAACAAACCGGTCTGACCGCCTCTGTCGGCGTGGCCTCGAACATGTTTCTCGCGAAAATGGCCTCCGATATGAATAAACCCGACGGCCTGACCATTGTTCCATCCGAACAAAGCGCCATTGAACAATTTCTCGCGCCGTTGCCGATCAAACGGATGTGGGGCGTTGGAGCAGTTACACAAAAAAAGCTCCTCTCGTTAGGATTAACCACAATTGGAGATCTTCAGCAATGCGACCCCTCCCGGCTTGAACGTGCCGTGGGAGCGCACGCTGCCGCAGCCTTTGCCCAACTGGCACGCGGCATTGATCCGCGCACCATCGAAACGGAGTCCATCGAGAAAAGTATTTCCAACGAAATCACCTTTTGTGAGGACCTCTCGGAGCGCACAGAAATTGAAGCAGCCTATAAGCAGCTTATTGAAAAAGTGGCCTCACGACTCCGCAAAGCCGGCTTTTACGCGGGAACACTCCACCTCAAAATACGCTGGAGCGACTTTTCCACCATTACTCGTCAGACCCGCCTCGCTCAGCCCTGCAACGACGACATCACGCTGCGCGAAATCGGCATGGAACTGCTCTGTAACCATCTTCAGAACCAACCGGTCCGTCTCATCGGATTCGGCGCAGGAAAACTTCAAACGAGCGACCAGAATACCAGCGCACAGCTCGACCTTTTTGAAATCCCCGACACCACGGCGCATGACAAACGCAAACGCCTCAGCCAAACTGCGGACTCAATAAAACAAAAATACGGCCCCAACAGCCTCCGCCGCGGCTCAAACCTGAACCCCTCAAACCAACACCCCCAAGAGAGCCCCAATGGATAATATAATCATGCAGAACTACCTGAACCGAAACCTGTTCTTCATTCGCAATCTGGTTCGGCCTCGCCAGCCCAAAACGACCCAAAAACTAGACGTCTATGACCCCGAAAACAGGGAATTGATCTTGGAATGCAGAGAACCAAACATCAACTTTTTAACAAAATTATCCCACTTTCACGGCGGCACATCCGGCACCTATGGTCCATTTAATCTGGTTGCCTCAAATCCGAAATCAAAAGAACAGGTCTTTCGTATATCACGCGGCTCAGCCACACTTCGTTTACGCTCACCTAAAATCACCATTTTCAATGGCTCTGACCTACCCATTTTCACCCTCCAAAATAACATGTTATCGAATAAAAAATACCGATTGATCGATACAGAGAGAAATCAGCATATTCAAGTCACACTGAAATATACGCAAAGAGGTAGTGAATTGTTTATTGAGGGAGAATGTGCCGCCATTATCGTCCGACAATGGAAAAGCAGATACGCCGACTTTTTCAGAGAAGAATTCAGCCATGCATTGTGCATCAGTGAAAACATACATCAGGATAGCACTTATCGACTCGTTTTACTGGCAATAGCCACAGCGATTCACCACTTTTAATGCGGCAGTAAGCAGACAACCAAAACACAGGACCCATCATGAATATTAATCTCAAAGGACAGGCAACCTATCGTGAATATCTGGAGAGCATAAATCTAAAAATCCGCTCCACCCAGTCAATCCGTTGGCCTCTCCGTAGTGCTTTGTATATTCTGGCACTCATCGGACTGTGTTATGGATTTTCAGACGAAGCCGGCATCGGCGGTCGAATTACAGCCTCGGTCATCGTTTTTATCGTACTCCTGAAACCCGTCTTTCGCTATATTTTCATCCCGGCAGCTACATGGAAAATATACTCTAAATCTCGTGCTGTAGGCGCATCCATTGACGTACAGATCGACGATGAAGGAATCACCTTTATATCGGCAAACGACAATCAAATCCACAGATGGACGGACTATACCGAAAAAGATGAAGGCAATCGGGTCATCACCCTTCATCACAAAGACGGGCGATGGATCATCTTCCCAAAACGACTTTTTTCCGACGCAAACGAACTGGCATTCTTCAGGGAGTGTACAGACAAGAAAATAAGTCCCACGCCCCATGGAACCGAGCCATAACGATTCATCGGAAGAATGAAAATGGTGCCCCGGAGAGGATTTGAACCTCCGACCCCAGGATTAGGAATCCTGTGCTCTGTCCAGCTGAGCTACCGGGGCTGATTAAGTCGCAAAATAAAGGGATGTTAGACAATTATTGAAACCCATATTGCGGCCAATTGATATGAACTCGGTTATTTGCAACCGAGCATATCAACATATGAAATGCAACAACCGAGTCAGGATTGCACTATAATGAATCTGAGCTCAATAAAAAACTCTCCACAACGCCAACAGTCCACTCGCATCTTTTGGAGATAGTGCGCCCAGCAGATAAAGCACCCCCACCCCATCTTCGACGATGGAGCGGCATTTTTTAAGTGGGACCAACGGTTCCCTCATTTGTACTACTATCCGTCCACTTCTTGTTTTCTATGCACGTTTTATTACGCTC
>CAYOBH010000151.1:0-6478 GCA_964402125.1 uncultured Verrucomicrobiota bacterium
CTTCTACCACGCGAATAGCGGAGAATAAAGCAATTATATCTCTCGCGATTCTCCTCTTCAGACCCTCAATCGATTCGGGATAATTCGCTCAACTTTTGGGTTGCGTTTGCACAGAGGAATCATTAGTTTCCGTCCCCTTTCCCAATGGAAGCGTAGCTCAGTCGGTAGAGCAGCTGACTCTTAATCAGCGGGTCTGGGGTTCGAGCCCCCACGCTTCTACCATTTTAATACCCCGGTTTTCCGGGGCTTTTTTTTATGAAAAACCCCTTATTTATTGGCTATTATTACGCCAATCCATTAACCGCTGTCTCTTTTCTGTGCGCTTAGGTGCTTCTCCTTTTGACTTCTCACAATGGGGGGGGGTAACCATTTTGTAACCAAGTTTTTCTCTAGGTCCGCAGAATGCTCAGATGTCAATTTGCGCCACATACAGACATCAAAAAAACTCACCGTCTTGCAAAATAAGGTTCACCTCATCGTCTTGATCCCGAGGGAATGCCATGCCACTGTCCGCGCTTGCATCGACCTTGCTCATCATATGCTCCTTTTTTATGAGGAATGGCTGCAGGAAGCCCGCGCACACGCAAGAGCGTATGTTTTTGGAGATGATTCTATGCAGATTGATTTCTGTCGGCAAAGCCTGTTCAAAAGCCATGAGATACCGATGTATGGAGAATGATGAGCAGAGAATGCCGTATCTCTCCAATGGTTTTTCTTGTGAAATGCGTTTATGGATCGTACTGTCCCAGTGTGTCTATATATGCATACCAGATCTTTATTGTGTGCAGGAGGGGAAGGGGTTGTTTTTCGAGTGCTAAAGTACCAGTCAGATTTATCAGCTGGGAGTTTGTTGGTCTGTGAAAGCCGTACGATTGCCAGGTTGTTGCAACAAGGACTGGATCATGACCAGATTTTGGAACGGGTTGTCGCCGGAAACCTGCTTCAAAAGCGGAGCCTCCAATACACCAAAAAGGTCTGTGGAGCTATCCTCAACCGCCTAGGACGCGTCGATGAAGCTATACTGAACATGGTCTGCGGGGCAGAACGTCAGGTTGCTATTCAGGCCCTGCTGGCTTTAAACCTTGTGCGTAGTCGTCTGCTGTTTGATTTCTTTGTTCTTGGTCTCGCAGATGAATTCCGCCTCGGACATGAAAAACTCGAAAACACGGTTTGGAACCGGTTCATTGAAGGGTGCATCAGTCGTGATCCGTCGGTGCATGAATGGAGCAATGCCACGCTCGAGACCATGCGCAAGGTTGTTTTTCGTATGTTGGTCGAGTCCGGGTATATGGAAAGTACTCGTACGCGCAAGCTTCAGGAAGTCTTCATCGATCCCGAAGTTATTGACTATTTAAAATCAAACCGGTTGGAGCGCATCCTCCGGGCCATGCAGGTGAGCTATGTCTAAAGAATTGACCGATCGACTGAATGAACTGCTGCCCCGGCTTATATCAGAAGATGTATTGAAAGGGCGCGGATTAGGTAACGACATTCCCTTTTATATTTTCGACTATCCCCCCGAATCCGAATTGCTGGTACGTGAGCATTTGCAGACTGTTCTGGGGGCCATTCCACAGCGGCGCCCCGAACTGAAGGTTAAGCATGTTAACCTGCTCGAATTTGTGCGCGACTATCTGGCTGGACGCGGTCTGCTGGATAAGTCGTACGCCATGCAAGGCGCAAAAGGCGATGCCGAATTGCAGAAGGCGTTAACCGCTCCTTTGCATCCCGAAAGGCTCGTTAAGTATTTTGCCGAGCTGGTTCAGCCGGAGCAACAGGATTTGGTGCTCGTCAGCGGCGTGGGCAGCGTTTGGCCGGTGTTACGGTCGCACGCCCTGCTGAACAACCTCCAGCCCGTGATGGGGCACACCCCGCTCGTACTCTTTTTTCCGGGCCGCTACGACGGGCGGGCCCTGCGTTTATTCGGACAACTTAAAGAAAACTATTACCGGGCGTTCCGCCTCGTGGTGTAGGAGAATGGCATGAAAATCCAAGACCTGTTCATCAAAGACATCCAGCGCAACATCAACGGTGTTGTAAAGGCGGATCAGCTTGACGACTCGAACGTCTGGCAGGAGCTGGATGAGTTTGTCGTCACCCGCGAAATCGACAAGCACCTCGACCATTTCTTTACCCGGTATGCAGACGCTCTGGCAAAACGGGAAGACCCAGAGAATGCCGACAAGGTCGGTGTATGGGTTTCCGGCTTCTTCGGTTCCGGTAAATCTCACTTTATCAAAATCCTCTCCTATCTACTGAGTAACCGGGCGGTGCGGCACAACGGAAACGAGCGCACAGCTCTCGATTTTTTCGAGGAGAAGATCAATGACGCCCAGTTGCTGGGCAACATCCGCAACTCGGTCAAGTCGGACACCGATGTCATCCTGTTCAACATCGACAGCAAGGCCGCCCAGGGACAGAACAACCGCGACACCGCCATCCTCTCCGTATTCCTCAAGGTTTTCAACGAGATGCAGGGCTACTGCGGCGACTACCCGCATATTGCCCACATGGAGCGCTATCTGGCCAAGAAGGGCAAGTTGGAGGCATTTGAGCAGGCCTTCAAGAAGCAGGCCGGGGCGGAATGGAAAGATGAGCGCGATGCCTACCAGTTTATGCAGGAGGAGATCACGCAGGCGCTGTCCGATGTATTGGGCCAGAAGCCCGACCTGCTGGGCAAATGGCTGGACACCGCCGATAGCCACTTTGCCCTCACCGTCGAAAACTTCTGCAACTGGGTCAAGGAATACTTGGATAGCAAGGGGCCGGAACACCGCATCATTTTTCTGGTGGACGAGATCGGTCAGTATATCGGCGACAACACCAGCATGATGCTCAACCTCCAAACCATCACGGAGCAGCTTGGCACTGTATGCAATGGCCGCGCGTGGATCGTAGTTACTTCGCAGGAAGACATCGACGCCGTTGTGGGTTCGGTCAAGCAATCCACTAGGAACGACTTTTCCAAGATTCAGGGACGTTTCCGCACCCGCCTATCCCTTTCCAGTGCCAACGTGGACGAGGTGATCCGCAAACGCCTGCTCGACAAGACCCCGGAAGCCATCGATGCGCTTGAATCAGTCTACGAGCAAGCCGCCGACATTATCCGCAACCAGCTCCATTTCAGCGATGTGGGCATGACCTTCAAGAATTTTGATGGGCCAAAAAGCTTTGCGGCTTCCTATCCCTTCGCGCCGTACCAGTTCCAGTTGGTGCAGAAGATATTCGACGCCATCCGCAGCATGGGCGCGACCGGTATGCATCTGGCCAGGGGCGAACGTTCCATGCTCGACGCCTTCCAGAGCGCGGCGCGTGCCATGGCCGACCGCGAGATCGGTGCGCTGGCCCCGCTCTACAGCTTTTATCCGTCCATCGAAAGTTTTCTGGATACCGCCGTAAAACGCACCATCGACCAGAGTGCCGACAACAAGGGATTGGGACCATTCGATGTCAGCCTGTTGCGTACCTTGTTCCTGATCCGGTATGTCGAGGAGATGAAGGGCACGGTGGACAACCTTGTCACCCTGTTTGTTGACCATATCGATGCCGACCGGCTGGCTCTGCGCAAGCAGTTGCAGGAGAGCCTTGCCCGGCTTGAAAAGGAAACCCTGATCGGGCGCAACGGCGATTTATACTACTTCCTCACCAATGAAGAGCGCGATGTCAGCAAGGAGATCGAAAACATCCCGTTGGACAGCGGAGAAGAACTGCGCCACATCAACCAGATGGTTTACGAAGAGCTGTTCAATGATACCCGCAAGCATCGCTATGGTGAGACCGGAAGCGATTTCGACCTCAACCGCTTCTGCGATAATTTTCCCGTCGGTTCTGTTGGCGAAAACAATCTGGCCATCCGCATCTACACCCAGTATTTCGACGGGGCCGAGGTGATCAATCCGCTGCTGAAGAGTGCCGACGAAGGCGGGCAGGTGATCGTGCAGCTCCCGCAGAACGAGGAGTTGCCGCGCGAGCTGTGCCTCTACCTGAAGACCAATAAATATCTGTTAAAGAAGGACACGGCGCTGATGGGCGCGTCCTCCAGCCGGATCATCAGCGAACGCCGGGTCGAAAACCGCGAGCGCAAGGAACGGTTGATACGCATAATGGAAGACCTGCTGCTTCAAGCCGACTGGCATGCCGCCGGTCAGAAGCTCGAACTCAAGGCCGGAACACCGGTGCATCTCTTGGCCGAGGCCATGAACTATCTGGTGAAAAACACCTTTTCCAAGATGGCGTATCTGACGCGCACCGTCAGCGATCCCTTCAAGGAGATGCAGATTATCCTGCGCTCTAACGACGTGGCCCAGCAAACGCTGGAATTGCAGACGGAGGACAACAATCCCAAGGCGGTCGCGGAACTGCGGCAGTTTGTGCAGCTCTCCAGTGCCACCGACCGGCAGCTCGTGCTGAACAGTGTGTTGGAACGTTTCGGGAAGCGGCCCTACGGCTGGCCGGAACGCCAGGTGCTGCTCATGCTCGTCCGCATGTGTGTCGCCGGGGAAATCCAATTTTTCCACCAGTCCGAAGCACTCCCGCGCGAGAAGGCCTACGACACGCTGAGCAAGCCCAGCCTCTGGAAACAGATTCTGGTACGCATGCGGAAATGCGTCGATACCGCCCAGCTCCAGGCGGCAAGGAAACTTGGAAACGACCTGTTTGCCCAGACCGGCCCCGACAACGAGGAGGAGCTGTATGGCTTCTTCAAAGAGCAACTGATCATCTGGGAAATGAAACTGCGGGAATGTGAAATCCAAGCGAAGGATGGGAATCCGGGACTGGAGGAAATCCACGAGATGCGCCGAACCATTGCGCCGTTGCTCAATGATGCCGATAGCTACAACTTCATGGTCCGGGCATTGGGCATGCGCAACGATCTGCTCGATGTGGCCGATGCCTACCACAACGTCAGCCATTTCTACGGCACCCAGTTCGATACCTGGAAAAAGCTGAAGCAGGCGCTTGCCCGCTTTAACCTCAACCGCAATGAACTGGAACAGGATGCCGATGCCCGGCAGGCGTTGGAGCGCATGCGTACCATCGCCGCCAACAATCATCCCTACGGCATGATCAAGGAAGTCAACGGACTGATTGCCTCGGTCGATGCAGTCAACGTCCGCCTGTTGGACGCCGCACGCGCCGAAGCACAGACGGCGATTGAAGGGCGCATTGCCACCGTGCGCGCCGATCTGGCGCAGGCCGAGCTGACCGGCAAGGATTTTCAGGAGCGGGTGCTGAATGAACTGGTCTGCATGGTGCAGGAGATCAAGTCGGCTCAATACCTCGCCCAGCTTCAGCAACTCGCCGGCCGCGCCGACGTGGCCGCTGTCCGTGCCGCCGCCTCCATTGCCGAAGAGCAACAGCGACTGATTGCCGCCGAGACCGACAAAGGCAAGGAATATAAACCGAAACAGACCATAAAGCCTATCGAAGTGGTGTCGCCCGCCCGCCTGATGCAGGCCGGATATCTCGAAACCGAAGAGGCGGTTAATGCGTTTGTCACCAAGCTGCAGGCCGAGTTGATCAAACAAATTCAGGACGGTAAACGGATACAGATTAAGTAGAACCACGGATATTTAACCGCGAATAAACGCGGATGGACACGAATTTTGGAGCAACCACGAAATACACAAAAGACACGAAAGTAGAACAGCGCCTCCGGCCTGTTGATGCACCGGAGCAGAATTAGCCGCGAGAGAGCGCAGGGAACACAAAAGATTCTTTGCGTCCTATGCGTTCCTGCGCGGTGAACAAAATCCTGCCGGGAATCAGTTTCGTGTGCTTCGTATATTTCGTGGTTTGAAAACTGAAGGTAGGAAATGAATTTAAGCACGTTGAAGAAATATGCCCCGAGAGCGCGGCGCGAGTTTATTCAGGCGGTCGGCGAACGCGCGGCTTTGTTCGGGATTACGGAAGACCACTTGCCGGAGATTACGTTCAGCGGCGATGTCGCGCTGATTGATGGGCAAGCGATGAGCCGCACCGTGGGGCAGCAGTGCAACAAGCTGTGCGAAAAGATCCGGGATGCGGGGTATCAGAACACCATGGAGCAGGTGGCCTACATCTGGTTCAACCGCCTGGTGGCCATCCGCTACATGGAACTGCACGACTATCTCGATCACGGCTACCGTGTGCTCTCTTCCCGCGATGGGGCCGACGACCAGCCCGAAATTCTAAGGTATGCCGAGCAGGTGAATCTGCCGGGACTCGACCGTGACCGCGTGATTGAACTGAAGCTGGATGGAAACAAAGATGCCGAGCTCTACCGCGAGGTGCTGCTGGGACAGTGTCGTGCGCTGCATCAGGCGATGCCGTTCCTGTTTGAAACTATCGGCGAAGAGACCGAGCTGCTGCTGCCCGAAAACCTGCTGCTGTCCGATTCCATGGTCCGAACCCTCGTGCAAAAAAGTCCGGCGGAGGAATGGCAGGATGTCGAGGTGATCGGCTGGCTCTACCAGTTCTACATCTCCGAGAAGAAGGA
>CAYOBH010000152.1:0-6474 GCA_964402125.1 uncultured Verrucomicrobiota bacterium
GGAATGATTCTTGCACTACAAACCGGACTTGAACTTCAGCGCTACGGACAGGAACAATTCATCGGTTCTGCAGTGGCGGTGGTGATGATTCGAGAAATGGGTCCTTTTATGAGCGCTTTGATTATTGCGGCGAGCGTTGGTTCGGCCATTGCGGCGCAGATTGGGACGATGGTGGTTTCGGAAGAGGTTGCCGCGCTGGAAGTGATGAGCATTAACCCCAATCGTTTTCTGGTGATGCCGCGTTTGGTGGCGCTGGTAATAATGATGCCGCTGCTGGCGGTTTATACCAACATTCTCGGTATTCTCGGCGGTGCGGTGGTGGGCGCCACGCAGTTGGACGTTTCGTTCAGGGCCTACATGGATAATGCTATGGAATTTGCGCATAACAAAGATCTGTATGTGGGGCTCTTTAAGGCGTTTATTTTCGGGATAATTATTGCCACGGTGGCTTGTCATCAGGGCTTTATGACCACCGAGGGCGCGGTGGGCGTCGGGCGTTCAACACGGCGGTCTGTCGTGGTTTCGTTCCTCGTTATCCTAGTGATCGGTTACATGATTACGAGGTTGTTTTACATATGATCCGGTTTGAAAATGTGACCAAAACGCTGGGCCGTAAAACCGTGCTCGACCACATCGATTTTGAAGTCGGTGCGGGGGAAACGTTTGTGATAGTCGGTCTTTCCGGCGCAGGGAAGAGCGTGACGCTGAAGCATATGATCCGGTTGATGCGCCCCGATTCGGGCAGCATTTTCGTCGATGGCGAGGACATTGTTTCGATGAATCGCAGCGATTTGCAGCGCGTGCGCGAAAAGTTCGGCGTCCTTTTTCAGGGCGCTGCCCTGCTGCAATGGATGACGGTTCGTGAAAATGTGGCACTGCCGCTACGGGAGCATACAAAACTTTCGGATGCGGAGATCATGAAGCGGGTCGATGAAAAGCTCGAGCTGCTCCATCTGGAGGATGCCGGAGAAAAGTTTCCATCCGATATTTCGGGCGGCATGCAGAAGCGCGTCGGACTGGCCCGCGCGATTATTCTGAATCCGCAGATTGTACTTTATGATGAGCCGACCTCGGGGTTGGATCCGGTGACTTCGCGGCGGATTGACGAGGTGATGGTGGATATGCGCGAGCGGTTGGGCATTACCAGCGTGGTGGTGACGCATGATCTGCACAGCGCACTGGCGATCGGATCGCGCATTATGATGCTCCACGAGGGGCGGATCGTCGAAAATGCGCCGCCGGCGGAATTTATTAAATCGAAGAATGCGACGGTTCAGAGTTTTCTTGAGTCGCAGTACATTACTAAAAAAGGCAAATGGGAAGAGTTGATCTATGGACAAGTTTAGACGCGAAATTTCCGTTGAAATATGGGTGGGGCTGTTTGTTTTTTCCGTGCTGATCGCACTGGGTATTTTTACCATTGTGCTGAGCCGGGATGGATTTATGAAAAAATCCTATACCTATGAGATTTTCTTCCCGGAAGTCGGCGGCTTGAGCGAGGGCGATAATGTGTTTCTGCGCGGCCTGAATATCGGACGTGTCAGCCAGACCACGTTGAATAACGGCGATGTCTCGGTCTTTGTTTCTCTGAATGAGCCGCTTACCTTGCGCGAAGGCTATCGAATTGAAGTGGCCAATTCGTCGCTGCTCGGCGGTAAGGTGCTGAAAATCTTTGAAGGACCGAAGGAGGCTCCGAACATTGAAGCAGGAAGCAAGATTCTCGGCAAACTTCCGGTGGATGTCCTGGATCAGTTGGGGACGGCCGTGAGCGGTCTTCAAACGATGATCGATAACGTGAACGCCAAGCAGGGGACGCTGGGTAAGCTGCTCAACGACGATGCAATTTATAATAATCTGCTCGCGGTCACCGATGACCTGAGGGTGCTGAGCGATCGGCTTGAAAAAGGCGAAGGTACGATCGGTAAGCTGCTGAAGGATGATGCGGTGTATAATGAGTTGGAAAACTTGCTGGCGAATGCGAGCACGATCAGTGATCGGCTGGTTAAGGGCGAAGGCGCACTGGGTAAACTCTTGTCTGAGGACGAGGTGTACGACGACCTGAAGCAACTGATGGCCAATGTGCGTGAAGTCAGTGACCGACTAGCGGCCGGAGAAGGTGCGCTGGGCCAACTGCTGGCAGAGGATTCGACGATGTCTGCTGATCTGGGAAAGACCATGGCTTCGCTGCGGAGTATTACCGAGTCGGTTGATGAGGGCGAAGGCACGCTCGGTAAACTGGTGAAGGATGAGGCACTTTATGATGAGGCAAGCCGGTTGATTAAAGAGGTTCGTGCGGCGGTGGATGATATGCGCGAAGCGTCACCGATCTCTACCTTCAGCAGCGTGCTGTTCGGCGCGTTTTAACGACCTGAATGATAAAAAGGCGAGGTGTGCGATGAAAAGAACTTTGGGAATATGGGCCGTTTTGTCGTTGGCCGCGAGTGTTTCTGCACAGATGCCGAACGAGATCCTGCTGCTGGTGAACAAGCAGTCGCAGGCTTCGCTCAAGGTGGCGAATGTGTACGCGCAGACACGGAAAATTCCTCTACGGAATATGGTCTGGCTCGACGTGCCCAAGAGTGTTTACGAAGGCACCGCTACCATTACGCCGGAGCAGTTTACTCAGCTGATCTGGGAGCCCGCGAATACCGCCGCGAAGGAGCGGGGGATCGATAAACAGATTCTGGCCTGGGTCTATTCCGTTGATTTTCCCATTCGCGTAAAAACCACGACCAACGATCGACAGCAGATGTCGGTGGGCGGGCTTACCTTTTTGCGGAATAAGGTACCCGATCTGAAAACGGTGGAGGAGGGGACCTATCTTTCCAACCTGTTTGGCGGACCCAATCAGGAGTTTCAGAAGGAGTTGCCTTCGTTTTCGCTGGGTGCTCGGCGCTATGGCGTGGACGAAAAAGTCAAATTTCCGGAGGGTTTGGAATATCTCCATGAGGGATTAGGAGAAGAAATGCCGCTGCCGAGTATGATGCTCGGTTATGTGGGCGAAAAAGGAACGGACGTTGACACTGTGCTCAAAACCATACAGCTCGGTGCGGCTTCCGATTTTCGCGGACTCCATAGTGGAATCTATTTTGTTAAAACCGACGATGTTCGATCCACCTGCCGCGACTGGCAGTTTGAACCGATTCAGCAGTTGCTGAAGGGGCAGGGTATTTCGCCGGTGATCACCAATGCAATCCCGTCTGGTGCGCGCAACGTGATGGGCGTAATGATGGGTGCCGAAACGGTCGACCCGTCCCAAATCGGTTCGTTTGCTCCGGGCGCGATGGCGGAACATCTGACCAGTTGGAGCGCAGAATTTCAGAAGCCGCAGACCAAATTGACGGATTGGTTGAAGGCGGGGGCAACAGGGACCGCCGGTTCAGTGGTAGAACCCTATTCCAACTTTAACAAGTTTCCGTCAGCACGCTTCTTTTTCTATTACGGTTCCGGCTGTACGATGCTCGAGAGCTTTTATCAGTCCCTTGCCAGCCCCTTGCAGATTCTGCTGCTCGGCGACCCGATGGCCAAGCCCTATGGCCTGAGAATTGATGCCGGTCTGATTGGAGTGAGCGAGCTTACCGGCGCATTTACGTATGTTGCAAAGGTGGATGAAGCGCTAAGTAATGTGAACCTGCTCTATGCCTTCTATATCGATGGAAAAGAGGTGCAGCCTTTTTCGGATAAGGGATCCTATTATCTGCGTGCCGATACCCTGTCGGATGGATATCACCGATTGCAGGTCGCGGTTTGTTCCACCGGTATGATTCGGGTGTATTGTCTGCCCGAAAAGGAGATTACTGTTAACCGAAAAAACCGTTCCGTTTCCTTCCAGCAGTCGATCGAAAAACTGGGTGAACAGAAGCACGGACTGAAGGTGGATATTAAGGGCGAAGAGAAGCCCAAAACCATACGCTTGATGCAGGGTGAACGAATCCTGGATGAAAAACCTTACGCCGAGGACGTTGTGCTGGCGCTCGATGAACGCGTGGTGGGCGAGGGCCCGCTTCAAATTCAGGCTGCGGCGATTTTTGAGGACGGAATGGATGTGCGATCTGTGCCGGCGATAATGAGCGTTAAGTTTGCGGAGTAAAAGTTCTATGCGCATCGTGAAAACGAACAGCCCGGAAGAAACCTGGGCGTTGGCGGCAGCGCTGGCCGATGAACTGGGTGCCGGAACGGTGATGGCCCTGCACGGCGATCTCGGGGCGGGAAAAACCTGCTTTGTTCAAGGACTTGCTGTCGCTTTGGGCATTGATGAGCCGATCACCAGCCCGACCTATACGCTCATTGGCGAATACGAAGGCCGCCTTCCGCTGCACCATATTGATCTGTATCGACTCTCCGGGCCGACCGAGGTGCTGGGCCTTGGGCTGGAGGAATATTTTGATGCGCAGGGCATCACCGCCATCGAATGGGCCGAGCGGGCCGACGGGCTCCTGCCGCCCGATCTGCTCCATATCCGGATTGACGCCGACGAGCTGACGCAAACGCGCACGTTCCGGATTTATCGGGAGAACGAAGCATGAAGATTTTTTCGATCGAGCTGAGTTCTCGGTTCGGCAGCATTGCGCTCGTTGAGGACGGAGTCGTTATTGCGGAGCAGCGCTGGGAAGAAAATTTTAAAAACCGCCAGCAGCTGTTCGATGCGGTTGAAGCCATGGCGATCGACTGGGATTCCGTGGATGCGTTTGCTCTAGGGCGCGGTCCCGGCGCTTTTTCAGGGATGCGCATTGCGTTTTCGGTGGTCAACACGCTGGCGCAGGTCGGCCAAAAGCCGGTCTATGCACAGAATAGCGGTGCGGTGCTGGCGAAGCGTTTCGGCGCGGAGCAGACGGTGGTGGTGGGGGATGCCCGCCGTAAACAGGTTTGGGCCGGGCTCTTTCGGGGCGTTCATCTGGAGCGCGAATTTGAGCTGCTGGAGCTGGATCAACTTGCCGACTATGTTCCCTCGGGTGCTCTCGTGGTGAGTCCCGACTATGATCGACTGGAAGAGTTGCTCGCCGGCTTTCATAAACCCGATCCGCCGGAGTCGGTATTTCCGACTGCGGGCGAACTGGGCATATTGATTGCCGAACGCGTGGCGGCGGGCGAGGCTTCTGAGCCGCTGGAGCCGCTCTATATGCATCCGCCCGTCTTTATCGAACCCCGGTTTTCTGCATAATGAAAACGGATCTGCTGATTGTCGGCGGCGGAGCGGCCGGACTGATGGCCGGCTGCGCGGCGGGCGAGCTGGGGCTGCGAACGCTCATTCTCGAGCGCAAACATAAGCCGGGGCGAAAGCTGCTGATGTGCGGCAACGCCCGCTGCAATCTGACAACCAATATTTCCGAAGAGCGCATGCTCAAAGTGTTCGGTCCACCCGTTGGCCCTTTTCTGGAACCCGCTCTGCGCGCATTTTCTCCTTCCATGCTCCAGCGCTGGTTTGCCGCCAACGGGCTGAAGACCGTGGTGAAAGCGGGAAATAAGGTTTATCCGCATACCGAATGTGCGGCCGATGTGCTCAACCTTTTTCTGGAACTGCTGCGGGCGCACGACATTTCGCTGGCCTGCTCCGCTTACGTCGAGGCGATTGAAAAAACGAAGGGCGGGTTTCGTGTAACCGCCAATAACTTTTCCGTGGAGGCGCGTCATTTGCTGCTGGCCACCGGCGGCGTGAGTTATCCGAAAACCGGATCGGTGGGCGACGGCCAGCGCTGGGCCGAAGCCTTGGGCCATTGTGTGCTGCCGAGTCGGCCCGGTCTAGTTGGGTTTGAAGTCGAGTCCAGCGTGCTCAAAGGGCGGATCGGTACCCTGTTTGAAAAGGTGATGGTCGATATTACGGCGGGCGGGAAAACAGTTGCTCAGACGCGCGGTGGATACGAAATTGAAACGTGGGGCATCGGCGGAACCGCTTTAACCGATGCCAGCCGCATCGTGGTTCGACAGGGTTTGGAAAAAGTGGAGCTGCATATTCAGTTGGCCGATGGCCGCGTTGAAACGATTCGTCCGCTGCGGACGCGCCCGATTAAAGAAGCCATGGTGACCATCGGCGGTGTGGCGCTAAATGAAGTCGATTCGTGTACCATGGAATCCCAAAAAGTACCGGGCCTCTATTTTGCCGGCGAGCTGCTCGATATTGACGGGCCGACCGGCGGCTATAATCTTCAGGCCGCATTTTCCTCTGCGCGATTGGCGATTTCTGCGGTCGGTAAGCGATGCGGTAAAGGGGAATATGCTCCTCTGGAAAAACCCGCAGAGGTGCGTCGACGCCGTGGAAAGCCTTGATAGACGACGGTAAAAAAAACGGAACCCGAAAATCGGGTTCCGTCGTTTTTCATCCTCCAGAGGATGCAGTTAGCGAATAAGCTGCAATACACCCTGAGGCAGTTGATTGGCTTGAGCCAACATGGCCGTGCCCACTTGCTGCAGGATCTGGAACTTCGACATATTCGAAGTTTCCTTCGCGACATCCACGTCGCGAATACGGCTTTCAGC
>CAYOBH010000153.1:0-6442 GCA_964402125.1 uncultured Verrucomicrobiota bacterium
GCAATACGCAATACGCAATACGCAATACGCAATACGCAATACGCAATACGCAATAATTTCCCATGAAACTAATCACTTCCACTCAGATGCGCGAGCTGGATCGCCGCGCGATTGAATCCGGAATTTCCGGAGAGGAGCTGATGCTTACCGCCGGTGAAGGGTTGGCAGAGGCTATCCGTAAACTGGCTGCACAACACCAACTAGTGGATTCGCCGGTGTTGTTTGTCGCTGGCCCCGGAAATAACGGCGGTGACGCCTTCGTTGCGGCCCGCTCTCTTTACGAAGCGGATTGGCCGGTCGAATGTTGGCTCGCGTGTCCGGAAGATCGGCTTAAGGGCGATGCACTTCTCCATTTCCGCCGAATGAAAAAGGCCGGTGTGGAATTGAAGGTGATGGTCCAAGAAGCGGACTGGAAATATGCTGCCGAATGCGGAACAGAGGCGGAGATCGTCGTTGACGGGCTGCTTGGAACGGGTGCTTCCGGCGAGCCGCGAGGAACGATTGCTGAAGCGATTTCCTTTGTAGACGCTCAGGCGGATCACGCGCTGATTGTGGCAATTGATGTGCCCTCGGCGATGGCCGTGCGGAGCGATCTTACGGTGACGATGGGCCTGCCGAAGATCGATTGTGTTGAGCCGGAAAATGTGGATTGTGTCGGCAATCTGGAGGTGGTTGACATCGGGATTCCTTCCGAATTTATTGAAGCGCTGGAGAGCGAAACCGAGCTGATTACGCCCGCCGATTTGGCCCCGCTCTTCCCGCGTCGTCCGCGTTCGGCGCATAAAGGTGACTTTGGACATCTGCTCTGCATTGGTGGATCGAAAGGATTCAGCGGAGCCATTGCGATGGCGTCCAAAGCCGCGCTGCGTTCCGGTGCGGGGCTGATTTCTGCGTTTGTTCCTGAGGCCATTCACTCGCTGGTTGCCGCGACGGTTCCAGAGGCAATGGTCCATTCCAGTTTTCCGGATGGAAAGTGGACGGCTGTACTCGTCGGTCCAGGAATGGGGCGGAGCGCAACCACGCGCGAACAGGTCCTCCATCTGCTCGAATCCTCGAAGGTTCCAGTGGTGCTTGATGCGGATGCCATTACAGTGCTGGCGGACCACATTGACGCGATCGCCGCCGCTTCGTGCCCGGTCATTCTGACACCGCACCCCGGAGAATTTGCTGCGCTGTTTGATCTTAAGGTAGACGAGGTGCAGGAGGATCGCCTGACGATGGCCCGTATGGCCGCCGCGCGCCTGCGGGCAACGGTGGTGCTGAAGGGTGCGGGAACGATTGTGGCGGCGCCGGATCGTCCGGCAGGAATCAATATGACCGGGAATCCCGGCATGGCTTCCGGAGGATCGGGCGATGTGCTGGCCGGACTGCTCGCCGGATTGGCGGCTCAAGGAATGGATCCGTTCGAAGCGGCCTGTGCCGCAGTATGGCTGCACGGCCATGCCGGCGACCTCGCGGCCGCCGAAAAATCACAGGCCTCCATGCTCGCTACGGACATTATTGAAAAGCTGCCTGAAGCCTTTCGCGCGGTTTCGTGCCGGTGAGGAGAGTGGTGGACTAAAAAGTAGTGCAAGCGTCTCGCTTGCAGTTTTATCCCGGTATCATTGCTGTTTCTGCAAGCGAGACGCATGCACTACTTTGCTTCGGGCAGACATCTCTGTCTGGCTGGTACAGGCCTGGAAGCCCGTACCACAAACGATCAGTCGATCAGTTTCAATGCCTGTTCGATAATGGTCTTCAGGCTGTTCTGTTTTTTGTCGCTCATTTGGATCAATAAGGCGGCTTCTTTTGTCTTGCGTTTAAAGTCGCCCGTCAGTTCGACTGATTTGAAGGTTCTGACTAGGGGGAGCGTATCGTCGTCCAGTAAATCGAATTTTTCGATGAGATCTGCAGTGCGCTCCAAATCCACATAGACGGTTGTGTGGTGCTTTTTGAGCAGACGCTTGATCTTTCCATTGACTGCTTTTTCGGTCTTGCCTTTGTCCTTCACGTTGTCCATGAAGTCGCCGATACCGCAATACATCGTTCCTTTGCGCTCAAACAGTTCAACATCGCTTTGGTTAAGCATTTCGAGGGTGCCGTTTTCCTCCAGTGTGCTGAAGAGCTTTTTCCAGCAGCTCCTTGTAGTCGGCTTCCATGGTAGTTCCTACCGTTGGGCAACCTTTGATATTACAAAATTCTGTAAGCGTCGAGCGCACGCTGACGAGAGTTTTTAAGATCAACGATGGGACGGGGATAGGTGCTGCCCAGTATAACTCCGGATTGGCGGAGCAGGTCGTCCGGCGCTTCCCATGGATTAAAGAGATATTTATTGGGAAGATCGGCGAGTTCCGGGATAAAGCGGCGCGTGTACGTGCCGTCCGGATCAAACTTTTGGCCCTGTGATACGGGATTAAAGATGCGGAAGTAGGGCGCGGCGTCGGCCCCGCAGCCAGCCACCCACTGCCAGCCGGAACAATTGTTGGCGAGATCGGCGTCGACGAGGCAGTCGGCAAACCAATCGCGGCCGTGGTGCCAATGTTGGAGCAGGTTTTTGGTCAGGAATGAGGCGGTGACCATACGCACGCGGTTGTGCATCGAACCAGTCTGCCAAAGTTCGCGCATCCCGGCATCGACGAACGGAATACCGGTTAATCCCTGTTGCCACTTCAGCAGCAGATCGGAATCGCAGTCCCACGCAAATCGATCAAACTTGCGGTTAAAGTTTTGCTCCTGAACGTCGGGGAAGTGATAGAGCAGGTAATAGGAAAACTCTCGCCACGCGAGCTGTCGCCGAAAGTGGGTCGAATCCTCGAGGCTCTTCCCGACTGCATGCCACGCCTGATGTGGAGAAATTTCTCCCCAGTGCAGATAGGGCGAGAGGCGGGAAACGTTGGCACGGGCCGGGAAGTCGCGCCCGGTTTTATAGCCGTGCAGTCCCTGTTCCAGAAAAAGGCTCAGCTGATCCAGTGCAGCGGCCTCGCCGTTTTTCCAGTGCGGTTCGAGTTTTTTATCCCAGCGGACTTCTGGCAGCAGCCCAAGTTGATCAAGCGGAACGCCGTCATAATTTCCTTCGGCCCACTCCATGTGCGACGGAAGGTGAGAGGGCGCGCGCGGGGGGGAGAGGGTGAGGCATGTTTTGTAGAACGGGGTAAATACGCGGTAGGGCGTTCCGTCGAGCTTGAGCACGTCCCACGGCTCCCACAGGAGCGAGCCGTTAAAGCTGCGGACTTTAACGCCTGTGGTTCGGAGTTGTTGTTTGAGTGCAGCGTCGCAGCGGATCTGCTGCGGTTCCAAAATCCGATTCCAGAAGACCCGGTTGATCAGGTGCTTTTGGGCCAGCGCGGGAAAAATTTTCTGCGGATCTCCGATGAAGAACCGAAGTGCTCCGCCGAGCTGATGATTCAATGCGGTGAGCGCGTGATGCAGCCACCAGCGGCTTGCTGCGCCGATGTCCTGCGCGGGATCAAAAATGAAGATCGGTAACACTTGTCCGTACGCCGCCGCTTCCGTCAGGGCCGGATTGTCGTAAATCCGTAAGTCCCTTCGAAACCAGTGAATCGTCGTGCGGCTCATCGCGCTAGGAGTTGATCATGTTCGCAGGCTGGAGCGTCGCCTGGAGCACGGTTTGCCAGAACCAGCTTTGAGGATCGATGGTTTTTCGAGGACCGATCATCGAAATCGGGACGTGAATCAGCCGGTCATGGTGCAGGCCGACGATCATGTTGGTCTTTCCGGCCATCGCCGCGTGTACGGCATTGTTACCCAGCCTCAGGCAATACATGGAGTCATTGGCATTCGCCCGGCGGCTCCGTATGTTGTAGCTGGGGTCGAAATACTTAATGTTGACCTCCATCTTTTCGCTTTTGAAATAGCGGGAGATTTCATCCTGGAGCAGGTCGCCGACATCATGGAGCCGTTTGTTTCCGGACTTGTCGGTGTCGGTGCGTTGTTCGAACAGCTGCTGTCCCGCGCCTTCGGCCACGACGACGACGGCATGCTCCTTCCGCTTCAGGCGTTGTTTCAGGTGGAAGAGGAAGCCGTTCGGTCCGTGCAGGTCGAACGGGACTTCGGGGACCAGACAAAAGTTGACGTTGCAGTTTGCGAGCGTGGCGCTGGCGGCGATCCAGCCCGATTGTCGTCCCATCAGCTTGACCAGTCCAACGCCGTTCCTGAAGGCCTTGGCCTCGGCATGGGCGTTGGTAATGACCTCCCAAGTGGCTTCCACGGCGGTCTCGAAACCGAATGAGCGCTGGATCAGGCTGATGTCGTTGTCGATGGTTTTGGGAATGCCGACCACGGCGATCGGCAGGTTTCGCTTTTTCAGGCCCTCGACAATATCGCGCGAGCCGCGCTGCGTGCCGTCGCCTCCGATCGTGAAGAGGATGTTGACGCCGTAGTGGAGCAGGGTATTGATGATTTCGTCGGTGTCCTGCTGGCCCCGGGAGGAGCCGAGGATGGTTCCGCCCTTTTCGTGAATCTCGTCGGTGTTGTCGGTGGTGAGTTCCACGGGGTATTGATAAAACTTGGCGACGAGGCCTTCGTAGCCGTATTTGAAGCCTAGGACGCGCTTGACGCCGTAGCTGTTCAGGCAGCAGAAGGTGAGGGCGCGGATGACGTCGTTCAGGCCCGGGCACAACCCGCCGCAGGTGACGATGCCGACCGTCGTCTCCGAGGGCTTGAAGAAAAGCTTTTCGCGCGGTCCCCCCAGCTCGAAAAATTCTATGTCGGCAATCTTTTCATACTGCACGAAATCCTTGGTCCGGTCGCCGGTTGAGATTGCCTCGCCGTTGTAGAAGCGGTTGATCTGGCCTTTCAGCGGCGAGTCGTATTGCGCCGGTCCAAGCGTCTCCGCCCTGATAATATTCGGCTCATACATGGTTTTATTTCTCCTAGAATTGGGAAAGGAACCGTACGTCGTTTTCGTATAGATTCCGGATGTCGTGAATGCCGTAAAGGATCATGGTGATGCGCTCAATGCCCATGCCAAAGGCAAAGCCGCTCAGTTTGCTGCTGTCATATCCAACGGCGTTGAAAACGTTAGGATCCACCATGCCTGCGCCGAGAATCTCGATCCATCCGCTGTTTTTACAGACGCGGCAGCCTTTTCCCTGGCAGACGTGGCAGGTGAAATCGACTTCGACGCTGGGTTCCGTGAACGGGAAAAAGTGGGGGCGGAAACGAACCTTCACGTTCGGGCCCATCAGCTCGCGGGCGAAATAGGAGAGGGTGCCCTTGAGGTCGGCCAGCGAAACATGTTCATCCACAAAGAGCCCTTCCACCTGATGGAAGTTGGCGCTGTGAGTGGCGTCCGGCGTATCGCGGCGGTAGCAGCGGCCGGGCGAAATAATGCGCACCGGCGGTTGGTGTGCCATCATATAGCGCACCTGCACCGGCGAGGTGTGGCAGCGCATGAGGTCGCCGTTTTTCAAATAAAAGGTGTCCTGCTCATCCCGTGACGGATGGTCCGCCGGCGTGTTGAGCGCATCAAAGTTGTTCCAGACCGTTTCCACGTCCGGGCCGTCCGCGACGGTGAACCCGAGCGTTTGAAAGATCTGGGTAATGCGGTCGGTAATCTGGGTGATCGGATGGCGCGTGCCGAGGCCCTGCCACTGACCGGGTTGGGTGAGGTCAAAACCCGCTGCGGCGGCTCTGCCGTCGGAAAAGCTGCTCTGTTTGGCTTTAATAATATCGGACAGCTCGTTTTTAAGCTCGTTGGCTGTCTTGCCGAACATGGGCCGTTCCTCCGGAGAAACGTTGCGCAGCTCCTGCATAATTTCCGGGAGTTTGCCTTTGCGGCCCAAGTAAGCGATACGCACAGCTTCGAGCGCGGCGGCATCGGCGGCCGTCTGCGCTTCGCTCAGTGCTTTTTCTTTGAGAGCGATCAAATCCTGTAGATTCATTTTGTACCCCATTTTACCAAATCGTTAAACGGTCGCCTATTCTCCTGTGTTAAGGGAATATGGCAATTGATTTTTTATGCTTTTTCGCGGTTCAGTTTGGATTGTTTGGTTGAGCGGTGGTTTTCAGACAGGATAACAGGAGGGCCTGGATGATTTTGCTCGGAATTTTGACTGCGAAGGCTCGAAGAACACGAAGAGAACTCGGTGGACGGGAATGAATAGTTAATGTTGGCAACGAATGGAGGTAAAACAACGAATCGGGGAACTTTTAAAGGATGCGGTTGGGGTAGGTTTTTTAACAGAATGATTAGGACAGAATGATGGACCTCTTGCCGTGCGGGTACTGAAAATTATTCTGTCTCAATTGTCCTGTTATAGATTAGGCAAAAAATATTACGACAGTGTGTTTCTTGATTAACCGCAAAAGAACACATAGACCACGAAAAAGCAGCTGTTTTTGTCTTTGTGGTCCTTGCGCTCTATCGTGGTTAATTTCAATATTTAGTTGTCGGAGCAATATCGTATCGCAGCCGTCCCGGCTGCTCTCATATCTGCCCAAG
>CAYOBH010000154.1:0-6437 GCA_964402125.1 uncultured Verrucomicrobiota bacterium
AACAGCTACACCGACACCCTCCACAACGCCGAATCGACCGGCTTCTATCAAATCGGCGTTCAGTTGAAATAGGCTTGGAGGAACCACGGATTAACGCGGATGGACACGAATATTTTGGAAGATGGATTCTTCGCGACGTTGCGGCTTTGCGTGAGATAAAATGCGCGGAAGGCGAGGGGGTGGATGGACATTTTTTCAACGAATGAATGAAAAGCAGCGAATGGGAGTTATCCAAGAAAAAAAGTTAACCACAAATTGACTCTAATAAACGCTAATATTCAATGGGTTAAAAAGATATGTGACTCACCTGAATGGTGAAAATACAGCCCTTCGAAAAGCAAGCATGGGAATCGATATTTTCGAGTGGCTCCACTTATTTGCGTCCATTAACGTTCATTTGCGGTTTCTCTACTGCATTTTTTAGGGTTTTTCCGGAAGGAACAGCGCCCGATTTCTTTGTGGGAAAAGATGAGCTCAAAGTCCGTCCGCTCCTCGTCTTCCGGCTGAAAAGCGTCAATCTCCTCAAACCGTTCATCGCTTTGGAGCAGGGCGTGAATGTCTTCGAAATAGGGGAGATGGTCGGTTGCAATATGCAGGCCGCCTCCGTCAATCAGCGTGCGGTGGAGCGCATCCATAAACGCGGGGTTAAATAGTCGGTTGTTCTCGTGCCGCGCCTTGGGCCAAGGATCGGGAAAGAAAAAATAGTAGTTGGAAACATAGTCGGAGGGCATCATCTGGTTAATGGCGTAAAACCCTTCCATGCGGAAAAGGCGCACGTTTTCGCGCCCGGCGCGTTCACATCGCCTCCCGCTGCTGTTGATGCGAATGAGTTGTCGTTCGATGCCTAAAAAGTTGATTTCAGGAAATTTAGCGGAACGAGCGGCCAGAAATCGGCCTTTCCCGGAGCCGATATCGACTTCCAGAGGATATTCCGGATGGGGAAAATCCGCCTTGAAATTGTAGGGATCCAACCAGTTTTGGGGGATAATGCGTAAAGTTGTCTTTTTTTTCTTAGCCATTGGGCGCATATTATTCGGTCTAGATGAGGGAAGGGCAAGAAGATCCAGATGGGAATTGCTAATCGAGACTATATGCGCGGGCCGGAGGAACGCACGAGGGTTCCAACGCCGAAAGCGCGTATAAAGAAGGCGAAAAATAAACCGTCGATCGTTAAACGGATTCAGTTCTGGTTCTGGAACCTGACCCGTGGTGGAATAACAAAGTGATTTGGTTGGTTTGTGCACAAAGAAGCAAGGAGAGGACAGAAAAGATGAAAACAGCATTAATGGCTCTGATGATTGTTGCAGGGAGTGCAACCACGTTATATGCCCGTTTGGGTGAAACGGTAGAGGCTTGCGAGGCGCGTTATGGAAAACCGATCACCCTGAAGCTGGATGATCAAAAGACCGGCGTTGCCGTTTACGACAAAAATGACCTCACGATTGAGGTGCACTTTTCGAAGGGAAGCGTGGATCTTATCCGCTATTCTCCTGGTGTTGTGCAGACGATTAACCTGAAGATTGCTCAGGAGCTATTGGAGCGTAACGGGCGCGATAAAAAATGGGTTCTTCTCACGAAAACTGAGGAGACGATTTATGACATACGGGATGAACGGGCTCAGTATCCCCGTGTAGAGATCGTGGATCCGATTTTGTGGCAGTCCAAAGACGAAATCCTGGTGGCAAGCTATTCCGACAGCAAAAAATCATTGGAAATCAAAGCTGCCGACCTTGATGAAAAAATAGTGATTGATCTCTAAATCGTTGATGCTGTGCGACGATTTCCCTTGAGGGGATGGGGTTTTAAAAAAGTTGCTCAACAACGCTTGACCTAGCAACGCCCCCTCGCTAGGTTATGCGCTCATTTCTGTCATACGCGGGTGTAGTTCAATGGTAGAATCCCAGCCTTCCAAGCTGGTCGTGAGGGTTCGATTCCCTTCACCCGCTCCATTTTTTTTAAGGGCTGAAACTTCGGTTTCAGCCCTTTTTCGTCTTTCAGAAATCCGGGGCAAGAAGGGGCAAAAGGTAAAATTGGGTCAGCTGCAGAAAAACGGCGCTTTACGCTTGTCTTTCCGCTCCTAAGCTTGGAACGTTCAGGGACTTTGCAACAGAACAAGCTAAATAGATGAGACTAAAAAACAATGCCATTTTAATCGGACGGGTCGCCGGAATCCCGATTCGGCTGCATATTTCACTGCCGATTGTTGTGCTGATTTTTGCCCTGATCTTGAAGATACATATTTTGATGGCAGTGCTGATTGCCGTGGGTTTATTCGGCAGTGTTGCACTCCATGAACTTGGGCACTCCTTGGTGGCACAGAAAAAGGGTTCTTATATTCACGAGATCGTGCTCTATCCATTCGGTGGCGCTGCAAAGATCGTTAACATTCCCAAGAAACCGATGGATGAAATATGGGTTGCCTTGGCAGGCCCGGGAGTCAGTCTTGTTCTTGCGCTTATTTTTTTAGGCATAGGTACAGGTGTTACAAACGGTTTGTCGCGTATCAATTGGATGCTGTTCGGGTTCAATATGCTCCCGGTTTTTCCGATGGACGGTGGGCGCGTACTGCGCGCTGCACTTTGTATGAAAAAAAGCCGAGTGCAGGCGACCCGCATTGCAGCGGAGGTGGCAAAATATTTTTGCCTGATTTTTGTGATTTACGGCATACTCAAAGTTGAGCTGGTTCTGATTTTTATCGGCTTTTATATCTACGCAATGGGGCGCAATGAATATCGGCAAGTGCTTTTAGAGCATCAAGCCGATCACTTCAGCGGATTCCGTGAAAATCATATAGATATTAAAGTCAGCCCTCCGCCATATGCCTCGAGAACATCACAGACAGACAGCATACTGGATAAGCTGAAAAAGCGGTTCAGAAAAGAGTAGATTCGACTACTTCACGCTGTTAATCGGTGACGAAGTAAACGGGTTCTCTTTGTCTTGTGATTTTTGGGGCCTAACAATCAGGTCCCAGAAGACGGCATAGACCAAAAGCGCAATGATCATGACGGCAATAGCCCACATAATAATACGTTGGTTCTTTTTTTTGCGATAGAGGTGCAGGAGACGGCGGAATCCGGAGTTTCTGCTTCGGCGTTTTCGCGGCTGATCGCTGCTGGTGGAGCGCCGTCTTCTCTTGGTATAGCGACGTGTACTCTCTCTGGAAGCTGGCATGCGTTCTCTGTTCTTATATATATCCGTGTCTGCCATATATCATTCCGTTTCTAAAATGGAGTTCTCATAGTAGGTGAAGTATTTGTTCTGACACAACTCTATTTCTCTAAAAGCGCAATCGTACGCTCAATTACGCCGCGATTTTTTTCAACAACGTGAGCAGCTTTCCGGCCCAGTTCAGCGCGTTCTGCGTCGTTCTGTAGCAAGCGTTCAATGGTAGTTTCAAGTTCTATTTCAGAGGTTACCTGCAGAATAGCTCCATGGTTTAGGAGCTCCGTCATAACTGCCGGGAAGTTTTCCATGTTCGGACCAACGATCACGGCCTTGCCCTCCATCGCCGGCTCAATCGGGTTTTGCCCACCGTGATCGAAGAGACTTTTCCCAACAAAGACGATGTCTGCCTGTGTATAAAAATTCCGCAACTCTCCGGTAGAATCGACCAGTAGCACATCCGGAGCTGAGACTGCGTTAAATTCGTTCATTGCACTTCGGCGTGCAAAAGAGACGTTTTTTAAATGCAGTAGTTCAATAACTTCCGCGCTGCGTTCCATGTGCCGCGGAACCAAAACAAGGAAAAGGGCAGGGTAGTGCTGGCGCAGTCGAAGATATAGATCCAGCAAAACGGCTTCCTCGCCGGGCCAAGTAGATCCGCCCAATACGATCAAAGCATTCTCCTGAACTTGGAGTTCGCGCAAAACGGCCATGGCAGCGAATGCGCCCTCGGGATTCGACTCTGCTACGTCAAACTTAACCGTACCCATGATGTGAACTTGATCCGCCGGCGCACCGATGTCAATTATCCGTTCTGCATCCAGTTCGCCCTGTACGCAGATCGGGTGAATGCGCCGGAGTACGTCGGCAATCAGTGCACGCAGTTTACGATAACCTCTGTGCGAGGATAGTGACATCCGTCCGTTTATCAGCGAAATCGGAATACCTTGTTTATCGGCTAAGCGTATCAGATTTGGCCAGAACTCGCCCTCGACCAAGATAATCTGCACTGGATTAATGATTCCCAGTACCTTACGAACGATCACCGGGAGATCAACCGGGAAATAGAAGAGGACATCGCGCTCGTCGAGTTCCTTTCGTCCAATCGTGTGCGCTGTTGAAGTGGTGGTGCTGAGGGCAAAAAAGGTGTCAGGATGTTTTTGGCGATAGGCCTTAATGAATCGGAGGGCCACATATATCTCGCCCACGCTGACTGCGTGTACCCATATGCGCCGATGTTCCCGCAGTCGTGCTTTTGTGTGATGTCCAAAATGTCCGATCCGCTGCTCAAAGTGCTGTCGATATCCACCGCGTTTCAGCATACGCGAGATAAATTTCGGCAACATGCAGATAAAGATGAGGGGGAATAATAGATTGTAGAAAAACCAAAACATTCAGGGGACGGTATCCCAAAACAGCCGGGAGACAAAACCAAAAATATGAAGCATTGCTCTTTCGGTGGAAATTTTGTTGAGGTCAGATTTGTTTTAATGCAATCCTTCGCGCTCATTTGTTCACCAGATGTTGACAAGATCGTTGCAATATCGTTTCACGATGTTTGCGCTTGCGGATTGTGGTCTTTGTAATCTGTTGAATATGAACCGTACCCCGGTAGCTCAGCTGGATAGAGCAACGGACTTCTAATCCGTAGGTCACAGGTTCGAATCCTGTCCGGGGTGCCACTTTTTTCCTTTAAAAACGGCATTTAAGCCAATATTGGCAAGGGTTTCCTTAAATATCCCCCTTTTGCGGTGTGCTTTTCTGTTTCGACTTGTTCCGTTATAACCTAAACGAGTTAATACCACCTTAAGCCACATTAAAATCAGGCCAAAATTGCAGTTAAGCCACACTTAAGCCACAAGCGGCCCGGCGTGCTGTGCATCCACAAGCTTGGAGCTCAGGAAAACGCAAACGGCAAAATCACAATAAACAGCCTAGCTCCGGGGATGCATTCGCTGCTTCTTTGTGGCCCGCCGCTGATTCCTAAGACCCCGGCAGGGGCACCCCCAAGGGGGCACTTCCTGAACGGCACAGGGGAGAGATAGAGGATTATACTCTCACGCCATCTTGCGGTTATTCATGCAGAGCATCGGTCACTATGTTTAGAGGCGTAATGCCGGGGATAATCCCAACGGATTGGGCGGGGGCTTTCCCATTCAATTGTCGAAAGTGTAACCTGTTCCAAATTAAGCGCTTGATTTTCGTCCTGTGAGGTGTACCTTCTCAATCCAAAGGTTAGAAAATGGACAATTTGGCATCAGAAGTGCAGTCGCTCTCTAGAGATCGCCAGTTTCTAATCAAACGAGCGAACCATGCGGAGGATGCGTCGCTTTTTTGTGTGACATGCCATAATTAAACGGGAGGTCGAGATGAAGACACTCAGCATGCGCTATTCAGGATTGCTATTGCTATTGATCTGTCTCGTTGCAGATACAGATGCACAGAACTCGGCAGGCGGCAATGTTAGCGTCTGGGTTAGTGCTGTTGGTGGTGGTGGTGCTCGTGATGTTCGTGGTGAGGCAAAGACTTCGAATAGAAAAAAATCCATATTGGATTCATTGGTCATCATTGAGGTAGTCACAAAAGACGGGCAGACTAGCGGATCTGGGTTCGTGGCAGAAATGGATGGAAAAAAATATCTAATTACTAATCAACACGTAATCGATTGCGCTGAATCAGTGAGTGCAATAACATTGACTGGTGAGCGGATCATTCCGGTTTCCTTTGACATCTGTGCATCCATGGATCTGATAAGAATGGAGATCACCAATGATGTGCCTGCTCTTAGTGTCGCAACAGGCCGCCTTGAGATTGATGACCAAATAACAGTTTATGGGAATAGTGCGGGGGGTGGTGTGGCCACTAAGTTGAGCGGTAAAATCCTTGGTATTGGGTCAGATGTAATCGAAGTAGACGCCATGTTTGTCGAAGGAAACAGTGGATGCCCTATCATCAATCGATCCAGTCAAGTTGTTGGGGTTGCCTCCTATGCAACATTGTACGAGGATCCAGAGAGTTGGCTGTCTAGCGATACGCGATTTCAGAAAATCCGCAGATACGGATATAGACTGGATAAGGCTACATGGAAAAAAGTTTCATTAAAGACCTTTATAGACCAGAGCAAAATAATATCTGATGCAGGGCAAGCTATCATGACATACGCAATAACATACATTGCGTTTCGACAGTATACAAAACTGTCATTACCTCCTGGCGAGCTGGGCTTACCCCCATTTTTAAACCACGGACCGTCCATTCTTAAGTGGAACCTG
>CAYOBH010000155.1:0-6247 GCA_964402125.1 uncultured Verrucomicrobiota bacterium
CAAAAAAATACGTTTTATCTCGGAAAAGTCTCCTGTCGGGCTTTGCGCCGTCCTTTTAATACAACACGCAAGAGAACTTGATTCTATGGTGCGCAAATCCAATCTCGCAAAATCGCTCTTCAGCGGAAACCCTCCCGCGATGCCTGAAACGATTCACTAAAAATCCCTTGCTCTTCCTCTGGTACTTTGACTCTATGTGTTATGTGTATTCTGGAAACTGGCAGAAGCCATTTAAAAAGGAGATCGATCAATGAAAACGAAGAAAAAGATGCCCGCCTGCTTGATGTTCCTAGGTCTGGCGTTGACCGCCGGTTGCCGTTCTACGTCAGGGCTTGAACCAGTTCCGGAGTTTGAGCTCGAACGCTATCTCGGCACATGGTACGAGGCGGCGCGCTTCCCCCACCGGTTTGAAAAGGGCCTGACATCCGTCAGCGCGCAATACACCCTAAACACCAATGGTACCGTCAAGGTCGTCAATCGGGGATATGATCCGAAAAAAGAAAAATGGAAGGAGGCCGTGGGCGTCGCGAAGTTTAAGGACGATCCAAATCAGGGATGGCTCAAAGTAAGCTTTTTCGGCCCGTTTTATGCCTCGTACAAGATCATCCATCTCGACGAGGAGTATCGCGAGGCGATCGTCACCGGCCCAAACTTCAACTATTTCTGGATTCTGGTCCGCGATCCCGCCGCTCCGTCATCGGAAATCGACCGGCTGGTCCGGATGGCGGGCGAATTTGGATTCGACACGAACCGGATCGAACGGATAGAGCACGGGCAGCAACCATGAACGATCAAGCGCGTGGACCTTGCGCGGGAAAGCGCACAAGCTGTTGTGCCGGATGATATGTCCCGCGCAGGGTAAACCGATCGGTGTTTTTTAAAGAAGACATATGGATATCGTACAAAAAATTGAAGTAACGGGTCGGCATACGACATTCAAGCAATCGGTATTGGTTCATGCGATTATTCTGCTGGTATTCAGTGGTTTAGCTGTTGGGGTAGATTTGTGAAGTCCGGCAGCAAATCGCACCACTATCCAGTATCGGTTGTGGGAGACCATACGATACGGATCGAGTTACGATCTCCCCAAGATAGAATTCAACCTCACCCCACGAAGGCAATCACGCTTCTTTCTGACAGAGGAATCAAGATTCTCCCTCTCAGCAAAGAAATTAACAACATGACGTTGACCTCTTCAGACAAAAGACAGATGGAGGATCGTATACTTTTTCTGGCCCAACGAGGGAATGTCATGGCTGCAATAAAGCTTGCTAGACAAGCTTTTGGAATGAATCTAACCGATGCCAAAAAATTCGTGGAGGAATTGATTCAATAAACATCGACACCTCCCTACTGGAATTCAATTCTCGCATCAGGGGTAAGCTCCGCTGCTCAATAAAACAATGCCTTTTATTTAAAAAGTAGTTGCTATTCTGTCCGTGCCAAATTATAACGTTATTCTTTTAATGGAGGGTACAAATATGCAATGTCCGAAATGTAAAGAGGCCATGAAACCTAACGTGTACAAGCAAATAGACTACGAACAGTGCAACAACTGCGGCGGTCTTTGGTTCTCCGCACTCAAGGCGGAAGAGCTGGTGGAAATAGAAGGGGCCTCCCAAATTGATACCGGAAACCTGAAGGTTGGCTCAAAACTCAACAAGCTTTCGAAGACCAGTTGCCCGGCCTGCAACATTCCGATGCTCCCGGTCCACGATGTTGAACAACCCCACATCCAGCTCGAATCGTGCCCGGCGTGTCATGGCACCTTCTTCGATGCAGGCGAGTTCAAGGATTTCTGCAAGGAAACCCTCTTCGACCACATCAGGGATTGGTTCCTCAAAAAGTAGCCGATCGACCCGTCCGCCGACTACCCCTTGCGGCTAATGATGCCATCTATGGAAAAGCGGCCAGCGCCGGTGAAGAAGAGCAAGGCGCCAGCGGTGAGGTAGAGCAAGGCGAGTTCCTTTGTGGTCGTGAAGAGCGCTGCGTCGGCATGGACGACAAAGGCGGCGACGCCCATGGTAAAGACCAGCGGGAGCGCCGAAATGCGGGTTGCTACGCCCAGAACCATGAGCGCCGAGCAGACCGCTTCGCCGAAGATGGCCGCGGCCATGCTGGCCGTGCTGCCGATTCCAAGAGGATCGGGGAAGTTGGACGCTTGTTCGCTGAACGACATCAGCTTGCTCCAGCCGTGTCCATAAAGCATGAAGCCGCCAAACACGAGGCGATTCAGCAGCAGTCCAATCGAGGGCAGTATGCCGTCGACCGGGGTTCCAAAGATCCATTTTTTCATGACGACCTCCCTTTGTTCAGGTGATGGCTGATACTCCATTGTGCGCAATTGCGCAACCAGCAACCGCGCTAAAAACCACTTCGCGATATTTTTTACTGTCGCCAAAAAGCACGGCAAAGACCGTCAGGGAAACGGCCGGCATCATGCCAAGAATGCCGGCCCGCCAGAAATCCCGCCTTTCCCCTTTTTCTTTGCATGGATTGCGGATAGCATGCGCTTGTTTCAGTGGGTTTGTGGAAAGCCGTTGTGCAAGGAGATCAAAGAATGCCATTTTTCACCGAGATTGTCGTGACGGAGTCGATCGAGATCAATACGTCGCCAGCGAAGTTGTTCAGCTATTTGACGGGCATTGTGGACGACGAAGGGTTCAAGACACTCAACGCAGACAACATTTGTTTTCGCTGGCTCAAAGGCGAACCGTGGGTTGAAGGATCAATCGCTTATGCCGAGAAAAACCTCCACGGGAAGCCCCATAGGTTCACGTTCATCATTTCCAAGGTGGTGCCCGATCGGCACATTGAGTATGGACCCGCATCAAGAGCGATGAAAATTTTCTTTCCGAAAAAGGAGTTCATTATTGAGCAGACGACCGATGGATGTCGTTTCATCTCATCGGCAACCTTCCAGATCGGCTGGATCGGCAGGAAGTTGTTCAGAAGCAAGATCGATGATGGGGTATCCATTTTCCGGGCATATCTGCGGGAGGAAGGAAGGAGCCTCAAGAGGATTCTTGAAGCATAGCAAGCCGGATGAACGCGGCGGTTTTCTGCCGCGCGTGATCTTCAGCGTTAGCCAGGCATAGGGAGCCGGGATGGTCAGCATTTTTAGATATGGCAAGAATCACGAATCCGAATTGATCGCGCTCATGAAGGCGGAGCCGGACTGGAAGTTGTTCACGGGCGACGACAGGATCGAGGGGTTCAAGAAGGCCTTGCTGGAGGGCGAGACCTACGTCTGCGAAAGCCAAGGTCGGATTTGTGGATATCTGCGCGCCGTGGTGGATGGACTCGGCATCTACGTCAGCGAACTCTATGTTGCGCCGGACTACAGGAACAACGGCTACGGGAAAGCGCTGCTGGAAAGGATAAAGCAACAGCATCCGGATCGGGACGTTTATGTGCTTTCCGACGAGGACCGGTATTACGAGAAGCTTGGCTGCAAACGCGTCGGCTCGGTGTTTCAACTGTAGGCCCGTGGCCGGAACGCGTTTAAAAACCAAGAAACGGGAATGATTCTCCGGGTCCGTTGAAAATCATTTTGTCTCAATCATTCTGTAACCGTTCTATTGTTCCGAGCGGATCATGGTGAGCAGCATCTTGAAGGGTTGTTCGGCGGCCTGGACGTCGTGCGGAATGTTGGCGGGCATGATGATCATTTCGCCTTCCTTTACGGTTTTGAGCTGGCCGTCGATGATGAATGCGCCTTCGCCTTCAACGACCTGGACGACGGCATCGAACGGCGAGGTGTGTTCACTCAATCCCTGGCCCTTGTCGAAGGAGAAGAGGGTAATGTTGCCCGTTGCCTTCTTGAGCAGGGTTTTGCTGATCACCGCGCCGTCGGCGTAGGCGATCTCTTCCTTCAGGTTTAGCGCTTTGCCTTTTAAATGTTCCATGACTGCTCCTCGTTTTCGGTAGATTGAGACAAACACATTCGTATTACCAATGAACTCTGTTTGAAGATATTGGGTTGACCCCGGGAAGGCGAGGTTCTAATTTCCCCTTTCTGCGATCTGCCGAGGATACGAAGCATTCTTACACGCCGATCGCAGCGTTCAGTTTGTCTCAATAACCAAAGGAAAACGTATGCAGCCCGTTCGAACCGCCCAGATTACCCGCAATACGAAAGAGACGCAGATAGAGCTTTCGCTGAATATCGACGGCAAGGCCGATTATTCGATTTCCACCGGGATTCCATTTTTTGACCATATGCTCGATCTGCTCGCCAAACATGCGCTCTTTGATCTGAAGATTAAAGCTGCGGGAGATATTGATGTCGATTATCACCATCTCGTTGAGGATGTTGGAATTGTTCTGGGCGAAGCGTTGAACAAAGCGCTTGGAGATCGGAAGGGGATCAACCGCTATGGATTCTGGGTGGTGCCCATGGACGAGGCGCAGGCGCAGGCCGAGGTTTGTCTGGACCTCGGCGGTCGGCCCTATTTTGTCTACCGCGTGGAGCATGAGCAAAAATATATTCGCGATTTTGATGTAACCGTTATCAAGCATTTCTGGCGGTCATTCTGCGACTCCGCCAAAATGAACCTGCACATTGAACTTAAATTCGGCGAAGATCTGCACCACTGCATCGAAGCCATCTTTAAGGCCGTTGCCCGCGCGCTGCGGGTGGCCTGCGATTCCGATCCCCGCGCACTCGACCTCATCCCCTCCAGCAAAGGCCGCATCGGGGCGTAGCATAGGCTCTAGATTGCTTCGATGGAAAAGCATTCGCGTTGTAATCGACTCAGCTGCTCACGGGGAATAAACCCTGAATCAGAGGGGCGGCGGCGCGGACGGGGTGCTGCCGCGACGAAAATCGCGCGGGGATTCGTTCGTGATTCGTCGAAACTGCCGGGAAAAATAGTTGCTGTCGTTGAAGCCAACCTCCATGGCAACTTCCGTGACCGTGAGGTCGCTGTTGCGGAGCAGTGCCATGGCTCGCTGGATGCGGATGCGCAGGAGATATTCAATGGGGGTTTTGCCGGTGGCCTTGCGGAAGGTCCGCATCAGATTACTGCGCGACATGTGGGCAACCCGTACTAGGTCATCCAGCTTCCAGTCTTTTGCATAATCGTTTTCCAGTGCACCGATCACATCGCCCAGCCGCAGGAGAGCGTGTGCTTCGACCGAGTCGGAGTTGGTGTAGGCGCGGGAGAGAAAGACAAGCAGTTCCATCAGTTTTGCACGCAGAACGATGGAGTGACCAGAATCTGCGGAGACGCTCTCTACCTCCATTTCTTCGGCCAGTCGTTCAGCGCGTGCAAGGGGAACGCGTCCGAGGTGCAGTCGGCTGGCAAAACGGTGTTGGCGGCGATAGTTTGGTTCAAGCATAAACATGGCGCAGTAGCCCGGCATGCGGCGCAGTTCATTTTCTGGAAGACCGATCTGATTGGGATCATACATGATGTTGATCAGCTCAAGGTTGGTTCGTTGGTGGAAATAGTGCCGTTGGCGCCCCTGAAGGAGAAAGATGTCGCCGGCAGCAACGGGAAAGTCGGTTCCTTCCAGCCAGTGCATCGCACTGCCGTGTGTTACGATAACGAGCTCGGAAAAATCATGACTGTGTTCAACCTCGGTTAAATCGTGTGGATGCGAGGGCGTACGGTGGGCATCGGTCCCGACCCTTCGGACGGTAATAGGGAAACCTGATAGGCCGAAGTAGTGTATTCCATCTGCAATAACCGATTTCATTAGCTGAGACTATTGTTTATATTTTTTGGGTCATCAAGTGAATAAAATCGTCCTTTCCGGCGCATGGCTGTAGGGGGTGTTGGAGGGGATGAGGTTTTCTTGTAATTTGCGCATGACAATCGTCCGACATTATGGGAGTGTGTGCCGTTGAGATTAACTATAGTTTTTTTTACACAAGTGGGGGAATAATGAAAAAAACAGCGTTGTTATTGATTGCAGTAGTCGGTGTCGGATCGGTTGTTGTTCCGGGAGGAGCCGCTACGGTATCTCATGTTAATACAAATATTGTTGAGGCAGTGAATGGGACGACAGCTGACTCATGGGTGATCAGCGATACCACTGCGACGGATTATGTAATCGCAGATAGCACGATTACGGCCTCGAACTGGAATGAGAAGGTGTGGACGACGGTGTCTATTACTAACGCATCTCCTTATTTTTATTCATTAGGACGCGGTGGCCTGAGTTCTTCGGCAACGGCGCATAATATGACCGTTACTAATTCCACGATTAAAGGGAGTGACGGTGGAGTTATAACTGTCTC
>CAYOBH010000156.1:0-6218 GCA_964402125.1 uncultured Verrucomicrobiota bacterium
CAGTTGGAATCGTATTGAATAATCGGCTGGCCGTAGCTCGGCGCTTCACTCAGGCGCACGTTGCGCGGAATCAGTGTATCGAATACATTTTTGCCAAAATGCGTTCGGACCTCCTGCACCACCTGCTGCGAGAGGTTGGTACTCATATTATACATCGTCATTAAAATCCCGCTGATATGCAGTTGCGGGTTCCCCGCATCGCGGATCTTATTCACGATGTCGACCATCACGCCCAACCCTTCGAGCGCAAAATATTCACACTGAATCGGAATGATCACCTCATCCGCCGTATTGAGCGCGTTCATGAAAAGAATGCCGAGCGACGGCGGGCAATCAAAAATTATAAAGTCATACACGCCGCTCTCAATGACCGGCTCCATCGCATTGCGCAGGCGGTGAAGATAATCATCACACCGCGCAATCGCCACTTCCGAGCCCGCCAGATCGATCTCCGACGGAATAATGTCGAGCCCTTTGATCCCGGTTTTCTGAATCAGTTCTTGGCAGCCGGACTCGCCGAGCATCGAGGAAAACACACTCGCGCCCTTCTCCACGCCCAATCCGCTGGTTGCATTGGCCTGCGGATCCAGATCCACCAACAGCACCTTTTTACGCTTCTCCGCCAGACAGGCGGAAAAATTAACAGCCGTCGTGGTTTTTCCCACGCCGCCCTTTTGATTTGCCAACGCAACAACGATTGTCTTTTTCATAAATAAGGGTCTCTATTCCCTGTCGGGGTTTCTCCGTCTCAGTTTTCTGTTGCGCATATTGTCGATGCTGCTCCATCAAGTCAAGGTACTCCTTGATCCGTGATCTCTCTCCCAAATCCTACCGTTTGCCGCGCCCCGTATCCCAGCCACCCTGGCGACCTGTCGCTGAGCAGGCAACCCCGGAACAAAATCAAATTCGTAGAAGCAGATGTCCCCGTCGCTTGTCCTATGCTCGTAGAAGCGCACGTCCTCGTCGCTTGTAAATCGTTCGTAGCCCCGTCTTCTGTCGGCTTTTTCAAACGGGCAACACGCGCCACAGAGCAGAATGAGCGTCCCGCTCGTTTTCACGCAAGCGGGACGCATGCGCCACAAGAAAAGGTGATGATTGTAGACGAAGCTTCTAGCTTCGTTGTGGTGCAAGGCTCCAACGAGCACAACGGAGCAAGATGCTCTGTCTACGTTATGATGCGTTTGGTGGGTTTTTTCGGCGGCAGGAAATTATCGCTCGTCACCACGGGCTTGCCCGTCTTTTGCTCCAGTTCGCGCCGGGCCCGTTTGGCAATGCGGCCATGTTGTTGCCAGTATTGGCGAGCACGGTCAAGTGAGCGGGCCGGATCGCCCATATCCTGGATGCGCTCGTACCCTACCTTCGCCAGCCAGAGTTTGATCGGCTCCGCCTTCGGACTGGGCACCGATTGGATGATTCGCAGAAGTGTTTTGGGATCAGCGACATCGGTCAAACGTAACTTGCCATCCCCTGCCACCATTTTCAACTGGTGACAATCTGTCACCGATTGACTTCCCTCCTTCTTGAGCCGTTCCTTGAGCTTGTTCCAGTACTTCCGCGCCGTCTGGTAATCCGGCTGCTGGATCAACGCCGCAACAATGTCCACCACCGAAAAATACCACCGCTCTGCCTCTTCGTCGTACACGCGGCGGATCTTGAAATCCTCAAAAACGGCCAATGCTTGCTCCCTGTCCATCGATTGTCTCCCGTCAGCTGTTTTACTCTTCAGTATTCTATCTTTTCTTTCAACTCAAACAACCCATCCTCTTTTGCATTCCCATGCCTAGGGTGGGCCAAGCCGCCAAGCACCCTTTTGCAACCATAGAACATAAAAACGCAAACAGAACAATAAGTCAAAACACTTTTCGATAATGTTGCAAAAGCTTCACTCTCTCTCGCTGCCCCTTCCGCTACAGCGATGATGAATTGGCTTGGCTCGCTTTCTTCTTCAAGCGACGAGGACAGCGCGGCTACGACGATGCAAATGCGTCTACAGCGTTGAGCGGGAGAGGTTTCGGTAGAATGATATCTGGAGGGTCGGGCGCTGTTTCGACCATGGACTCCAAATGACGAACTGGCTGCCGTACGGGAAACCATGGTCGATGCGCTGGACGAGCGGAACGAAACGATTGCCGAATTTGTAGTGACTTACGGGGCCGATACCTTTTCTGTGTTGCTGGCATTTCTTGAATAGCCGGGAACATATAATTCACGGATGGTTTCGAGCGTATCTTCTGAGATCCCTTTGCTCATCAAATGCGTTTTCATTTTGTCGGCAAATGTTGCGCCTTCCAATTGTTCCGTGGCGGAAACCCAGCCATCGAATTCCACTTCGTGCCAGACTTCTCTTTCGCCTGCGAGTCTGGTGAATGAATAATCCCTGCCGCAATCTTCTATGCTTACCCCCAATAACGCCAACAGGAAGAAGGAGGTAATCCCTGTCCTATCCGCACCATGTGTGCAGTGGATCATGATTGGATTGTTTTCAGAATCGGCAATTTTTTCAAAAATCAGTTTATACACATCGTCATATTCTGCGAAACGTTGATCTTCAGTTCCAGAAGGAATAGATGCTCTAACAATCGTCACGGGATGATCCTCTGTGTTGGCCGGAGAAGTTCTTGGAACTTGATAACGATCTCTCATATCAATATTAACAGTGATGTTTAGTTCTTTGATAATTTTTTTACCCTCATCATCGATCCCATCCAATTTGGCGCAGCGATAATATAACCCTTGTCGAACAACCCCATTTGGAATCAATGACGATTTCCAACCACCGATATCACGGAAGTTGATGATGTTGCCAACATTCAGGTTGCGTGGCGCTAAATCATTCACTTTGAATTGGTTAACAGGCGCAGCAGATAAAGCCGCTTGGCTGACAGCGGCTCTGTAATAATACGTTTCGCCCAATTCGGCATTCCATAAATCATAGGACTTTTTCGTGGTTTCATGTGTTTCAGCATGGGTGAAATCATTGCGACCTTTCACGACTTGAACATAATAACTGCTGGCGTCAGCAACATCGTCAAATTTTAACGAGATTGCTTTTGGATCGGACTCGTCTATACCCTGACCCACTTCGGGAACATAGGTCTTGATGGATGTCCAATTTGGATCTGTTAGATAGGCGTATTGCTTTGGGGTGTGAAAATCATTTACTGGAACACCGAATTCATCGACAGGAACTGAAGAAGTCGCAGATGAAGTTGGGTCGCCAGGGCTTTCTAGACCGGATGAACTACGATCTAATGGTTCATTAAATTGTTCTTGTGAAGGGGGTTGATGAGTGCACGCCACAAGAGAGAAAACACTAAGCAGTAAAATATAGAATGCCTGTTTTTTCATATTAAATCTTTCTTCGTTTTGTTGATAATCGCACCCATCGACCCTCTTTTGCATTCCCTCGCCGAGCGACCAATCCGCCAAGTGCTCTTTTGCGAACATAGAAACGTAAAAAGAACGATGAGTCAAAACACTTCCCGATAATGTTGCATACCGCTCTACAGTAATTCATAGGCCAGCACGCTTAACCCAAAAATCGCGGCGGTTTCTGTGCGGAGAATGCGGTTGCCGAAAGAGACCGGAAGTGCACCGGCTTTCACAGCGGCGGCGACCTCTTCCATCGAAAAATCGCCCTCAGGACCAATCAGCAGCGCAACGCGCTTTTTTTGTGTAAAATCGATGTCACGAAAGGGAACCGCACCGTCATAGAGCGATCCAATCAGCACCAGATCATACTCCGCCAACGTCGGCAAAACGGCATCCCATTTTTCCAGCGGCTTCAGCTCGGGCAGCCAGCGGACTTCGCACTGCTGCGCGGCGTTGAGTACAATCTTTTCCCAGCGCTCCTGCTTTTTGGGATTCGGCTTAAACTCCGTATGCTGCGTCAAAACCGGGCGAATCGACGTTGCGCCCAGCTCGACCGCTTTTTGAAGAACCAGCTCCCAGCGGTCGGGTTTGGGTACGGCCTGAATCAGCTCAATCTGGACCTTCGGAGCAGGCACCGCGCTTCGGCTCAAAACGCGTGCTTCCACGGCGGTTTTCCCGACGGCTTCAATCACGGCTTCAGCAACGCCGCCGCGACCGTCGAACAACGTAATTTCCTGCCCCGGCTGAACCCGCAGCACCCGCGCAAGATGATGCGACTCCTCCGGCGAAAGCGTAACGACCGCCTGATCCAGCGCGCCTGCTTCAACTAGTGAATTAATCCGCATTTTTTTAGACAGAATTATTCTGCCCCAAAATCATTCTGCCTGAAGTTAAGCATCCTCTTCGAGTTTGCGCTTTCGCTCATAGAACGCTTCCGCAACTCTGCGAATTCGGTTGGTTTCGGTAAAGTGGCTGTCGTCGAGAACATCGCACGCCTCTTTGAGCATTTTCCTTTCTTTGCTCGATAGATGCGTCGGCACCTCGATCTTGACCATCACATTATGATCGCCGCGGCCGTGACCATGCGCCGAATCGACTACGCCTTGACCCCGCAGACGGAAAATCTTTCCGCTCTCGGTGCCCGCCGGGATTTTAAGCTTCACGTTGCCGTGAATGGTCGGCACCTGAATCTCGCCGCCGAGCATCGCAATATGGAACGGCACCGGCACCTCGCAATAAATATCGAGATCATTGCGCTTAAAAAACTCGTGATCGCGAACGTGGAAAACAACGAAAAGATCGCCGGCCGGGCCGCCGCGCGTCCCTGCTTCGCCCTTGCCCGCAAGCCGCTGACGCGACCCCGATTCCACCCCGGCGGGAATACGCAGTTTGATGGTCTTGCGCTCCTTGACGCTGCCCGCGCCCTTACACTCTTTACAGGGATTCGAAATGGTTTCGCCTGCGCCTCGGCAGGTTGGGCAGGTCTGGGAAAACTGAATAAAGCCGCCGCCCGTCGTTACCTGACCGCGCCCGCGACACGTCGGGCAGGTGCTCTTCGAGCTTCCCGGCTCCGCGCCGGTGCCGGAGCAGTGTTCGCAGGCTGAGCTGATCGGAAGCGTCAGCTTACGGTGCGATCCAAGCGCGGCTTCCTCAAAATCAACGTCCAGATCATAGCGCAGATCCGATCCACGCGCCGGACCGCTCTCGCGCCGGCGTCCACCGCCACCACCGCCGAAGAGATCATTAATATTAAAGCCGCCGCCAAACACCTGTTCAAAGATGTCTGATGCATCGTGGAACCCACCACCGAAGCCGCCGCCGAAACCGCCACCGCCCGGCGCAAACGCCTGATGCCCAAACTGGTCGTAGCGCGCCTTTTTATCGGCATCGCTCAATACTTCGTAGGCCTCGCTGGCCTCCTTAAAACTTTCTTCGGCCGCTTTATCGCCCGGATTACGGTCCGGATGAAACTTCATCGCCACCTTCCGGTAGGCCTTCTTGATCTCGTCTGCCGACGCGTTTTTGGAAACGCCCAGAATTTCGTAATAATCGCGTTTATTCGCCATAATTAGTTGTTCCCCTCTTCCGCCGCCTGTGCCGGTCCGCTGGAGACCACCACCTGCGCGGCGCGCAACAGCTTATCGCCGAACAGATAGCCGCGGCGAATCTGATTCGAACAAACCTCCGCCGGATATTCGTCCGACGGCATATGCGTCAGCGCCTCATGTTTATGCGGATCAAACGCCTCGCCGACTGCGTCAATCGGAGTCAGATTAAACTTTTTCAGCACGTTCTGAAACTGGTCATAAACCATTTTAAACCCGTCAACCACTGCAACGTCGGCCTGATGCTTTTGCGCCGTCTGCAGCCCCATTTCATAGTGATCGAGCACCGGGAGAAGCTCCAGCAGCAAATCTTCGTTCGCTCGCTGATACAGCTCCAAGCGTTCGCGTTGCGTACGGTTCCGGAAATTGATGAAGTCGGCCTGCAGACGAACAAACTGATCGCGCAGCGATTCCTGTTCTTCCTCTTCCTCGACCTGCGGCGCAGACTCCTCTTCGATCACTTCCGTATCCGGGAGCTCCTCTTCCGCTGCGGTTTCTTTATCCTTCAAATCCTTCTTATCCGTTTTCTTTTTCGCCATTGAAAAAATCCTTTCGCCGCCGTTTCGGTTTCCGTTTCATGAAGGCTGAAAAAATACGCAAAACAGCGGTCGTGTCAATAGGTCATATCAAAACGGATCATGCCTTCTGTAATAAAACATTCTCAACCAATCCCTCTTTTCAACAGAAGACAACAAAGGTAACGAAGCTTTCAGTTACTCGCACGCAGGCTTCCCTCATACA
>CAYOBH010000157.1:0-6108 GCA_964402125.1 uncultured Verrucomicrobiota bacterium
CCTGCCATTTTCGTTTCCCCTTTTTTCCGCCCATCCTTGACAATGCCCCCTGCGTTAAGTATCTCTTTGCGGATAAAAACTGTTGCGCGGACGGATCTCTTAGGGGTGTGTATCCCGATCCATGTGGCCCGCGAGCCCGCATTAACCCGAGTATAAAAGTCATGAAAAAAATAACCACCAGCATAATGGTGCTGAGTATTGCAGCCGCGAGCTCGTTTGCTCAGACCGGACAGCCCGCTATGAAAACGGACATCACCTTAAACCTTTCGCAGACCGGCGAGCCGATTGAACCGTTTATTTACGGTCAGTTTATCGAGCACCTCGGCCGATGCATCTATGGAGGCATCTGGGCGGAAATGCTCCAAGACCGCAAATTCTATTTCCCGATCACCGAGGAGTATGCCCCCTACAAAGATTTGCTGGACACCGATTTCCCGGTCGTCGGCGCATCACCGTGGGAAATTGTCGGCAGGGCCAAAGGCCTGACGATGGTTAAAGAAGACCCCTTTGTGGGGGACCATACGCCGCGTATTGAAAACGGCACCGCGATTCGTCAGCACGATCTGGCCATCGAAAAAGGCAAAGCCTACGACGGATATATCTGGCTGAAAAACGCCGGCGATGAACGCAGCGAAGTGGTCGTCACCTTGGCCGCCGACGCGGAAGGCAAGAAGCAGGACGTCAGCGAAACCATTATTGTTCCTGCGGGCGACTACGAAAAATTTTCGTTCACGTTTGAAGCTAAATCGGACAGCGATGAAGCCACGCTGACCGTCCGTGTAGAAGAAGGCGCTGTTTTTGTCGGTACGCTCTCACTTATGCCTGCGGATAATATCCGTGGTATGCGTGCAGATACGCTGGCGCTGCTGAAAGAGCTGAACGCACCGATCTACCGCTGGCCCGGCGGAAACTTTGTTTCCGGCTATAATTGGCGCGACGGCATTGGTGACCGCGATCGCCGTCCGCCTCGCAAGAATCCCGCCTGGACCGGCGTGGAGCACAACGACTTTGGCACCGATGAATTCATTGACTTTTGCCGCGAAATCGGTACCGAGCCGGCGATTGCCGCCAACACCGGGTTTGGCGACGCCTATTCCGCCGCGCAGTGGGTTGAATACTGCAACTCCTCCGCCGCTACGCTCGCAGGGCAATGGCGTGTCGACAACGGCCATGCCGAGCCCTTCAACGTCACATACTGGTGCGTGGGGAATGAAATGTGGGGACCGCATCAGCTGGGCTTCATGCAGCTTTCGCATTATGTTCTCAAGCACAACGAAGTTGCTGAATCCATGTGGAAGATTGACCCGGAAATCAAGCTCATCGGGATTGGTGCCGTTGACCAGATTAACGACAAATATGATCCGAATCAGGCCGAAGCGAAAAAGCTGTGGTCGGTCGGCATGCTCGAGACTTCCGGCAAATACATGGATTATATCTCCGAACACTTCTATTCCGGCCGTGTGCCTTGGACCGAAGATCCGGAGCTGCCCATTCTCGACCACGTTGTGCTGATGCGCGACCAGATCCGCCGCATCACCAACGAACACCGCCGCCTACAACCAACCATCAAGGAGCTTGAAGGAAAGACGATGCCGATCGCGCTGGACGAATGGAACTATTGGCACCGCACCTACGTCTACGGCGAACTCGGCTGCGCCTACGATCTGAAGGATGCGCTGGGGTCGGTGATCGCCCTTCATGAAATGTATCGGCAGACCGACCTGATCAAGATCGCCAACTATGCCCAGACCGTCAATGTGATCGGTTGCATCAAGACCACCAAGACCGACGCCGAATTCGACACCACCGGCATCGTCCTCAAGACCTACCGCGCTCAGTGGCAGCCGATTCCGATCAAACTGCCCGTTGACGCCTACGGCCACCTTGATGTCGCCGCCTCCAAATCGGAAGATGGAAAGATTCTGACCGTCAGTATCGTTAACCCGACCGATAAGGACGTCACGCTCGACTTCGCCGTGCAGGGCATCCGCCTGCCGCAAAACGCAAGGGCTTGGACCATCACCGGTCCGAATGAAAAGGCCCACAATGTGCCAGGCGAAAAGCGTCTGGTTGATGCCAAAGAAGACAGCGTCCGAATCTCCAATGGATTGAAGGCGCCCAAGCTGAGCTCCGTGCTTTACCGCATCGAGTTGTAACCTTCCGCTGAAATCTTAATTCGATAAAGCACCCGTCCAACAGCGGGTGCTTTTTTCGGCTCATAGAGCCGACATATTTGCATCGTTATAGCGTTGGCTCTTCGAGCCAATTTCTTCGAGCCAATTCATCATCGTAGCGGCGGCGGTGCTACACCGCCTTCCATGGAATAGCCATAGCGTGCTCCGTCAGTCGGTATGACTCGTTACCCCCATAAATAATTACGCCGGGAACGGCGTTAGCGTAGGTGTTGCGGAACGCCAGTATTCCTCGCGCATCGTGTTTGTTGAGTCGATGTGATGCCTTGAACTCAATGGGGAATAGTTTTCCGTTGAGGTCGAGGACGGCGTCGACCTCCGCCTGATTTTGTGTCCGCCAATGGTAGATCGACGGGGGCAACGGCATTCGTTGGATTTGCCGCATAATCCAGCCAACGCCCCACGATTCGAAAATGCGGCCGAAGTTTGGATTGCTCAATAGCCCCTCGGGCGATGGGATTGCGTTCAAATAGCAGGCGAGTCCCGTATCCTGCAGGTGTCCTTTGGGTTTTGCGCTCAGTTTCTTGATGCTGTTTCCGTTGTAGGCTGGAAGTTCAATCCATTGGTACGACCAAGTCAGCAGATTCAGCCATCCGCGTGCAGTTTTTGGGTTAATACCGAGTTCCCGTCCGAGTTGGGTTTTGACAATTTCCTGTCCACTGAGGGCACCGCAGAGTCTGAGAAAGCGGGAAAAGAGCGCGAGGTCGGAAAGGTCGGACATAACCCGCACATCCCTTTCGACATAGGTTTGAATATAGGAAGAGAGATAGGCGGGGATATCTTCATCATCAAGCTCAATCACTCCCGGCATCTGACCCCGCCAGAGATAATGCGGCAAAGATTCATTGATCGGTAGAATATCTATGGTTCCCGGTGAAGAGCTGAAGTCATCGGGATTTTCCAGCCAGTCTTGCAGCCAGCTGGATGCATGGGCCTGTGAGAGGAGTTCCGCCGGCGTGAATCCGTCGAGTCGAAGAACACCCACTCGACCGGCCAGACTTTCGGACACATTGCGAAGCACGGCGAGGTTCTGCGAGCCGGTCAGGAAATACTGACCCTTGGCTTCGTTGCGGTCAACCCGTCGTTTCAGTGCCGGTAGCAGTTCTGGAACGTATTGTACTTCGTCCAAAATCAGAGGAGATCCGAACGTTTCAAGGAATTGGTCAGGATCGTTTCGTGCTCCGTAAAGATCCTGAACAGGATCGAAAACAACGTGCTTGATTTCCGGGAAGGCATATTTAAGCAGGGTCGTTTTTCCGACCTGCCTTGCTCCGGCGACCAATACGATCTTAAACGCCTTGGCATGGCGCTTCAGGCGATCTTCAAGGTGACGGTTCAGATAATTCATGCCGCAAATTTACCAAGAAAAATGGGAATGTAAATGCCGTTTTTCTTGGTAAATTTATCGGAGCAACTATGCCTTCTCGTAGTGAGCAGCTCCACGATAGACAGAATCCCAGTTTTTAAAGACGGGTTCGAGGCCTTTGGCGCGCAGCATCGCGCAGAAGGTCGGGATGTCGCGGTCGTCGCTGATTTCAAACTGCTCGGTAGATTCTTCCGAATCGGCGCTGTAGCCGCCGACGGTGGTTTTGCTCGCTACGCTCATTTTGGAGATGCCCACGCCCGCGAGTCCATCGCGCACGCGGCGCGGTTCGCGGGTGGAGAGCACGAGCGGAACTTCCGGCAGGCAGATGCGCAGGGCAAAGATAATCTGCGAGAGCATGCGTTCGTCGACCGGATGCTCGGGCTGAAAGCCGCCGAGCTGCGGGCGGATGCGCGGGAAGGAGATGGAGACGCCGGCCTGCCAGTAGGTTTTCAGCAGATGCTTGGCGTGGCGGTAGAGGCAGAGAATGTCAAACTGCGGATCGGCAAGGCCGAGCAGAGCGCCGATACCTGCGGTGCGCAGTCCACCGCGTAGAGCGCGGTCGGGCGCGTCGATCCGTCCGAGAAAATCACGTTTCGCACCCCAGCGGTGCATCTGTTCGTAGATCACCGGGTCATAGGTTTCCTGATAAATGGTAACGCCCGTGCAGCCGGCATTAGCGAGCTGACGGTATTCTGCTTCGGCCATCGGAAAAACTTCGATGGTGACGTTGGCGATGTATTCGGCTGCGACGGCCACGCAGTCGCACAGGTAGGGAACATCAGCCTCCGGCATACGCTCACCGGTCAGCAGGATGAGCTCCTCGAAATGCATTTTCTGGATGGCATCCATTTCATGGCGCAACTGCTCTTGCGAGAGTGCGGTGCGTTGTGCACGGCGGTCGGCGGCGAGGCCGCAGTACCTGCAGCCGCCGTTGCAGAAGTTGGAGAGATAGAGCGGCGTGTAGAGCGAAATCGTTCGGCCAAAGTGCCGGCGAGTGATCGACTGTGCCCGCTGTGCCATAAGTTCGAGAAATTCGCCCGCAGTGGGAGAGAGCAGGGCCGCCAGTGTTTTTTCGTTCGGCGCGTCGGCATAAATTGCCCGCTGCACATCGGCGGCGGTGAATTCATGGTTCAGCCACGGTTCAGGATTCAGCCAGTCAGGAAGGGTTTTCATAGGACAGATCAGTCATTATTGGTCGGATCAGTCCGATCCGGACAGAAATGAAGTTAAGGGTGAGCTGGCGACGGCGGCCTCGGAGGTGGGCATGAGGCCAGCGAGGTAGGCGGCGCGGCCCGCTTCTACACCGGATTTAAAGGCAGCGCCCATGGCGGCGGGTTGTTCGGCTGCGGCAATGGCGCTGTTCACTAAGACGGCGGAGCAGCCCATTTCGAGTGCGGCGGCAGCCTGCGACGGCGCGCGCAGCCCCGCATCGACGACGACCGGAATGTCCGCATCGCGAACGATGATTTTGATCATCTCCGCCGTAGCCAACCCTTTGCCAGTGCCGATGGCGGCGCCCAGCGGCATAACCGCTGCGCAGCCGATATCTTCGAGGCGTTTGGCCAGTACGGGATCAGCGGGAATGTAGGGCAGTACAAGGAAATCCTGTTTGACCAGCTCAATGGCGGCTTCATAGGTCTCAATCGGATCCGGAAGGAGATGATGCGGGTTGGGATGAATCTCCAGCTTCACGAACGGGCTTTTGCTCAGCTCGCGACCGAGCAGCGCGGCGCGGATCGCTTCTTTCGCATTCATAGCACCGGAGGTGTTCGGCATGAGCCGCACGGTTTTGAGTTCGGAGAGCGGACCATAAAGATCGTCCTCCGCCTGTGCGCGGTTAAAGCGGCGCAGCGCCACCGTCACCAGTTCTGTACCCGATGCCTTAACGGCTTCGATCATCGCCGCTGTGCTGGAAAACTTTCCAGTCCCGAGAAACAGGCGCGAGCCGAGTTCCTGATCACCAATTTTTAAAATGTCACTAGTCATATTTTTGTCCTTTAACCACGAAATACGCGAAGCACACGAAAGATGCTTCAATCGGAAATCATCCATCAAAAATCGGCAATGGCTTATCCGCCGCCGACGAAGACGAGCATTTCGACGGAGTCGTTTTCCTTCAACTGCGTTTCCGCCCACTTTCCAGAGGGAACCACATCGCCGTTAACCAACAGCGCTGTGTGCGCCTTATTGGCACCGAGCTCATCGAGCAGGGCATCGACGGAGCCGTTTCCGCCGTGGATATGCGATTCGCCGTTTACCATCAGTTTCATCTCTATCTCCTTCCGAGGCTCGGCCCTCGGCCACAAAAAAAAGCGCTCCGAATCGGGATCGGAGCGCTGGAAAAATCGATAACGCTCCCTCTCGCCGGCATGATCCGGATCAGGTTCAACGGGTATTATCTCAGCTCATCCCACCAAACGGCGGACGGCACCCCGGGTAACTGGTTTCGGACATTACCAAGCCGTGGAGGTAAGTAAAGCGGGAAGGAGGAGAATCATCGACAGCGGGCCCGCGTTTTTGGGCATCAAAAACTGAGGTCGTTTGTCAGTC
>CAYOBH010000158.1:0-1120 GCA_964402125.1 uncultured Verrucomicrobiota bacterium
AAGCGCTTCCATACGCTGAACCATGCGCGCAACGACCGGCTGTGTAACGAGACCCAGCAGTAAGGCACCAAACAATCGGATAAAAACAAGGCGAGGCTCCACGCTGAGCTGCCCAAGTACAGAGTGGAAAACCCCGATTGCAAAAGCGGTGCAGAGCCCCATCAATGCGCCGATAACCATCTGCGTAACGAGACTGTCCGTAAATATTTCGTTGCGGACTCGATAAATCAACAGACTCAGTGCAGGGAAACTCAGCAGCGCCGGACCAAACGATCCTCCGCTCAATCCATCCTGCAGCAACGCCGCAAAAAAGACGGCCATCCACAAATCCGGGGTCCCTTTATGCAACGCATGAAACACCGCCATCGCCCCAAGAATCGGCGGTTTCATTCCGCCCAAAACAGAAATCCCCGGAAGAAGTTGCTGCAACAGTGCGCCCAGCAGAATCAGAAAAAGCATAAAAGCACGCCGCTTCATTCCGCAACCTCCCGTTCAATACTCGGCACCACAAAGAGATAATCGAGCAGCCCGATGGTAGGCAGCGGAGTAATCTCCGCCTGCTGAAACAGCCCGGAATCATCGCGCTTGATATGGGTAATATACCCAATATGAACGCCCCGAGGGAACGTCCCAAGACCCGAGGTTACCACAGCGTCATTAACCCGTATTTCCTTGTCCTTATTAATAAATTCAATGATCGCCTTCGGCTCACCCTTCAGGGTTGTACCAGCACCCCGCACCAATCCAAACACATTAATCCGCTCAATTTTTGCAGAGACCTGACAGGTCGGGTCCGACAGCAACAGCACGTCGGCCGTGTGCGCAGTGACTTCGGTGGTTCGCCCCACAAGACCGTCGGGACTAATCACCGCCTGCCCCTCACGAACACCGTCTTGTTTACCCTTGCCCAGCCGAATCGTATTCCACCAGCCGCTGATATCACGCCCGATTACATCACAGGCAATAATCTTTCCGGACTGTTCTTCGTAAAAACCAAGCGCTTTGCGCAGGCGCACATTTTCTTCTTCAGCGGCACGCCAGCGGCTCAGCTCAGCGTTGACCCGAACCAATTCACGCGAAAGATCACGATTTTTCTCAAGCGTTCCGCCAAAGCCGCAGA
>CAYOBH010000158.1:1130-4075 GCA_964402125.1 uncultured Verrucomicrobiota bacterium
GCTGTGCCGGTGCCATAGCATCGCGAACCGCGCCTTTGCCCATTAGGGTAAGCGAGGAGAGCGGAACAAGCACCACCACCAGTAACAGAATTGCTACCGCAACATAGACTCTTTTTTTATTCCTTAAAGCCATCCATCCCTACCTCGGGAAGGACAGGCGCACCCAAACCGTGCGGATATAATCTAGGATTAGTTTTTCGGCCCCGCCAATTTACGTAGGAATTTAATTTCGTGCAGAACCATGCCTGTACCCTCTGCCACAGCGCTTAACGGATCGTCTGCCACATGTACAGGCAGACCTGTCTTTTCCGAAATCAGCGTATCAAGGCCGCGCAGCAGTCCCCCTCCGCCAGCCAATACCATACCCCGATCCACCAAATCGGCAGAAAGTTCCGGCAAACAACGCTCAAGGGTGATGCGAACCGCTTCCACAATGGCATTGACAGGTTCCTGCAAAGCATGGCGTATTTCTTCGGAGCTGATCGTCAGCGTCCGCGGCAGTCCGGCTACCAAATCACGGCCCTTGATCTCCATGGTGCTCTCGTCACCCAAAGAGACGGCCGATCCCATCGTAATCTTAATATCTTCGGCGGTTCGCTCTCCTATCAACAAATTATATTCCCGCTTAATGTGTTGGATAATCGCCTCGTCCATTTCATCACCGCCAACACGCACGCTCCGGCTGTATACAATGCCGGCCAGGGAGATCACGGCAACCTCGGTCGTGCCTCCTCCGATGTCCACGATCATGTTGCCGGCGGGTTCCTGTACAGGCAGGCCCACCCCAATCGCTGCGGCCATTGGCTCTTCAATCAAAAATACATCGCGCGCGCCCGCATGCATTGCGGAATCCTTTACCGCGCGCTTTTCCACTTCTGTTATTCCACTCGGCACGGCAATCACCACTCGGGGCCGCACCATTTTCTTCCTGTTATGTACCTTCTGAATAAAATAGCGGAGCATCGCTTCAGTCACTTCAAAGTCCGCAATCACTCCGCTCTTCAGAGGGCGGATCGCTACAATATTACCAGGGGTTCTTCCAAGCATCCGCTTGGCCTCGTTCCCCACGGCTAAAACGCGGTTTGTGCCGGCCTGTACCGCCACAACCGAAGGCTCGCGAATAACGATCCCTCGGTCCCGTGCATAAACCAATGTATTTGCTGTTCCTAAGTCGATTCCAATATCGCTGGAAAACATCCCCATGGCCCAATTAAACATATTGCAGCTTCCTTCTTAAAAAAAATGAGTTCACTGAAATCGGCAGACCATGTGACAAATCCCCCCTGTTGGTCAAGGGCAAATGAACTTGGCAAAAAGCTTTTCATTCCCCACCGCCGCTCGGCCTGTGCTCAGAAATTGCCACTACCCAATATTTTTCCGCTTCACCCCTGTTTCCCGACCGTTTTCTTTTCCCGCTTAAAGTCCGCAAAAAATGTCAAGAAATCCGAGTCCAGCGCGTTTATCTTGGACCGCACATGAAAAAAGAGACCCACACATCGTATCAGGAGCGGATTCTCCGCGTATTGGTTCACATTCAGCATCACTTGGACGAACCTCTGAGTTTAGAGGAGCTGGCCAGAGTCGCCTGTTTTTCGCCGTACCACTTCCACCGCATCTTTCGGGGGATGGTTGGCGAATCGGTGGCCGGACACGTTCGACGACTGCGTTTGGAACGTGCGGCGCTGAAGCTGAAACAAACCAAGCGGCCTATTATTGAGCTGGCATTCGATGCAGGGTTTCAAACTGCGGAATCATTCACCCGGGCGTTTAAAGATCTGTTCGGCATGGTTCCAAGTGAATACAGAAAACAAGGAACAGAAAACATGAATCAGGAAACCAGAAAACCCGTCCCGGAAAATGATACGGAACGTGTAGTGAAAATCGTAGAACTGCAGGAACAGCGCGTTGCATTTGTGCGCCACATCGGCCCCTACAGTGAGTGTGGAAAAGCGTGGAATGCGCTCTGCATGTGGGCCGGCATGAACGGATATTTACAGCCGGGAATCCGCTTTATCGGCCTCTGTCACGACGATCCGGACATTACGCCGTCCGAAAACATCCGCTACGACGCCTGCATCACCATCGACCACAAAATTGAGCCGCAGGGCAAGGTGGGAACCCAGTTGATTGCTGGCGGACTCTACGCCGTAACTACACACCACGGGAGCTTCAATAAACTCAGCGAAACCTATGCCGCGCTGTGCGGACGCTGGGCGCCGGCTAACGGCTATGAGCTGCGATCTCTCCCCAGCCATGAAGTCTACCTGAACAGCCCGGATGAAACCCCGGAAGATGAACTGCTCACCGATGTCTATGTTCCAATTGAAAAGTAGGACAAGAAACACGATGAAGACCCCCGAAAAAATTGACCTGCTCAACCTGCACAAACAAGAATACAACGCCGGAGCGACTCCGGCGCTCTTCGACATTGCGCCCGCGCAATATCTAATGATCGACGGACGGGGCGCACCGGAATCACCCCTGTTCGAAGGCTGTATCGGCGCACTCTATAGCGCGGCCTACACCATTAAAATACGTTGTAAAGCGGAGGGACGCTCCGACTATGTCGTCAGTAAGCTTGAATGTAGATGGGAGATGCCCGCTGGTGTGGAAAACTTTTCCGAGGTTTCCAGAGGAGAATGGGAATGGACTCTCATGATCCGCACCCCCGAGCACATCACGGCAGACGATCTCCGACAAGCCGTTGAGTTGCTCAAGAATAAAGGCAAAGCCGAAAACGTGCAGGATGTGCGACTAGAAACACTCGCCGAAGGAACCTGTATCCAGATGATGCACCTCGGCTCTTACGAAAAGATTCACGAAAGCGTTCTGCTGATGGACCGCTTTGCTGAACAGAACAACTGCACACCCTGCGGAAAACATCACGAAATCTATTTTTCAGACCCCCGCCGCGCAGCGCCGGAAAAATTAAAAACGCTCCTGCG
>CAYOBH010000158.1:4175-6056 GCA_964402125.1 uncultured Verrucomicrobiota bacterium
ATCCCGGATCGTTCCAAAAAGTCTTGGTGCTTAAAGATGAGGAACTCAACCATCTCTGCGCCGATAACGACGTGCTGTATGCCGCAGGCAGCAGAAACTGCTACCAAATTGAAAACACCGCAAAACGAATTTTTTCCGCCAACGAAGAAGAAACCATCCACTTTATCCTTCCACATCGGAACCGTCTCTACATCGGCACCAGTCAGCGGCTGGTTTATTCCGAACAGAAACTACTCAATTGGAAAACACTCCCCGCGCTCGCGGCCACCGCCGTTTATTCCCTGCAACCCGCAGGCGAAAACCTCTACATCGTCTGCGAAGACGGCGTCTATCGGATGGACGCCGCCGGCCCGCTTTACAAAATCTTCTCCACTCGTAAAAGCAGCGAGGGCCTGCGTGCTCGCTGCATTAAAGCCGACGCCCGGCAGCCCGACCACCTGTGGCTCTGCACCAAAAACGGACTGTATGCCTCCATCGACGGCGGCACCTCGTGGCAGAAAATCTTTATCGATGGGCTCGGCAGCGCCTCGGTCAATTATCTCGCACAAAATCCCGCCACCCCTGAAACGCTCTATCTCTGTAGTGATGCCGGGCTCTTTAAAATCGAAGCCGCCACGGGCAAATCGGAAATTCTGTATCAGGGCATCTCCACCTCCAGAATCCAATGGATCGACTTCAGCCCCGCCGGCGAAATCTATCTGGCCACTGATCAAGGCCTCTTTAAGAGTGATCCTGCGCCGACCGAAACATCAGCCGCTGCCATCGACATCAACCAACTATTGATTGGCGAACCCACCATTCGGGAAGTACAGGAAGCCGCGCTTCTCTATAACTCCGTCCACCCGAGCAAAACGCAGAAATGGAAAAAGAAACTCAAATACCGCGCGTTCCTGCCGAAATTCAGCCTCGACTACGACAAAACCATCGGCTCCAGCTTTTCGCAGTCCGGACACTATTATGCCACCGGACCCTACGACTGGGGCGTCTCCCTGACCTGGGACATGGGCGATCTCCTCTGGAATTCCTATGAAGACGACATCGACAACCGCACCAAACTCACCACCCAGCTGCGCATGGATATCCTCGACGAAGTCAACCGCCTCTACTTCGAGCGCCTCCGCCTCAAACACGAAATTGCACAGGCGGAGCCTGCGGCCCCGGATACCTTCGAAAAAATCCTGCGCCTCGCCGAACTCACCGCCACCCTCGACGGCTACACCGGTGGGCTCTACAGCGCTCAACAAACATCGCCCTGAGCAGAAAACAGACGCTTTTTTCAACACCAAGCTCACAAAGAACACGAAGCTAAGGACTCACCTATTAACGAATTCCTTGCAGAACAAATGCGGCAACGAATTAAGGAAAGGCAGCGAATCAGAGATCAAAACCATCATTCGTTGCAAAACAAATCCGTTGTCCCATCGTAGATGCGCACGTCCCCGTCGCTTATCTCAACCTCGTAGAAGCGACGTCCCCGTCGCTTAACTCAATATGCGACGAGGACGTCGCTTCTACGACAGTTCAATATGCGACGAGGACGTCGCATCTACAAACACACTCCGCGTAAAAGCGACGTCCTCGTCGCATTCCCCAAAAGGAGTCCCGCCTGCCTTGAAACGACGACCCTGACACCGATTCGCTCATCGAAAAACCAAACGACCATCTCCAACACCAAGCCCACCAAGAGCACGAATCAAAGGACTCTTCTTCGCGCGATTCGCGACCTTCTGTTTATGAAATCCGTGTTCATCAGCGTGAATCCGTGGTTCCATTTCCGAATCAAGTTTGATTTTTAACCGCGAGAGAACGCAGCGCGTCATAGCCGCAAACCAATAAACACCAAGGCACAAAGGGCTCCAAGCTTGGTGTTCTTGGTGCCTT
>CAYOBH010000159.1:0-5967 GCA_964402125.1 uncultured Verrucomicrobiota bacterium
TGTTAAAGGGGCGAAAAAAGGCGTTTTCAAATGACCATTTGAGAAACTCGGGCTAGGGGAACCAATCTGGTTTTTGTCATTGCGCCCGAGCCGTATTATCAGGCCGCCGATGTGCTGACCAACGGGGTGAGCGCGGGGGCCGTCGGGGCGACCGGTTTTGTCTGGCCGGATATTCAGGCGGACGGAACGCTGTCGGTGAGTTTCGAAGCGATACTGGCGACGAACAGTGTTCCCACGTGGTGGTTGGCGCAGTTCGGGTGGACCAATAATTGTGATGCCGCCGCGTTGGCGGATACGGACGGCGATTCGCTGGCGGCGTGGGAGGAATATTTTGCCGGCACCTCTCCGACCAATCCCAATACAGACGGCGATCAGTTCGATGACGGCGTGGAATGGTCGAGCGGAGCGGATCCGACCGGCGACGATTCTGTTGTCTACGCTGCGATTCTTAGGTGCAGTTCGGCGTTTGGCTTTTATTCTTCGGATGCTGTTTCAGGCATTGGTATTGGGCACCTGTTGCTGAGCACGGAGGATGGTTCGGCAAAGCTGAACCTTCAACTTCAGCAAAGTCACGATTTGCAGGAATGGTCTGATGTTGGCTCTCCGGTTGAATGGGCACTTCCGATCGAAAATAACGTCCTGTTTTACCGAGTTCAGGCATCGCCCGTAGAAACCGCTGATTGATTCCGAACTTAAACCACTAATTTTTTCTAACTCGGCTCCTCAGCAGAAAATGACCGCAAAGAAGCGAAGACGCGAAGAGGAGAATTTTGCCTTTTTTTCTTAGCGTCTTTGTGGTCAATAACATCCTTGTCCGCAGAGTATTAAGCATGGCTGGTTTTGATTTGGCTGTTTATTCGGTGTTCTTGAAAATCGTGTTGTTTCATCATTTTTGGGATCTGTGCTCCGAAACGGGAGAGACCGTAATTTTTGCTTTTTCTGATCGTCTTGTCGGATGGAGTTCGGTACATTCCAGACTATATTCATAAATCCGAATAAACGAATAGAGGTGCTTCCATGAGTAAAATTCGAGTAGATCATGTGTTTACGTCTGAGTCGGTGTCTGAAGGACACCCAGATAAAGTGTGCGACCAAATTTCCGATGCCATTCTCGATGCGTGTCTGGCGCAGGATCCTAAGAGCCGCGTGGCGTGTGAAACGCTGGCGACGACGAATCTGGTGGTCAATGCCGGTGAAATCACCTGCGCGGGCTTTGACAATATTGATTGCGATGCGATTGCCCGGGGAGTTGTGCGCGATATTGGTTATGACCGCCCTGAGCTTGAATTCTGCTGCGATACATTTGAATATATTAACCGCCTGCATGGGCAGTCACCGGATATTTCACAAGGGGTGAATGAGAGCGAAGGTAAGGAGCAGGGGGCCGGCGACCAAGGTATGATGTTCGGCTATGCTTCTATCGCTACCGAAGAGCTTATGCCCGCACCGATTGCCTACAGCCATCGCCTGCTGGATGAGCTGCAGCGCATCCGCAAGAGAGGCGAGATTGATTATCTGCGCCCTGATTCAAAATCGCAGGTTTCCGTTCTGCATATCAACGGTAAGCCGACCGAAATTAAAACCATTGTTATTTCTCATCAGACCGACGATGTTCCGCTGGAGCAGATCCGGAAGGATTTGATTCGGGTCTGTAAAGAGGTGCTGGGGCCGACGGGGTTGCTGAGGGAAGGTACGGAATACTACATTAATCCGACCGGAAAATTTGTGATCGGCGGTCCGCACGGCGATTCCGGGTTGACCGGGCGTAAAATTATTGTCGATACGTACGGCGGCGTAGGCAGTCATGGAGGCGGCGCTTTTTCCGGGAAAGATCCTTCAAAAGTGGACCGCTCGGCGGCCTACTATTCCCGGTATGCGGCGAAAAATATTGTGGCGGCAGGGCTTGCGGAAAAATGCGAGATTCAGGTGGCGTATGCGATCGGAGTTGCAAAGCCGCTGAGTATTAATGTGGATACGTACGGCACTGGAGCGGTGGATGATCATCTGATTGAAGAGGTGGTTAAATCGGGCGGAATTTTTGATTTTCGTCCGCGGGCGCTGATTGCCGATCTGGGGCTCCTTACTCCGAACGGCTGGAGTTATCGCGACTCTGCAGCGTATGGTCACTTCGGACGGTCGCAGTTCCCGTGGGAACGGACCGACAAAGTTGATGCACTGCGGAATGCGCTTTTGTCCTAAGTGCGAAGTACAGTCGGAAAACGGGAAAACGGCGGCTGGTCCGCCGTTTCTTTGTTGTCCCTGCTTGAAGAATGGATGCGCGGCGCTATAGTGTCCGCGCATTTCCATTTTTAAGGACTTATGACGGAGAAACGAAAACTCGAACAACTGGAAACCTACCTGCTTGCTGTTCTTGATGGAACGGTCACCGGGAAGTGGCCGAGCACACTTCGATCTCTTTTTAAAGGGCTTTCGCTGGCTTTTGGAGCGGTGGTTCAGGTGCGTCTGTTGCTCTATTTTCATCGGATTATTCGTCCCAGCACATTGGGGTGTCAGGTCATCAGTGTAGGTAATTTGACCGTTGGCGGAACCGGAAAAACACCGGTGGTGGAAGTGTTCGCACGGAATCTTCAGCAGCAGGGACGGAAGGTGGCGATATTGAGCCGGGGGTACAAGAGTAAGGAACTCCCGTTTTTAAAAAAGATGAAGCAGCGGATTGTGAGCGGTAAAATTGAATCGCCGCCGCGTGTGGTATCTGATGGACGACATCTTCTGCTTGATTCTTGGACGGCTGGCGATGAGCCGTACATGCTGGCCTCAAATCTTCCCGAGGTGGCGGTGGTTGTGGATAAGGACCGTGTGAAGGCAGGAAAGTATGCGATCAAAAAGTTGGGTTGCGATACGCTGATTCTGGACGATGGCTTTCAGTATCTGAAGCTCGGAAACCGGTTGGATATAGCGCTCGTGGACAGCACGAACCCATTTGGCGGCGGACACCTTCTGCCTCGCGGACTCTTGCGCGAGCCGATGCGCAATATTAAGCGTGCCGGTTTTATCTTTATAACCAAATGCCCGGAAGGCGGTAACCAAGAACTGAAGGAAGAACTTCGGCGATTAAATCCGATTGCGGAAATTTCTGAATGTCGGCACGCAGTGAAGTATCTGAAGGATGTTTTTGGCGAAAAAACATACGAACTCAGCTGGCTGCAGGGAAAAAAGATTGCTTCGGTTTCTGCTATTGCAGTACCGGAAAGTTTTGAAAATGCACTGCACGAACTGGGGGCTGAAATTGTTTATAACTGCCGTTTTGCGGATCACCACCGGTTTACACAGCAGGAAATAATCGACACGATTAATGAAAGCATCAACCACGGTGCAGAGGCGGTTCTGACGACCGAGAAGGATGCGGTCCGCTTCCCGTTTGTGGATCGGCGCGATGTTCCGATTGTGTTTATGCGCGTGGAGATTGAGATGCTCAGCGGGGAAGAAGAATTCATGGATTGGATCGCCCGAATCTGTTTTAAGACCCCTCTGGAAAAGCCCGTGGTTTCTGATTTGATCAATCCAGCGAATGTTCTTGGGGAAGAGCTTAAAGAGGTGCTCGATACTATGGAGCCGGATGAAAGATAGCGCTGTTGAGGCGTTGGTGATCATCGAATGCCACCGGCAGGCTCAAAAGAATGTTGGTTAGTGCTGCGATGGCCGTTGAAGTGAATATGCAGAGCATGATGGCGATCTGATATTTTATCGCCTCCACAGGCAGCGCTCCGCCGAGAATCTGTCCGGTCATCATTCCAGGCAGCGATACGATGCCCATGGTGGCCATCGTTGCAATCGATGGATTGAGCGCTGCTTTGAGCGCATCACGCAGGTAGGGCCGCACGGCCTCGCGCAGGGAGGCACCAAGCATGAGGTAGGTGGTGAACTCCTCTTCGTTTTTTCGGATTCCACTGTAGAACCGCTCCAGACTAAGCACATTGCTCCGCAGGCAGTTTCCCAGAATCATTCCGGTAATCGGGACGAGATAACGTGCTTCATAGATGGGATCGGGACGAATGCTGACGACGATGAACCAACCGCTGGTCAGCAGTGTACTGCCCGCAATGCTTGCCAATGTGCGCCAAAACAGAAGTCGGCATCGGAGTCCGGCTTTTTTGAGGGTGCTCGTATTCGCAACGACCGTCATGACGGCAACCCAAGCCAGACTCACAAGAGGATTGTTCCACAGAAAGATATATTTCAGGTACAGCCCGACCAGAATCAGCTGTACGGTCATGCGGAGCATCGCCTCCAGTGTATCGCGGATCAGTCCGAGCTGAAGATAGAAGAAGATCGCCAGCGGAACAACCATCAGACCATACATGGCAACCATGGAGACAATCGATAGATCATCGCTCATCGTTGTGCCTCCACCAGTTTTCGATGGTGAATTTCGATTTTTCGATCTGCTTTTTCTATCCAGATCGGATCATGCGATACGGAGAGCAGCGTGATGTCCGGGCGGAAAAGTTCCTCAATCACTGCGGATCGGCTTTCGTGATCGAGTGCCGAGGTGATTTCGTCGGCCAGAAAGATCGATTTGTCAAGCAGTAACGCCCGTGCAACAGCGATGCGCTGTTTTTCTCCGCCGGAGATCTGTGCGCTGGGTTTTTCGAGAATGTCCGGGGAAAGACGCAGCCGTTGGAGCAACTGCTGCACCCGTCCCTTTGAAGGTTGATTGTGCCGATGCGTTTTAAAACTGAAAGGAAGCAGAAGAGCGTCTTCAACGCGTTGTGCTCCCAGTTTCGGCTCCTGTCCGATGTAGGCAATACGCCCGCGAATTTCAGTAATCGTTTCGGGGGAGAGCGTCAGTCCATCAACCTGTATGGTTCCATCAGCGAGCGGGATCGCACCGATCACGCATTTGAGCAGCGAGCTTTTACCGCAGCCGGAGGGGCCGTGCAGTACGAGTTTGTCTCCGGGCGCGATGTGCAGGTTGGTGTTCTCCAATAAGGTCTTTTGGTGCGCCAGTAATGTAATGCCCTCAACTGTAATCATGGGGTTCAGTATAGATGCGGGTCTGTAAAGGTACAAGTCGGCTTTCAATTTAGCTTAAATGAATAATGATGTGGGGTCTCGGGTGTGGTAGCTTCATCCATCTCGGACAGAGGATATAAGCGGCACGAGGAGTTTTCTTGAAGGTTGTATTAAAACATGGGAGGCGCTGGCTCCATTTCAGCGACGTGCTCAAGGTACTTCGGACGGAGCAAATTGACGAAGTGCTTCCGCTGATTTGTGAAGCAGAGGCATCAGGATTATTTGTCGCTGGTTTTATTTCCTACGAGGCGTCACCCGCATTTGATTCGGCGCTGAAAACGCGGGAGATCGCTGATTTCCCGCTACTTTGTCTGGGGTTATTCAATCTCCCCGAGGTGTTTGATCGAATTGAAAAAGTTCCCGGGGCCAAGTATACGCTCGGTGAGCTCTCTCCATCCGTTTCAAAAGTCGAATTCGTCGAAGCGCTTGCGCAGATTAAAGAGCGGATTGCGGAAGGGGCAACCTATCAGGTTAATTATACCTATCGACTAAGCGGTGCTTTTTCCGGCGATGCGTGGGCTTTTTTTTCCGAGTTGGTCGATGGGCAAAAGGCGGATTATGCAGCTTTTGTTGATACGGGCGATTTCGCCGTCTGTTCAGCATCACCCGAACTCTTTTTTTCCCTGAGCAGTGATCGGATTCTTTCGCGACCGATGAAAGGGACGGCGCGGCGCGGGCGTACATTTGCGGAAGATGTTCAGCAGGCGGAGGCGCTCAGGGCTTCGCAGAAAGATCGTGCGGAAAATATTATGATTGTCGATATGATCCGCAACGACATTGGGCGGATTGCGAAGCCGGGGAGTGTTGAAACCCTCAGTACGTACGATATCGAAAAATATCCGACCGTCTGGCAGATGACTTCCACTGTGTGGGGAAAAATTCACCACGAAGCAACGGTGTTAAACGACAACCAAAAAATCAGGATTTTTAACG
>CAYOBH010000160.1:0-5913 GCA_964402125.1 uncultured Verrucomicrobiota bacterium
GAGCCCCCATGCGCATTTACCCTGCCAAAGGCTCATTTACTTTGTCCATTGACCATTTCTCAAGGAATTGGGCGATTAGAAAAATCAAAAAGATCGGGCGCACTCTTGACAGCGGAAGGCATGGTCTATAGAACCCCAGCCCATTACAGAGGAACTGCATTCTGTGGTTCTCATCTTTTTCTTCACTCCACCGGCGGCGAGCAGAAAAATAAATAGTTGCCGGAAGGAAAAAATCATAATGAAGAAAGAAAACGACCTGCGGGGCGTCTTTGGCCTGTTGTTGCCTGAAATTGCCCGTGCAGTGACCGAAGCGGGCTATCACACTCCATCTCCCATCCAAGAACAATCCATCCCTGCACTGCTGGACGGACGCGATATGCTGGGGTGTGCGCAGACCGGAACCGGGAAAACGGCCGCGTTCGCGTTGCCGATTCTACAGCATTTGCAGAAAAACCGGCGGAAGCCAACGTCGGGCCGACCGCGTGTGCTTATTCTTGCACCAACGCGTGAGCTGGCGGCCCAGATTGGGGAGAGTATTGCCAAGTACGGTAAACACACGAAAACCACCCATACCGTGATTTTTGGTGGAGTAGGGCAGCATCCGCAGGTTCAAGCAGTGCGCCGCGGAGTGGATGTGCTGGTGGCAACGCCGGGCCGTTTGCTGGATTTGATCAATCAGAAGCATGTTGATCTGGCGGAGATAGAGATTTTTGTGCTCGATGAAGCGGATCGTATGCTCGATATGGGCTTTATCCACGACATCAAAAAGATTATTGCTCGACTGCCGAAAAAACGGCAGTCGTTGTTTTATTCCGCTACGATGGAGCCCAACGTGATCGAGCTGGCGCGTACGCTGGTGCATAATCCGGAACATGTTACGATTGAACCGGAAAAGCCTGCCGTGGAGCGGATTGGTCAGAAAGTACTGTTCGTTGATAAGGGCAACAAAGAAGAGCTGCTGATCTCGATCATGTCGCGCAAAAAGATGGAGCGCGTAATTATTTTCACTCAGATGAAGCATGTGGCCAATAAGGTCGCGCGCAAACTGGAAAGTGCAGGGATTAGCACCGCTGCGATTCACGGAAATAAGAGCCAGTCCGCTCGCACGAAGGCGCTGGCCGATTTTAAAGCGGGCCACGTACGCGCGCTGATTGCCACCGATATTGCGGCACGCGGAATTGATGTGGACGGCATTTCGCACGTCATTAATTTTGACATGCCCGTGGAGCCGGAAACCTATGTCCACCGCATTGGGCGTACTGCGCGCGCCGGGGCGGACGGCGATGCCATCTCTTTCTGTAGTGCGCCGGAACGCGATTATCTGCGTGCGATTGAAAAACTGATCCGAACGACCATCCCGGTGGATGTCGAGCACGCGCTGCATTGCGACCGCGCAATGAATGCGGTTGGTGCCGATGCCAAGCCGGGGCCGAAGGTGCGTCAGGATCGCGGTAAGGTTACGGTCAATGCGTCGGGGCGCGCGAGACACTCCGGCGGCCAACGATCGCCCCGCATCCGCAGTCGGCGCGAAACGGCTCCGCAGCGGGGATGAGCGTTTTGATGGGGAGAGGAAACGCAGCCGCTTAGTCAGAGGGAGAGATGGGGGAAGATGGATGAGTAAAGATTGCGAAGCAGGTTCTGTTTTTCCGGAAAATGGGCATCTTGGTGCGCATGGAAAAATAGTTAAGGGACTGATTGTTCCGGTGCTTACTCCATTCGACGATGCGGGCGAGATTGATCAGCGTGCGTTTATCCGCCACCTAGAGTTTTTGGCGCAGCACGGGGTGCTCCGCATCATGGTGAATGGAACGACAGCGGAGTTTTATTCGCTACTGGCGGAGGAGCGGAAGACGTTGCTCAAAGTTGCGCGGCGCTATTTCCCCGGACTGATTGTGCTTCATGTCGGCGGAATCGGGCTGGCGCAGAATAAAGAAGAAATGGCGTGGGCGGCAGAATATGGCGCGGACGCTGTGGCGGCGTTGCCTCCGATTTATCCGGCGGGGCTCTGCGCTGAAGGCCTCATTGATTATTTCTGTGCGCTCGAGGCGGAAACGGATTTGCCGTTTATTCTCTACAACTTTCCAAAACATACCGGAAATCCGATTACGCCGGAGATTTTGAAGTCGGTGCCGCATTTTGCCATTAAGGACTCAGCGCAGGATCTTTCGCTCATGCCGCATACCCCGCGCTATTTTATCGGCAGCAGCACAAATGTATATAAGCCGGTTCAGATGGGCGCGGCAGGTTTTGTTTCGGCCACCGCCAATGTCCGACCGGAACTTTACTCAGCGATGGAGACCTTGGTGACGGACGCAAAAGTAGGCGAAGCGGCGCTGCTTCAGGAAGAAATTCGTGCATACAGCACTTCGTTCAGTGCCGGCGGAGTTCCTCTGCTGAAGGCGGCGCTTGCCCGCAAACTTTCGGGTTATCCCGCGAATGTGCGTACGCCGCTGCGGCAAAATCCTTCGTAAGAAGCAGGAGTCAACGAAACTTGATACAAGACCGAGTCTCAACTGCTTAAAACATCCATTTGCAGACTTTTTGGACAAGAGGCGATTTCATTTTTGCCATCATCCATGTTTCGGTTACTCTCTTGCTCAAGAAGCCCATCGTCGGGAATGAGTGTTGAAGCATCATGATTTTGTGCATCTGGATCTTGTTCTGGATCGCCAAAGCCCATTGGTTGATCATTTCGCCTGAACCCTCTCCGACAATAACGACTCCGTAAATTCGACCAGCTGAACTGCAGAATACCTTTACATAGCCTTTATCAACATCTTCGGCGATGGCCGCTCCGTAGCCGTCGTAGCGGACAACATGGGTTTCGTATTTGATCCCTTTATTCTTCAGCTCCGCTTCGCTGGCCCCAACCTGGGAGATCTGCGGCTCGGTAAAAATAGTGGAGGGGACGACGAACTTGCGGAAATCCATCTTCATCGGACCAGGCATCATCGTATTCATTAAAGCGATCATTCCCTGATGCATCGCGGCATGGCTGAAAAGGTGGTACCCATTGCAGTCGCCAACCGCGTAAATATGCTTTTTGGTAGTACGCAGATACTTATCAACTTTTATCCCCTTTTCAGAATACTCAACCCCGGCAGCTTCCAGATTAAATCCGCTGAAATCCATTGCCCGTCCGGAAGCTAGGAGTATCTTTTCAGCATCTACCCTCTCACCGGTATTGGTGGTTATTTCCACACCAAGCTCAGTCCGGCGGGCGGATTTTATCGTCTGGCCGGTTCTCAGGTCGATCCCTTCCTCGACAAGAGTGGCTTCCAGAATCTCCGCAGCCTGCGGGTCGTTCTTCGACAGTATATGCCCCGACCTCTGGATAAGCGTCACCTTGCTGCCCAGTCGCTGGTATGCCTGAGCCAGTTCACACGCAATTGCCCCGCCGCCGCTTACGATCAGACTGGCCGGGACCTTTTCCAGCTTGAACACATTCTCGTTGGTAAGATAGTCGATATTTTCAATACCTTCGATCGGCAGTACCGCCGGCTTGGTTCCAGCAGCGATAAAAATTCGCTGGGCAGTAATTTTTCTGTCGCCAACTTCAACGGTATGGTCGTCGACGAATTTTGCCGCTCCTTGGCCCAGGACAAGGTCAACCTTATCAAACATATTCATGGTCTTTTTTTCGTTGATATAGTTGAGGTCCTCGGCGATTTTGGCAAAAATATCACCAACTTCCGGCAACGATACTTCACTGAGCCTCTTTTTCCCAAATCCGGTGGTGTTATGACGGAATTGCGCAATACGCAACAGTGCTTTGCTGGGAATACAGCCGCAATTCATACACTCCCCGCCGACCTTATTCTTTTCGATGCCGCAAACCTTCAGCCCCATCTCGCTGCCCATCACAGAAACCGCCATTCCGGCAGGCCCAAGACCGATGCAAATAATGTCATAATCATACTTCATAATACCAATCCTCCATTAAAGAGATCCGTCCGCTTAAATCATCATCTTGATTTCCATCGTCGTGGGGTAGGCATGTAGTTCGGCCTAAAAATACCCCATGGGACACGCTGAAGCGTGAACTACAAACGGATTGGAAACAACGAATAAGTTGCTCCGTCTGCTGTCCTCTAAATTGTACCGCAGAGTTCTCTGTCGCAAACTCCAGAATGGCTTCGCGCCAGCCTGCCTTGCCGTATCGCGGGCATATCCGCTGATCTGTTCGGCGACTATCGCGAAGAGATAATCTGGAGGACGAAGGACTGCTCCAAGCTGCGCATTTTTACCACCACGATACTCGCCATCCGGCCAGTGAAGTGTTTGTAGGTGTAATGAGGATGATCAGCTCTGAATGCACGTGTTCTTCAGTGCGGACCCCTTATTTTGTTCCACCTAAATTTTAATCTTATCGAGCAGCTGATCAATCGTCTTATCGTCAAGATTGAAGGAGGAATCTTCGGCAATGCCTCTGAACTTTTCGATGATGTCCGCCCGGGGAGCCAACTGATCGTGGAGTACGGACAAATTACGCGAAAGCATTAATGCCTTCTCTGAGGCGTGGGCGTATGCACTCGGCACCTCGGTTTGGGCTGCGGAAGCATTGCGGCGAGTTGGGGTAATATTGATGTGAGTGTCAATGGAGTGAGTCAGTCTGGTTGGTCCGGTATTCATTTTTTTACCTCACGATCGAACAATGAAACGACGGAACAATGTTCCACGCGGTGTCCGTTGTCAATGTTTGGAGTTAGGGTTAGTTTCGACATCATTTGTGTTCATTTCGGTTCATACTTTATTCAGTGCGCTTATGGATGCAGCTCCTTTATACGCGCTTCCAACTGTTCTGCAGTGACCATGCTGCAAAGGTCGGCTGTGAACGCCTGGAAGGCGGCGGGCGATTTGATTTTAAAGCGAAGATCTTCAGGATCTCCTTCAAATCCATTCGCCTTGTTGTATTCTACAAAATATTCAAAAATCTCTTCGTCCGACACATCAAACACTCCGACGATTTCTGCGCACATGCGCTGGGTTTGAGTGCAAACAACGAGCAGTCGAACCGAAATTCGCTGAGGATGGTAGGGGCGCAACTCAATGACATACGGACAGATAACATAGTCACAGGCCATAAGTTTTCCGATAATCGCTACCTCAACCGCATTGATGGTTCCATCGCTGAAGATGAGATTGTCTTCTTCAATATACGGAGCGTAGGCACCATCGGGTTCTACGATTCTAAGCGGAGTGGCCAGTCGCCGTTTCATTGCCGCTGATAACGCGGAGTGAAAACCATAGCTGAGAGTTTCATCTTCAATGCCCATCGGAGAAAGAAGTAAAAATTGATCCAGAGGGTAATCGCTGAATCTCTTTTCGTTCATCTGAATACGAACCGGCGAATTAACATCCGTATTAATCGTCATCGGCGATGTCTTCCGATCCGTATTAACACATCCGCTTAAAAGAAACAGAGCGGGCAGTATAAGGGAGGTAAAATAGTTTTTCATCAGACGCCTCTCTCTCCGCCAGCGGCATATTGAATGTCGAACGAAGCTTCACAGCCGCATGCGCAGGTGACGCGCAGGGCCTTGATTTGCCCGTTTTCAAAAATGGGTTTAATCCGGATCTTTTCTGTCTGATCCCCAATGATCACCGGTTCCGGGTTTAGCTTAACCTGATTGGCCCGAATAATCGTTGATAGACGTTTTTTCGGTCGGTGAACGCCGCGCTGTTTGTGCACAACGTGCGATGCACTGACGAAGGTACTCTTTTTCCACTGGTGTTCGCTGGTTTTCATGTGCTTTGTGTCTAGCAGGCCGAATGCCATGGAATGTATTGAGAATCCCATTTCTGGAAGCGGAAAAAAGTGCCGATCGTCTGTTTCAGTTTAAGTCCTGCGCTTGAGTTGCCGATAGAAGGGGTATCGCTGAAAGTGTCGGAGGGTCCGGTACGGCGATGAGC
>CAYOBH010000161.1:0-5907 GCA_964402125.1 uncultured Verrucomicrobiota bacterium
CGGCGTTGCTGTTTGAACAGGTGAAGGGTTCGCCGTATCGGTTGGTGAGCAATCTCTACGGAACGCCGGAGCGGGTGCGCATGGTGTTTGGGCGCGATCCGCAGGAGATCGGTGAGGACAATCTGGTCATTGCGCGGGACGACGGCAAGGGCATCTACGGCACCGGCCACAATTGGGTCATTCAGGTGCCGGGGAAGGATGAATGGTACATTGTCTACCACCGCTTCAATTACCCCAAGGGCATCGCCATGGGCGATTCCGCCGGCTACCACCGCGAAGTGTGCATCGACAAAATGGCGTTTGATTCCGTAGGCCGCATCATTCAGGCAACGCCGACACACGAGGGCATCAATCCGGTTAAATAACTCCGGCGGCGAAACTGTGAAAGAAGCTTAACCCGAGTTTCTTAAATGGGCGTTTTTGATGACGCCCATTTTTTTGTGCAATTTACAGCTGAAATGCCCCCACACGGACGCATTGCTGATACCTTCCCAAATTTTGACGAATTTTGGTGAGGTGATCCGAGGCGCTTTTTCGGATTGTTAATTAGCGACGTATTACCAAGATCGTCGATCAAACTGAATGGTCGTTGAAAACATAAAGGAATGACAGGTTGGTCATCAACAAGGAGACTCGAATGGATATGCATAGAATGAAATTGGTTTTGTTGTGCTGTGCGATTGTATCACAAATGTCGGTTGGTTTTGCTCAGACGCAGGACATGGATGGGGTGAAAGTGGAACGAAATGTCTTGTATGTGGAAGGTGGCCACGCGAATCAGGTGCTGGACATCTATCTGCCGGAAAATCCTTCAGGGAAACCGCTTCCGTTGATGATCTGGATTCACGGCGGAGCTTGGATGGGAGGAAGTCACGCCAATCCGCCGGTTTTGTATCTGCTGAAGGAAGGTTTTGCGGTGGCTAGTATACAGCATCGATTTTCTTCGCATGCCATCTGGCCGGCGCAGTCGTACGACTGCAAATCGGCGATACGCTTCCTGCGGTCCAACGCAAAGAAATACAATTTTGATCCGGATCGCTTCGGTATTGGCGGCGACTCTTCGGGCGGGCATCTGGCGGCCTTTATTGGAACGAGCGGTGATGTGAAGGAATTGGAAGGCGATCTGGGCGTTACCGGCGTTTCCAGCCGGGTACAGGCTGTGGTCGATTGGTTTGGACCAACGGATTTTCTGCTGATGAAAAAGCAGTCCGCTCCAGGCAGCATGATTGACCATGATGCTCCAAATTCACCGGAATCGATGCTGCTCGGCGGAGCGGTTCAGGAAAAAGCCGAACTGGCAAAAAATGCAAATCCACTCACATATATCGACAAGAAGGATCCTCCGTTCCTGATCATGCACGGCGACAACGACCAGTTGGTCCCGCTGGGTCAGAGCATAGTTCTTTCCAAGGCGCTGATTGACGCTGGAGTTGAAGTAACGATGCAGACAATCCCCGGAGCAGCGCATGAAGGTCAGGAGTTCCACAGTGCGGAGAGTCGACAGATCATCCTGCAGTTTCTTACCCGTCATTTGAAGGTTGCGGAGTAGATCGTCAATAATCAGTCCAAACGGTGAACGCGAGCGCAAACAGGAAGGAAGAATTCATGAAACTCCAATTATATATAATTCGCCAAGGGATCTCCATTGCCGCGCTCTTGGGCATTATTGCAGGAACGGGCTGCGATCCAGACTCGACCGCCCGTTCTCCCCGCGAGCGCATATCCATCAATAACGGATGGCGCTTTCATATGGGCGATCCGAACGGCAGTCCGAAGGGGCTGATTTATGATGTGCGGCCTGATTCCGTTGATTCCGATTATACGGTGGCGGATGCCGAGCCGACGGAGGCGGAAAAGGTTGAGCGCGGCTCCACGATGATTCTGAAGTCGTGGATCATGCCGAGCGGCAACCGTTTTATCAAAGATCCGGCAAAGCGCTATGTGCGTCCGGAAGAAGCACCCCCGAGCGAGGGCGTTGTTTTTGCGGAAGCGGATTTTGACGACAGCGCTTGGACGCTTCTGGATTTGCCGCACGACTGGGCGATTTCGGGACCGTTTTTAAAGGATGGGCCGTACGGTGGAATGGGACGACTGAAAAGCTGGGGCGTTGCGTGGTACCGCAAAAAACTGGACATTTCGGCGGAAGATTCGGGCAAGTCGATCTTTTTGGATATTGACGGTTCAATGTCATACACAACGGTTTGGCTGAACGGAAACCTGGTGGGCGGTTGGCCGTACGGCTACGCCTCGTTCCGGCTGGACCTCACGCCGTATATTGTTCCCGGCGGGGAAAACCAGATTGCGATCCGATTGGACAATCCACCCAACTCTTCGCGCTGGTATCCGGGCGGTGGGATTTACCGGAACGTCTGGCTGACGAAAACGGAGCCGGTTCATGTGGCGCAATGGGGAACGTTTGCAACAGCGCGGGAGGTTTCCGCGGAATCGGCCGTGGTGGAGCTGAAGGTCGAGGTGGATAATGACTCGGCGCAGGCGCTGAGCATAGGTGTCGAAACCCGGATTTATGAACTTGATGCCGAAGGCAATCGGGGCAACAAGGTTGTGGCGATTATTCCTGCCGAAAACGTAGATGTTGCCGCCAGGGAAAGTGCCATGGTGAGCGGCGAGGTTGAGATCAAGAATCCTCGGCTGTGGGGTCCGGTGCCGGAGCAGACGCCGAACCGCTACGTGGCGGTCACTTCGGTGATTCAGGACGGCGTTCCGGTCGATGTTTATGAAACGCGCTTTGGCATCCGCTCGCTGGAGTTTGATCCCGACCGGGGTTTGCTGGTGAACGGTCAGCTCATCGAGATTAAAGGGGTAAACCAACACCACGATCTTGGTGCGCTGGGTGCCGCATTCAATCTCCGTGCGGCGGAACGCCAGTTGGAAATTCTGCAAGAAATGGGCTGCAACGCAATTCGCATGGCGCACAACCCGCCGGCACCCGAGCTGCTTGAACTCACAGACCGCATGGGCTTTCTGGTCATGGATGAGGTTTTCGACGTGTGGGAGCGGAAGAAAACCGATCTGGATTTCCACCTCATCTTCCCCGAATGGTATGAGCAGGACCTGCGTTCGCTCATCCGCCGCGACCGGAATCATCCGTCGGTATTTTCCTGGAGCTTCGGTAACGAGGTCGGCGAACAATATACCGACGAGGACGGCGCAAAATGGGTGAAGCGGCTCCACGATATTGTCAAGGAAGAGGATGCAACACGGCCTTCGACCGCTTCGATGAACTATGCCAAGCCCGACATGCCATTTCCGGTGGCCATGGATATGATCACCCTGAATTATCAGGGAGAAGGCATTCGGAATGCGCCGGCGTATGCGGGCCTGCAGGGAATCAACACGCCGCCGCTGTACGCCAGCTTTCATGAAACGTTTCCCGAAAAGGTTGTTACAAGCAGTGAAAACGCGGCCGCGCTCAGCACAAGGGGCACGTATCTCTTCCCCGTGACCGACGAAATAAGTGCGCCGGTCAAGGACGGCGCGGGCGGCGATCCGGTTGCACAGTACGTCAGCGCATATGAGCTCTACACCGCACCATTCGGCTCTTCCGCCGATAAAGTGCTCGGGACCATGGCCCGCAATTCTTTTGTCGGCGGTGGGTTTGTCTGGAGCGGCTGGGATTATCTGGGCGAACCGACGCCGTACTACAACGCCCGCAGCTCCTACTTTGGAATCATCGATCTGGCTGGATTCAAGAAAGACCGCTTTTATCTCTATCAAGCAGCGTGGAGACCGGATCTCCCCATGGCACATATTCTGCCGCATTGGAACTGGCCGGGCCGCGTGGGCGAAATAACGCCGGTGCACGTCTTTACCTCGGGCGACGAAGCGGAACTGTTCCTGAACGGCGAGTCGCTGGGTCGCAAGAAAAAGGGCGAATATGAATACCGCCTGCGCTGGGATGATGTGGCCTATGAGCCCGGCGAACTGAAGGTTGTTGCGTATAAAAACGGCAAAAAGTGGGCGGAGGATTCGGTCGAAACCACTGGAGCGGCCGCCGGGCTCTCGCTGCAGCCGGATCGGAAAACCATCGCGGCTGACGGAACCGACCTTTCGTTTGTAACACTGTCCGTGCTGGATAAGGACGGACGAACGGTTCCGACCGCGGATAATACAATCACCTTTGAGATTTCCGGCCCCGGCGAGATTGTGGCCACCGATAATGGCGATCCGACGGACTTGAACGCATTCCCGTCCCATGACCGCAAGGCGTTCAGCGGGCGTGCCCTGGTGATCGTGAAAGCCAAACCCGGCGAGGCCGGAACAATAACAGTAACAGCGAGATCAACCGGACTGACAACGGAAACCACAACGATTCTTTGTAAATAACGATCTCAATGATGCATGAGATCATAAAAAATGGAGCACGATAAAATGAAATTTAATAAACTAAGAGGAATTGCGCTCGGCGCACTGTTTTCTTTCTACCTGTTGGGTCCTGCGGAAACCCAAGGCCAGAATGACACAAACAAAAAGACGGACAACAACATATCGGGTGACAGTTTGCCTTATAGAATGCCCCTCGTGTATGACAAGGAAGACATGGGCACGGACGTACCGGCTCCGAAACTCCCCGAGTTCAGCGAACTCAAGCCGATTTCTTATCTGCCGGATCCCTTCCTGAAAGCCGATGGAACCCGCATCACCACCAAGGAGGAGTGGAGAGTGCGTCGCTCCGAAATCAAGGACATGATCGAGCGTTATGTCATTGGCGAAAAACCCGGGAAACCGAGCACATTCAAGGCAACGCTGGAGGGAAATGTAATCCACATTACCGTAGGCGAAGGCGACAACAGTTTTGAGATGAGCGCCCAGATCAGCCGTCCGGAAGGAGCCCCTTCCGACAAGCCGATTCCTGCCATTATTGGAATGAATAGTCCTACGGGGAGTCTTCCGCGCGACCTATTCAGCAAACGAGGCATTGCCACGATTACTTTTAGAGGGAATGAGCTGGCTCCGACCGGATTTGGAGGAATCAACTATGAATCGGGCAACTTCGCAAAACTATATCCCGATTCTTCAGCGGGATATATGATACGCTGGGCGTGGGGCGTGAGCCGAATCATCGATGCCTTGGAGCAACTTCCCGAGGCCATGATCGACACCAAGCATCTCGCCGTAAGCGGATGCTCTTTCCAAGGTAAAATGGCGCTGTATGCCGGAGCCTTCGACGAACGCATTGCGCTGACCATCCCGCAGGAATCCGGAGGCGGCGGAACCATTTCCTGGCGTTATTCGGACATGCTAGAAAAACGCGACCATGTCGAGGTTGAAAACCTGCTCCATGCGCAGGGTGGATCCGACGACTTTCCGTGGTATGCCCGGGCTTTGCGCCAGTTCAACAATGACCCGGACAAACTGCCGATCGATCATCATGAGCTGATCGCGCTGATTGCACCGCGAGCCGTATTGATGATCGAGAGCAGCCAGGTGGCCAGAATGGGAGCGGAGGCCGCACGGATCGACCACCTCGCGGCGAAGGAGGTCTATAAAGCATTGGGAGTTCCTGAACGTATCGGGGTGGCGGAGGACGACGTTGCCCACTGTTCTTGGAGCCCAAAATTTACGCCCGTTCTGGAAGCCTATCTCGACAAGTTCCTATTGGGCAAGGAGGACGCAGGCCCGACCGAAGTGCTTCAATCCAAGTTTACGGATCTGGATACCAAAAAGTGGATTCCCTGGAGTGCGCCCGAGTTGAAATAGAGACAGCACCACTCCAAAGAGGGGCCCGAAGGGCGATAAACGGATTAGAGCATTTAACGTTTAAAATGCCGTCGCATAATTGTAGGGCGGGAATGGTTGAAAGCCTTACCGCCGCAGCTGGAAGGGCGTTGCCCATTCAAGCCCTACAAAAACGTGATGTGACATGTCATTCGGGAATAGCTACAGCTG
>CAYOBH010000162.1:0-5868 GCA_964402125.1 uncultured Verrucomicrobiota bacterium
GTGACCTTCCCATCCAGCGAGTCGACCACACGCTCCATTCGTCGCGTTGGACGAATGGTAAAAGAAAAAAGCGCCCCCTTTTCAACGGCCGGGAAAAACTGAGGATTCGGTTTTTCATTACCGACAGGTTTCTGCTGCTCGCCTTTATAATAATTGGCATGATGACCATTCACAATATCGGTCACAATCTCCATTTTCTGCAGCGGCATCGCGGGCATAAAAGCAAACAACCCCGCCAACGTCTCAAATGAAGCGCCTTTTCCGAACCACGTAGGCCAGACTTTCATGCAATAAGCATCCAACCCCGTCTCATCATTCGTTGGGAAACCAAAGATAAGCACGGTTTTTAATGCCGCATTCTGAGCTGCGGTTTCATCGTTTGCACCCATGGCATCGGCCCAGACACTCCAGGCGGCATGACGCGCCACGCCCTTGACAGCACTCCCAGGTATATAAGGAATTCCGGCATGAGGATGCAGGCAAAGACCCGCATTCTCCAAGATTCCCCCAGTATGATTAACCATCAGACGGCCTTGAAGTTTGAGCGAGAAGCGAACTTCACCGGGCACCTTAGCTTGCAATTGAAAACGCTGCGTTAAGTCAGCAAGCTGCGAAGCAGAACGCTTTGAAACAGCCGAAAGTTCATCGCATTCAAACCGCTTGCTATTATCACCGATGTGAACGAACTTTTGAATACGCAACGTAGGTGACTCCACGCGGTCGAACTCCTGATGGCAAATTTTTTCGCGCAATTCTGTCAACTCACGTTTTTGCTGAGCGCTCAAGTCTCTTGAATCCTGATTATTCAGTTCATGATACCGCTCATAGAGATGCTGCAGTCCCTCCCATCTAGAGGTAAGCGCCTTTCTTGTTTCTAAAGAAGCTGTTACATACATCGTCATTACTCCTTATGGGCAAATCGTCTGAAATAGGCGAGATAGGCCATTGCCTCGGCGGTCTGCTCGCGCAGGGCATCCGATGACGCACTGTTAACCAGATATTCAAGCCACATCTCTGCATCTTTGATAGCGGGCGGAAGCCGGCGGATTCGCGGATCAGCTAGGTGCGTAACGATTGAATCGAGCACATCCTTCATCCCTTCCACTGCGTACCTCCCTTGCTTCCCCTTTTTTTCCAGCGCATAGGCCAAAGCACCCAATCCACCGTGTTCACGAATAATGGTGGGGACTTTCTTGGCTATTTCACCGCCATCTTTTCCGCTGAATGTTGTTTCCTTCGTTGCTTTTAACGCATTCGCCGCACGAACCTTTTCCAGATTTTCCATTATTTCACCTCCACATCACAAAAACCCAGCCCGATCGTTTCATCGCCGCCAACCTGAAGTAATTGACCTGTTTTGGCCAACCGCGCCTGGAGGGCTTCCAGTGCGTCGAGTTGCTGACTCCCAATTTTTTGCTCGGCGATCACCGAATAAAACAGGGTTTCCGAAGGAACTTGCTCCTGGTTAAAAAGACCAGAGCCATCAACTGTCCCTGTTTCGTCGCTGATCTTGATGCGGGTGACGACTTCGCAGGCGTTTTCAACAAAATAGGAGAACAGCGTATCGCTGAGCACCACGAGATGCTCTTCAACACTCTGCCAAAGCGAATTTTCTTTCATTAACTCCTTCAAAACAACCGCAATCGCAGCAGCATCTGCCCCCTTCTCAAAGACATACTCCTCCAACACCACCTGATTGGTTTCATACACCACGGCTCCTCCGGCCAAACAGGTTTTGTCAGTGATTTCTTTTTCATCGAAGTCGATAGAAACTCCAGCATCCCGTGCATAGCGTTTCAACACCATTGGGCTGGTAATCCAGGCAAACATTCCTTTGGCCGACCGAACAGGAAATGCCAGGACACGCGCTTCCCCTATGAGCAGGGAACCTGAACAGGCCTTCCGCCCTTCGTTCTTGTTTTCCTCTTGGCCGAAGAGGGACTCGGCGGCGGATCCGATTTTTCGCACCCACACCTCTTTTTCCCCACGTTTCACCTTTTCCATATCTTCCGACCACAAATCGGCGAGCACGCCTTTGAGGCTGGAGCCGGGAATGATGGGGATGCGGGTGTGGCGCTCGCGCTGGATGGGCGAGTCGACGGCGCCGACGGAGTTTCCGGCTCCGACGTGTACGGGGGTTCTGGCAAACAGGGTCATGATCATCTTCTTCATTAGTTTTCTCCTTGGTTAATTTGCTGTTTATAAACATATTCCGAGTCCGAAGCCTTTTTCTCCATAGAAATCGCTTTTGCAGCGGCCTTGCAGGGTTTTGATGAGGGCGTCCGCATCTTTGCCTGTTGTTGCCCTGAACCAGTAAACCGATCCGGCGGGAACGGCAAGCATGGTGGGTCGCGGCCCCCCAATGCGGTTGTTCCAGCCGGAAAAGGGGATTGGTTTTTCGATCGATGCGGCGATGAGCTTGGCATCGATTTCTGGCACGTGTTTTAGACTTTCGCGCCATGCTTCGCGGCTCTGGCCTGGCTGGCGCTCGGGCCGTTCGGCTTTGAGACGAACCTTTCCAGTCTCCCGATCAATCCATCCCGGAAGCCATCCGCCGATAAAGATGGATGGGGAAAGCAACACCCATTTTACCAGCAGTTCATCTGGTTTCTTGTCGAGCACAAGCATGGACAATGGTTTTTCGGTGCGTGTTCCGTTGAGCTGAACAACGCCGCGCTGCCCTCCAAAGACCATTGTCTGCGTATTGCCTTGTTCGAAAAAGCTCTGGAGGACGTCGGTCGTTTTTTCGCCACGCAACGACGACTCGCAGGAGGCGAAACCACGCAGGGAAACGTCATCAGCCAGACGCAGATATTCGGCGAGGTAGAACTTTCCGCCCTCTTCATCGTTGCCGGTATCAACACTTCCGGTTTCCGGATCGATGGCAATTCCAGGACGGTGTTCGGCATGAAAGAGTGGCTTGGCTTTATCGTCGAACACAATGGAGTTCCCATTCGCATAATCGATCCATTGTCTGGCCGGGATCCATTTTGGGCGATCCTTCTTCGATGGCTTTCCGACGGGCAGGATGACCTGATCGATCCAATCCGGAAGATTGGTATGAGCGGGTTTCGGAACGCGCTGCATGGGGTTTCCTTCCGCATCCACATCAGATGGACACGGCAACCAGATTTCACCATCGCGCGAAGGAAACAACCCGAAGGTTTTCAGCCCGCCAAATCGCAGGTCTTCAAAATCCCTCGTTTCGCGGTTGTCCTTTCTATTGGCGTGCTTGTGGGTAAATTCCCAATCCTGTTTTTCCGGCCATTTTTCACGCAGTGCATGAAAGAGTGCGTCGTGCAGCGTGTTGGGCAGCGGCCAGTTGGCTCCGCTACCGACCGAAGAAGCTTCCATCGGTTTGGCATCGCGAAAAAATAGGATATCGCGGGGTTTGATCGTCATTTCATACCAGCACATATTATTCTCCTCGTGGACGGTTGATAAAGGTTGCGGCAAGGAACAGGTTGGCGAAATCCTCCCATTTTCCGGCATCTACACACTCGGCCAGATAGTCCTTGGCCAACGGAGCATCTTTTGCATCGAGCTTTCCTTGGCTTTGCCGATCCAGCACATGGAGAAACTCGGCCCAAACCACATCCTTGAATGAAGCATCCGGTTTTTTATCTGCGCTGAGGCGGTAAGGCTTGAGCAGTTCAGCCAGCGCGTACGGGAAGCGACCGGAAAGAGGCCCATTTTCCCCGTTCCATTGCTCAAAGCAGTCATAGAGAGCAAGAGCCTTCCAATTCCATTTAGCTCCCCAGTGAATCATTTCGCCGGAACGCTTGATGAGCGAGAGGGCGAAGGCGGAGCGACCATATTCCCGTTTAGCCCGCTTCTCTGCCTGCTGTGCCTCGCGCACCAAGGCCTGAAGCGGATGCTGGTAGTGGCCAATGGCAATCCCACAGGAAACATCCGCCTCCAGCCCGGGAACCATGAGCGGATAATCCTGTCCGGCGGAGATAAATCCATTTCCCTTGCTGTGAAGTGTTTGTACGCGAATTCGCACGTTCTCAGGCAAAGCCTCTCCCCGGAAGCAGAGACGCAACGCCTGCGCACAATGGAGGGCATTCATGGCCGGCAACATCGCCAGAACGTCGTCGCCGCCCGCATAAATGAGCTGTCCATCATAAGCGGAAACCACGCGGTCGGCGATATGGAGCGCCACATTCGACAACGCTTCGCTGAATTGGAGATGGTAGGCGGGCGAAAGCGCACGTTGAAGATTATCGTCTACGCCCAAACCCCTGAAATAATCGGGAGCCTTTCCCGAGAGGTTCTCAAGGAAAGGGCGGGCCTTTTCGCCGGACATCCACTTGCCCATTTCGTCGCCATCCAATGCAAGAATCGCAATGTAGGGATTGGCCGATTTTTTCTGTCCGCGCTTTTTTTCCTCTTCGGACATGGGATTGGCTTCAGCCACCGTACGGGTATCGTCGTAACCAGCGGCGTTCCAGAACACCTCTTTCGATACGCCCAGCGCAGTCCGCAAAACCTGTTCATGGAAAAGCCGCTTGATCAGCGACATGGCCGAGTAGCCAGTCGATCCAATTTCCTCGTCGCGACCGGTGAGCCGATCCTTTTTAGAACCAGCCTGACGGTTGAAGTCGTGAATCGTCTGGGCGAAATCGCGCAGGTTCCGGCGGGCGGCCATATCGCGGCTGGACCCTTCCAAATGGGCCTGCCAGAAAAAACCAGGGTTGAGCGGATAATTCCGACTGTCGCGATCATCCAATGGAATGCTTTCAGCCAGTGCCTGTTGCGGCAGGATGCTTGCTCCGACATCTGGCTTCTTTGTCCATGGCGAGATCGTCCATGTGATTTGAGGGAAGCTCGTTATCTGATCCTTCCATCTCTGGCAATCGATATCCGTTGGGTCAAACGGTTTCCATTCCACCTTATCTTTAACGGCGAATCCCTTCGCCACCTGCGGCCAAACGGTATCCGCAATCTTTTCGAGCGCGGCGTGAACCGCTTTTTCAGCCATATGGCCAAGATCCGTTCGCCAAGCTGGAACAAGGGCGCAGAAACGATTCGGCAACGTCGGGCGCAACAGGCGGGAAATATCCCTTTCGCTGTACAGGCGATTCCACAAGGTTTCGGGTTGTCCGTTCGTCCCCGTCAGCATGACCTGATCAAACAGCGGCTTGTGCAGCAGATCGAAAATCGGTTGACCCCGCAACGAGGGAAAAATGATACAGTCAGGGCCGATTTCATCCGAGATGGCTTTCATGGCGTGAGCGGTCAGCCAGGCGAGCACATAGCTACCCGCCGCCAAATCGCGGGTACTTTTGGCGGCGGCAATGAACTCCTGCACAGGACCGAGCTGGAACTGCAGGAAAGCGGGTTTTAGATCGCCCTGTTCATTGACGCAGGCCTGAAAAGCGGAGGTCAGGCTCATGTGGTTCCAGATGGTGTGGTCGGGAATGCGAGTGTCAGCAGGCAGATAGGCCAGACGTTCATCCTGTTTGGCCGACTCCTCCGGCCAACGACGCCAATAGAGGAAAAACTTGCTATTCCAATCCAGATCGCGCGGGATGCCGCCCGCCGTTTTCTGAAACTTTTCCTCGGCCAGCTCGGCGGTCTGCAACGGCGTCCGGTAGATGAGTCGCTGTTTGCAGAACGGATGTTTAAACGGAAATTCTTCTCCACCGGTAAATTTTGCCGAACATTTCCCTTTCGGAAAAGGGAAGCGGTCTGCGGCGGATGCCATATGGTCGCAGCTCTTCTTGAACGCGTCATATTCTTCCGGCGCGATACCTGCCTCGTTGCGAAACCGCTCCGCAATGATTTCATGCTCAGCAATGTTGAAACATTTGCACGGCGGGTCGTGCAGGAAGGCCATCAGCTTTTGTTTCCAGTATTGTTCGT
>CAYOBH010000163.1:0-5831 GCA_964402125.1 uncultured Verrucomicrobiota bacterium
ACAAGTGGGCGATCCCGGACGGCACCGAGGTGCCCGCGCTTGGATTCGTCCTCTTCGACGAATACGATTTCCATCCCGACCGCGTCTCCGGCTTCGGACTCGACAAGGCCGGCGAGATGGTCATCCTCTCTTCCCCGTCCGGGATTACCGATGCGATCCGCTTCAAGGGGCAGGAGAACGGCGTTTCGCTCGGGCGTTATCCCGACGGCGCGACCGACTGGATCACGACGATTCCAACGCCCAATGCCACCAACCGTCCCGCTGCAACGTCGGTATGGATCAGCGAGCTAATGTATAATCCGCCCGCGCCCCAAGGCTATGCCGACGGCGATATGCTTGAATATATCCAGCTCGAAAACCGCTCCTCAGCGCCGGTGCCTTTTGTCACCACCGCCGGGGCTTGGCGGATCGATGGCGGCGTCTCCTACACCTTCCCCGCTGACTTTATCCTGGCCGCAGGCGAAAAGGTGTGGTTGGTGCCGTTTGATCCTTCCAACACGGCGGCCATGAATCTCTTCCGCAGAACCTACGGCATTGATCCCGCGAACGAGACAATCCTCGGACCGTTCCTCGGCAAACTCTCCAACCGCGGTGAACGCGTTGCGCTTGAGCACCCGCAGGATTCCGACGATCCGCTACTCCCGCTCGAAATCTCCTGGGTGGTCGTCGACGAGGTCTTTTACTTCGACCAGGCGCCGTGGCCTGCGGCGGCCGACGGGACCGGATATCCGCTTACCCGCAGTGGAAGCCTCTCGTGGATCGTGCGCTCCGCAGTCGACACCGACGGCGACCAGCTCAGTGACGCGTGGGAAAACGACTATTTCGGATCGCTCGATCAGGGCCCCAACGACGACCCCGACAACGACGGATTCAACAATCGGCAGGAACAGATCGCCGGAACCGACCCCGCGAACAACGCATCGCGCTTCCGGACCACGGCCATCGACAGCACAACGGTCTACTGGGATCCGCAGCCCGGCCGCACCTACTCGGTGTACTGGACCGACGATCTCCAGAAGCGCTTCGAGCCTGTTGCCCAAGGACTGACCTATCCGACCAGCAGCTTCACGGACACGGAGCATGGAGGCGATAGCTCCGGATACTACATCATCGCTGTCGATTTAGAGTAGGAAGTTTCGATCCCACACTCTTGGGTGGTTTTCGATATGTTCCCGATTACGGGCACCGGACAGGTGCCCTAATCGGAACACCTTCTGCTGAAGGGCCTAATCCCATATTCCGGGAATCGGTGTTTTGCAGCCGGGGCATTTCCCCAGATCAATACGGTTTTTCACCACGCGATATCCTCTTCGTTCGATCAGGAGCTTTCCGCACCTCGGACAGCGGGTACTCTCCCCTTCCCTGCTTTGCAGGTTTCCGACGTAAACAAATTTGAGGCCCGCATTAAGCGCTATCTCTCGAGCGTGCAGCAGCGTTTCTTCCGGAGTCGGCGGAAGATGCTGCAGCTGATGTTGAGGGAAAAAGCGCGAAAAATGAAGCGGTGTTTCATCTCCCAGATTTTCGATCACCCAATTACAGAGTTGTTTGGTCTCTTCCGTCGAATCGTTCAGCGTTGGAATAAGCAGGTTGGTGATCTCTAAAAAAACGCCGCCGGCCTTCATTCCCTTCAGCGCATGAAGTACCGGTTGAAGGCGCGCTCCGCAAATGTTTCGGTAAAAGTCGTCTGAGAAAGATTTAAGATCAACGTTCGCCGCATCAACATACGGGCAAAGCGCCCGCAGCGGATCCGGGTTAATATAGGCGGCGGTAACGAGCACATTTTTGATTCCGGCCTCCGCTGCGGCCTTGCAGCAGTCGTACGTATATTCATAAGAAACAAGCGGTTCGGTATACGTGTAGGCAATAGAAGGAACTCCTTTTTCTCTAGCAATTGCCACCAACTCGGTCGGCGGCAGGTTAGATCCGCTGGATGAATACGCTTCCCCGTTCTGAGAAATCGAATGATTCTGGCACTGCTTGCAGTGCAGGTTGCAGCCCGCAGTTGCGATCGAAAGAATCGGCGATCCGGGGAGAAGATGAAAAAGGGGCTTCTTTTCAATCGGATCAATATTCAGCGCGCAGGGAAGGGCGTAGGTTGTACAGCAGATCGTTCCGTCAACGTTGGTACGCACCCGGCAGTCCCCAAATTCGCCGGGAGCAAGCTCACACCCTTTCGGGCAGATCGTGCATTTACGCGTTGTTTTCATCGCCCTTCTGATCGCCAAACAGCGAGTCCAACCCTTCAAACGCGGAGAATCCGCCCCGCTTAACGCTGCGGTCGTCCGAGCTGCCGAAGCCCTTCATCTTATGTTTTTCGTGCTCATGGTCATGACAATAGACGCACAAAAGCTCCCAGTTGCTTCCGTCCGGCGGATTATTTTGATGATTATGATCCCTATGATGAACCGTCAGCTCCTTTAATTTTGCGCCGGAAAATTCCCGTCCGCAGCTGCCGCATACGTGCGGAAAAAGTTTAAGTGCCCGCGCCCGATAGCCCTTTTCACGCTCCGCCATCTCCTGACGGATCCTCTCCATTGCATCATTACTCTTCATGCCAAAATACTCGGTAAAGCCTCTTCCATAAAAATCCAGATACCTGCCGCCGATACCGACGGCAGGCTCCGGACCGTTCGCGATTTCCCGTGGCTAGGGAAACCGGTATCGCTCGTGAAACGATCGACCGAACGTTCGTATACAATCACTCGGATCCATTGAGGTTCCGATTCACCGGATCCTCTCCGGTGAGTACTTAAACATTCGAAACAACGACCAGATTAATGCAGGCTCCCTATTACCAAACCCGCTTATCAAACCATTGTCTCTTTCGGCTACACCCGTAGCCGACTGATTTTATATAGTGGAGATCAGCTCACAATGTAAAGCCCGAGCCTTGTGGAGAATTTCCCCACAAATGGATTTCCCGCCAAATCGGTGAGCAAAAAGAGTCGAATTAATCACAGATTCGGCATCTTTTGATTGCCGCGCAGCCCTTAAAATTCTCTCGATATGTTCCTGATTACGGGCATCAAATGCTACTGACGCAGTTTCAGCATTTCCTGTCGGATTGCATCGTAGAGCTCCGGCGTCCATGCGGGCAATCCGTCCAGATTGTCCGGATATGCTTCCGTGCGGAAATCAACGGGGCTCAGAATGACCGAGAGGTTTTCAATTCCAGACTCGGCGGCAAGAACAAACAGCTCTTCGATGGCCGGATCGCCCATAGCCAGACAGCCAACGGAGGAGCTTTTCCCGTGGATCATGATGTCGCCTCCGAGATTGCGGCGTCCATCGAGAGTTCCCTTGGCAATGTCGAATGGGTTTGGATAATCGATGCGCAGGGACAGGTGGTACAAACTGTTCGGATTCAAGGATTCAATCCCATACAGCCCTTCCGGCACCTGATAATCTCCTTCACGAAGCTTGGGGCCCGGACCGCCGCTTGAACCGAGAATCGGATAGGATTTGAGGAACCGGGGAGGATCGGAAACCCATACTTCGAGCCGCCGGTCCGCCTTGATTCCAACGAGCGTGACCTTGTCTGGCGGATAGGCGGTTCCGATTCGGTCAAAATCGGGAAGAAGCCTTTCTCTGGCCGACGGCCCGAACTGCTCGATTCGGTCGGACACCGTTTTTCGGCCTTTGACCCGTTGGATAAACGCTGCGGCCGAGCGGCGCACTCCTCCCCCGAGCAGTACCCCGACTGCCAGCACGGCACCGACGATAAGAAAATGGATCTTTTGTACCCTCATCCGTGGTTCCCAATTAATCGGAGCGCTGAAATTCGATCGGCAGACCAAAGAATCCAGCCTTAAATATCAACCCTCTTTTGCAAACATAGGAATGTATAATGAGCGAAGAGTCAAAACCATATTTCGCGGCATTCCGAAAGATGAGCTGCTCCTCATAAATACGAAGCGCTTTCGGGGAAAAAATCCACAACAGGCGCGGGAATGGCGGAACGGGAACCGGAGAGAATCCGGCGGTTTTTTTGCAGGGACCGATATGTGCAAAAAAATCCGGCTTTTGAGCGTACTTCCTATTGACATTATCTGAATTTTCATTAATACCATCGTGATATCAATACGATATCATTTTGATGTTTCGGGATGGTCACTCCGGAAACATCGCGTAGGGTTAAGAAAGTGGAAGAAATCGCGTACGGCACTGCCGTGCGTAAAAGTAATGGAGGAATAGTATGGCTCAGGAAATCATTGAAGTTGAAAAGGAAGCGAGAAAATCCAGCGGCATGTTCATGCTTATTTTGAACACCGCTCTTATGCTCGCATCGGTTGCCGCTCTCGTGCACGGCAGTATTCTCGCAGAAAAGGGTGAAGCATTGGCGGTCGGCGTTACCCTGATCGTCTCCGCATTGGTGTATTCATGTCTTATCGGGCCGATCCTCTATTGCGGCCTCAAGGTGCTCAAACCGAATGAAGCGCTCGTGCTTACCTTCTTCGGTACCTATTACGGAACCCTGAAAGGTCCGGGATTTTTCTTCGTAAATCCCTTTGTGACTGGTACTGCTCCTGCGTCCAATAAGCCTTCCTCCGGTTCGATCAGCGGAGCAGACGGTGCGCAGAGCGTCAAGCTCGGGAACGTCAATATTCCGACATCGGCTATGAGATCAACCGCTTCCAAGAAGATTTCGCTTAAAGCTCTGACCCTGAACAACGAGAAGCAGAAAATCAACGACGCGCTCGGAAATCCCATCATCATCGGCATCGTCGTGGTGTGGAAGGTGGTCAATTCCGCAAAGGCGGTATTCAACGTCGACAACTACTCCGAGTACCTCTCGATCCAGTGCGACTCTGCGCTTCGCAACATCGTGCGCCTGTATCCTTACGACGCAGCCGACGACGACAACGAGAAGTCTCTCCGCGGCTCGAGCCAGGAGATCGCCCAAAGCCTGAAAACCGAGATACAGATGAAAGTGGAACTTGCCGGCCTTGAAATCGTCGAGGCGCGCATCACGCATCTTTCGTACGCTCCGGAAATCGCCCAAGCCATGCTCCAGAAACAGCAGGCCTCGGCCGTCGTCGCGGCCCGCCAGCTCATCGTGGAAGGCGCCGTCGGCATGGTCGAAATGGCCCTTGCCAAACTGAGCGCGAACCACATCGTCGACCTCGACGAAGAGCGGAAAGCCGCGATGGTGAGCAATCTCCTCGTCGTACTGTGCGGAAACAAGGAAGCGCAGCCCATCGTCAATTCAGGGACCATTTACTAACCGGGCTCGTTTCAGGGTATAAGGGAAAACCTATGGAAGAAGCGGAAAAGGACAATGCAAAAAAACAGATCCTGCTCAGGCTTTCCCCCTCGTTGTGGAGAGAGCTTGCAGCCTGGGCCGAGGACGATTTCCGCTCGATCAACGGCCAGATCGAATATCTTCTGACCGAGGCCGTTCGGGAGAGGAAAAAGAAAAAATCAGATTGAGTCGGAGCGCTCTATGATGGACGTCGGGAAGCGCTCCATGCGCTTCCCTCAATCCATCTTCGGAGCCCCTCAAACATAAGCCGGACGCGGAGCGAAATCGCCTTCCGCGTCTTTTTTTTCAGTGGGTCGGAATACCAGCTCGCCACTCAATCAATAAAGGTTAAAAAGATAGGATTACACCTTGGTCTCTGAATTAGTGTCCATCCGCGTTAATCTGCGGTTTAAACCTCTCCATGCACCCACGGAAAATCATTCTGTGCAAAATTATTTTGCATAAAATCATGCCCCCAAGCTTCGCGTCTTTGCGTCTTCGCGGTCAAAACCCCATGCACCCTCAGCTTTATTTTCACCACCCGCTGCGCTGGAGAACACCGAGTTCACGGAGGATATCAGGCAGAATG